>NZ_ALWB01000061.1 GCF_000332215.1 Pseudanabaena biceps PCC 7429
CTTGATTTGTAGATGCTTGCCCAATAACCTAAACAATTCTTCCGAATGTACTGGCTTCTCTAAAAAGTCATCCCCTCCTTCCTCTAAACTCTTTTGCCGATCCTCTTGCCCTACGGATGCCGAAGAAACGATCACGATCAGTCCCTTTAATGTATCGTCCGCTCTGATCTGGCTCAACATCTCAAATCCATCCATCACTGGCATCACTAAATCCGTTATAACAAGGTCAGGATGATTCTCTCTTGCTTTTTCTAGCCCTATCTGTCCATTCTCAGCTTCGGTGAGCCTAAATCCTAAAGGCTCCAGCAGATTGACGATCACCGACCTGTTTTCCCATTTATCATCGACGATCAATATCTCCTTTCTCTCTCCTTCATATCCAATGATATTCTGTCCTCGTTGAACTGTTTTTTGCTTTACCCATTCCTCTGATACCTTTACTCCTATCCTGAAGCTAAATATGCTCCCTTTCCCTAGTTCGCTCTTAACTTGGATCTCTCCTCCCATCATTTGTACGATCCTTTGACTGATCGCTAGTCCCAATCCTGTCCCTTCTGATTGTCTCTTCTTCTCTCCTACTTGCTCGAAGGCTTGGAATATCCTTTCTCTCTCTCCTTCCGCTATCCCTACTCCTGTGTCTTCTACTTCTACCTTGATCTCTGCTGCTCTTTCCATTCCTACTCTAAATATTACTTGCCCTTTGTCTGTGAATTTAATTGCATTGCTTAATAGATTTATAATTACTTGTCTCAATCTCTTTTCGTCTGTCTCGATCCCTTCCGGTAGATCGTTTTCACTTTCATAAATGAATTCGAGCCCTTTTTGGTCGGCTCTCACTCGACATATCTCCACTACTCCTTGCAGAAATGACGGCAAATGAATCGTGTTTTCCTGTAGTTCTAGTTTCCTTGCTTCGATCTTTGATAGCTCTAATACGTCATTGATCAGTGTCAATAGATGGCTTCCACATTGGTAGATGATGTTGATCCCATGTCTCTCTTTCTCTTGCAGTTCTTTGGAGCGGTTTAGAATTTGGGCATACCCTAGGATTCCGTTTAATGGCGTTCGTAGCTCATGGCTCATGTTCGCCAGAAATTCGCTCTTGGCTTGGTTCGCACTGTCTGCTTCTTCTTTTGCTCTCTGTAGTTCTTCTGTTCTCTCTGATACGCGGATCTCTAGATCTTCGTTTGATTTCTGCAAGGCATTGAATGATTCCCTTAGTTGTTGTGTCATTCGCTCGAAGGAAGTAGAGAGAATTTCGAGTTCATCCATACCTTTATTGATTTTTAATTCAGGATTAACTTGCTTATTTTCGTCTGACTCCATCAGCATCATTTGATTACATTCTTCGACAATTGGCTGCAAGCGACGATTCAAACGCCTTACAAACCAAATTACGACCAAGACTAAAATGACCCCAGCCCCCAATGTTCCTCCTAAAGTAATGCCTAAAACTGGTAACACAACAACATTTTTGGGAACAACCGCCAGCATAATCCAATTGGTTCCCGCGACGCGATCATAAGCCCATATTTGTCCTTCTGATTCGAGAATGCCACTACTATCTTGTATCTGCGGCCAAATTACTTGCAATTCAGGAATATCTCGGTAACTATCTCTGGCTTTTGCCTTTGCTACATCAGGTGGATAACCCAGTAGGTTTCCCTTTTGACTGATTAAAGCAAAATAGCCTTGATCGTGGAATGCCTTGTCCTTAATTTGTTGGGTGATGGCGTTCACATTAAGGTCACTTGCCGTATAGCCCAATGTTTTCCCTTTATCGTCAAAGATGAGATAGGTAAAGGTATCCATAGTAATACCATACCAATCATAGGGTTCACTCCACGCAGGTTTTCCTGCCTTAATACCAAATTGATAGTAGTCCTTGTCTGGATAAAACTCCGCATCAATTACATCCAAATAGCGAATGTTTTCATTAGGGGCGGGCAAGCGATCGCCGACCGAATCAGGAGAGCCCTGATCGACATAAAAATAGGGATAAAACCACTGACGATCGGTAAGAATCCCATAGGGAGTTTGCCCAAATCCCGATCCCATTACAAGGGATGGACGTTTTTTAAAAAACTCAAATGTTAATCGTTTGTAATCCTTGGTGGTTATATTTGGCTGCGATCGCATAATTTGAAGCGCAACTTGCATATTAGCCGTAAAGTTTTCCACTTGAGAAATTTGACTCTCAACCTCGCGCACCTTGATCCTCAATGTCTTCTGGATCTCTTGCCTAGCCTGACTATCAAGTGCTCGATAGACCAATACCGACATGGCACTAAGTCCTACAAAAGCGCCACCCAGCACATATATCATTAGACTAGTTCCAATTGACCGATGTGCTATGGAGTTTAATATTCCCGATTTATTCATCACTCGATCCTGCATAAGATATATTTTGACTGTTATTTGACTGTTATATTTTGTATTCTGGCTGTTATATTCTGGCTGTATTTATTTACTGAGCTACTGATAAAATATTCTCTCGATTCGCTCGTTAAGTTCGTACTAGAGCGAATTGAATCATATCTTTTTAGAGAGGTAAAAGAATTAGGAATTCTGACCCTTGACCGATTATGGAGTTTACTTCAATACTTCCTTCATGTTTTTCTACAACGATCTGCTTAGCGATCGCTAAGCCCAATCCCGTCCCTTTTCCTACAGCTTTAGTCGTAAATAGATGATCAAAAATCTTATTTTTTACTTCCGCAGACATCCCTTTACCATTATCAGTAATTTTGATTTTCACATGCTTCTCCGATTCTGAAGTTTGAATTGTAATTCGATTTGGATTGGCTTGGAGTTCGGCATAGCTACGTTTCTGACTAGCTTCATCTAGAGCATCAATCGCATTAGCTAAGATATTCATAAATACTTGGTTGAGCTGCCCTGGAAAGCATTTTATCGGAAGGATCTGACCGTATTCCGTGACAACTTCAATTTCTGGGCGTTGTTCGTTTGCCTTGAGACGATGGCGGAGGATCAAAATCGTGCTATCTAGCCCTTCATGGATATTAAAAGTCTGCTTAGCGTCACTATCGGCGCGGGAAAAGGTGCGGAGACTATTACTAATATCCTTAATCCGTTTGATTCCTTCCCGCATAGAACCGACCAACTTCGGTAAATCTTCGCGAATATAGGCAAGATCGATATTGTCAATTTCTTCTTGAATATCAGGATCGGGATCGGGATACTTTTTTTGGTAAAGATCTAACAAACTAAATAGATCCTTAATATAGCCTAAGGCAGGTTGGATATTCCCCCCAAGAAAGCCAATTGGGTTATTGATTTCATGGGCAACACCTGCAACCAAATTGCCGAGAGCAGACAGTTTTTCACTTTGAATAATTTGCAGTTGAGAAGCTTGCAATGCGGCAGTTTTCTGCATCACCTGATCTTCTAACTTTTGCGTTAATAGGCTTAACTGTAGATGGGTTCTTACCCTTGCCAGTACTTCTTGTTCTTGAAAAGGCTTAGTAATATAGTCCACCGCTCCTAGTTCAAACCCCTTAACCTTATTACTCATATCAGAGAGTGCTGTCATGAAGATAATGGGAATATTGGTGGTTTTGGGATTACTTTTTAGTCTTCTACAGGTCTCAAATCCATCAATTTCAGGCATCATCACATCTAACAAGATGAGGTCGGGCAATTTTCGCTCAACCTGATGAAGGGCGCGTTCTCCACTCGTAGCGATCGCCACATCGTATCCCGCATCGCTCAAAGCTTCTGAGATAACATCCAGATTAGTTGGGGTATCATCAACAATTAAAATCAAAGTATTGGAATCTTCAACATTCATGCTCTCTATAATCCTCGTTGTTATTAATTAGGGAAATCTAATTAGGGAGATATCGACGCAGTAAGGCTTCGATCTTTTCCGTTTTGAATCCCTTAGCCAGCAGTTGAATCTGCTGGACAAAAGGCAAATAGCGGACATCCCTTTGACCAATTTGCCCAGCGGTGTCACCTAGTTTTTTGATTAAACCAGCAAGAGCTAGATCCAACAGCAACCTCAAGTCCTCCTCAGGAGGCACGACCAAATCTCCTAGTGTTACTACTTCTTCCTCCTTTCTTCCCTCTTCATAACTCCACTTGATTTGTAGATGCTTGCCCAATAACCTAAACAATTCTTCCGAATGTACTGGCTTCTCTAAAAAGTCATCCCCTCCTTCCTCTAAACTCTTTTGCCGATCCTCTTGCCCTACGGATGCCGAAGAAACGATCACGATCAGTCCCTTTAATGTATCGTCCGCTCTGATCTGGCTCAACATCTCAAATCCATCCATCACTGGCATCGCCAAATCCGTTATAACAAGGTCAGGATGATTCTCTCTTGCTTTTTCTAGCCCTATCTGTCCATTCTCAGCTTCGGTGAGCCTAAATCCTAAAGGCTCCAGCAGATTGACGATCACCGACCTGTTTTCCCATTTATCATCAACGATCAATATCTCCTTTCTCTCTCCTTCATATCCGATGATATTCTGTCCTTGTTGAACTGTTTTTTGCTTTACCCATTCCTCTGCTAACTTTACTCCTATCCTAAAACTAAATATGCTCCCTTTCCCTAGTTCGCTCTTAACTTGGATCTCTCCTCCCATCATTTGTACGATCCTTTGACTGATCGCTAGTCCCAATCCTGTCCCCTCTGATTGTCTCTTCTTCTCTCCTACTTGCTCGAAGGCTTGGAATATCCTTTCTCTCTCTCCTTCCGCTATCCCTACTCCTGTGTCTTCTACTTCTACCTTGATCTCTGCTGCTCTTTCCATTCCTACTCTAAATATTACTTGCCCTTTGTCTGTGAATTTAATTGCATTGCTTAATAGATTTATAATTACTTGTCTCAATCTCTTTTCGTCTGTCTCGATCCCTTCTGGTAGATCGGTTTCACTTTCATAAATGAATTCGAGCCCTTTTTGGTCGGCTCTCACTCGACATATCTCCACTACTCCTTGCAGAAATGACGGCAAATGAATCGTGTTTTCCTGTAGTTCTAGTTTCCTTGCTTCGATCTTTGATAGCTCTAGTACGTCATTGATCAGTGTCAATAGATGGCTTCCACATTGGTAGATGATGTTGATCCCATGTCTCTCTTTCTCTTGCAGTCCTTTGGAGCGGTTTAGAATTTGGGCATACCCTAGGATTCCGTTTAATGGCGTTCGGAGCTCATGGCTCATGTTCGCCAGAAATTCGCTCTTGGCTTGGTTCGCACTGTCTGCTTCTTCTTTTGCTCTCTGTAGCTCTTCTGTTCTCTCTGATACGCGGATCTCTAATCCTGTAAAAGATGTTTTGAGTTGTATTGCCATCTGGTTGAATGCCCGCGCCAATCCTGCTATCTCTTTAATATCATTTCCTTCTACTTTTCGATCTAGTTCTCCTGAGGCGATCGCTTCGCTAGCTTGCTGTAATTTCAAAATTGGGAGCGCTATCCATTTTGCGGTATAGAGTCCCAGTATGGTTGCTACGATTAATGCGCCCAAACAAAGAAAAATTGTAGTCCTTGTGTTGTCATCAATCTGCGCCATGAAGTCTGATTCGGGTACGACGATTATACTCAGCCAGTCAATCCCATACTCGTCGCGAATATTGGAAACTTGCACGAGTTGCCTCTGGTTGTTGAGCGTAAATTCTAACTGCTGACTTTGGGTGATTTCGTTAAAGCTACCGAAACGTTCAAGTAAAACCTTGGATGTCCCACTAATTACTAAACTGTCCGCTTTTACAGCGGGAATTTGTTGCAGTTCCTTTTTCTGATAATCAATAATAAAAGGCTGCTCGATGGTGGAACTGGCAATCAAATTGCCAGCACGATCAATAATAAATGTCTGTCCTGTCTGTCCTACCTTGAGATTTCTAAGGAATCTATGGATTTTACTAATCCAAAAGCTATTGTTGGCAACTGCCACAAGCACGCTATTTTTATCATAGATTGGATGGGATATCGTTATGGTGGGGAATGGCTGAGATCTTCCGAGAAAGGGTTTAGAAGCCCAAGTCGGCTTGCCTGCTTTTTGAGCAGCAATATACCAAGGACGAACTCTGGGATCGAATTTTGGTTGCGTCTCAATTAGAGAAGTTCTTTCTCCTTGATCGTTAAGCTTGTAAATTCTTCGCCGAGGTATGCTTTCCTTATCGACGATCGCAGCCATAATATAATTTTCACTGCCATCAGAATTTACTGATTCCTCGACGCTAATGCTAGTGCCATCAGCAAACCCAATTTGAATAAACTGAATCATATCTTTGCTGACTAACCGCCAAAAAGTTCGTTCTAGTTTTTTGGTTTCGGTTAAATCGATTTGCTCCTCTTCGGAGGCGATCGCAATGGTTTGCCCGATAGTATAGGGTTTTTCTAGGTAGGCAAGAACTTGTAAGGTAATGCGATCGCTTATTTCTTGGCGTAATTGGCTAGAAACATCATTGACTGCCTTCTGACCATTTCGTAGTGATAGATATCCCGTCAGTCCAACTGCGGCAAAGATTTGGATCACAAATGGAACTACCAATACGAGCTGTAACGGCAGGGCTTTAGCTGATTTGACGCTAGACTTGATCATGGTTCCATTCATCTGTGTCGAATTTATATTGCAAAGACATTGCAAGAGATTAAATCACAATTTATCTTCGTAAAGGTAGGAGAATTGAAAAAATAGTTCCTCGACCGATGATGGAGCTTACATCAATGCTTCCTCCATGCTTTTCTATAATGATTTGCTTGGCGATCGCTAACCCCAACCCTGTTCCTTTTCCGACCCCCTTAGTAGTAAATAAATGGTCAAAAATCTTGGCTTTGACTTCTTCAGACATACCTTTTCCATTGTCGGAAATTGTTATTTTGACATGATTATCTAACACCATAGTTTGGACAGTGATGCGATTGGGATTAGCCTCAATCTCTACATAGCTAAGATTTTGACTGGCTTCATCCAATGCATCAATCGCATTAGCCAAAATATTCATAAATACTTGATTGAGTTGTCCAGGGAAACATTTAAGTGCTGGAACCCGACCATATTCCGTGATGACTCCGATCGCTGGACGTTGCTCATTTGCTTTGAGGCGATGGCGGAGGATCAAAATCGTGCTATCAATTCCTTCATGAATATCAAAGATTTGCATCGTATCGGTATCCGCACGGGAGAAAGTGCGGAGGCTATTACTAATAGCTCTAATGCGATCGCCTCCATTTTTCATAGCCCGAATCAAGTTGGGCAAGTCCTCCCGCACATATTCAATGTCAATTGATTCAAGTTCCTCAAGAATCTCTGCTCCTGGGTCAGGAAACTTGGCAGAATATAGATCGATTAATCCTAATAGATCGTTGATATAGCTTTGTGCCGCGCTTACATTACCAACGATACTGCCCACAGGATTATTGATCTCATGGGCTACACCTGCGACTAAATTGCCAAGAGCAGACATTTTTTCACTTTGCACGATCAATAGTTGCGATTCTTGCAGTTCCTTGAGAGCCTGCTCAAGTTCTAGCGACTTCTGCTGAATTAAATCTTCTGCTTGTTTCTGCTCGGTTACATTGCGGATCGTAAATAGAACATTTTCAGTATTCCCCATCGGGACAACCCTGACTTCTTCGTATTGAGGCTTACCGTCAATGGTCAATACCTGATTGTAGACATGCATTTCTCCTGTTTTCAGCACTAATTCAATATCACGCATTTTCTGCTGATAAAGTTCTGGTGATAAATAATCCGCTAGCGACTTCCCTATCGGTTCTGCTTGAGCTGATGGATTGGGAGATTTTAACGCATTTACTTCTGACGATTCAGAATAGTCTAAATAAACTCCATCTCTATTAACCTGAAATATCATATCGGGAATTGCTTGAATGATGGCTCGTTTTTGAGCTTCACTTTCAGCAATTTGAACTAGCTGCAATTCCAGTTGGGCATTTAAGTTCGCTAATCGGAGAGAAGTAATTTGTTCTTGGCGGTATAAGTTAGCATTTTCCAAGGAAATCGCGGCTTGGGAGCAGATAAAATTAAGCAATTCAACGCGATCGAGGGTGAATACGCCGCTAGTTGCACGATTTTCCAAATATAGTATGCCAATCAATTTGGCTTGATTGAGGAGAGGAAAACATAGCAAACTCTTGGGTTGTTCCCGAGTCAGATATTTCCCAATCACTGGTAGAGAAGTCTTGCAATCGTCTACAGCCACAAAAGTCTTTGTGTTTTTAACATATTGAATCAATTTAACGGGTACATTGACGTTGCCATCTAGAGCTTCGCTCACCAGTTCGATCGCTTCAGGTGTAGCTATAGCCGCAACTTGCCATTCTCCTTGAGAGTTTGGCAAGATTAAGGCACAGCGATCGCCTCCAGAATTTTGGAGCACCACTTGCGTAAGTTCGTGCAATAACTGATCAATTTCAATAGTTCCAGAGATGCTCTGAGAAGCCTTGAGGAGCGCAGCAAAGTCCATCATGGCATTCATACTCGTAGAGGAACTGCTGGGATCGATCGAAGCATGGATCGATATGTCGGGAATGGCAATCGTTGATAGGGGCTCAATCCTCATGATCGGTGAGACTGCTTGCTGGAGAATCACCTGCAATAGATGAGGATAGCGCCTTTCCAGATCTTCAACTTTGGCTTTAGCTCCCCAGCGGGTATAGCCGTAATAGGCTTCCTGCATATAGATAGCAGCAATCTTCTCTTTCCCCCAGTCCAGATAAAACTTTGCGGCAAGTTCGTTAGCCAGAGCGTCTTCTTGCATATATCCGTTAGCCTTAGCTCCCGCGATCGCACGATCATAGAAGTCCATTGCTAAAGCTTTCTCCCCTTGAATGCGGAGAATTTCCGCCGAAACTAATTCGTACTTATGGAGATAATTACTGGGAGCATGGTTTGCTAAGTGTTGTAATTTTTGTTGATTGGCGATCGCAAGTTCAAGTTCGGTTGCCTTAGGAACAATCCCTCCTAAACTTGAAGAGGCTAAGCTTGCTAAGGAGTGATAGAAAGTATGGGCGGCAGTAAGGAGAAACCCAAAGGCTGCATCTTGGCTAGCGGTTGCCTTCACGGCATGATCTAAAGCGATCGCATAGTTGCCGAGGGTATAGTCAAATATTAGTCTCGACAGGTGAAAAGCGAAAAGACATTGATGGTTGTGGGTATTTTCAAAGCGTTGCAGAACTTCAGCCTCACGCGGATCAATAGCAACTGAGCCATTTGTATTTATATTGGCATTTATATCGGCATTTATATCGGCATTTATAAATTTGTCATTAATACGCAACCAGATCTTGGAATATTCAATGCAATGCTCCTGTTTAAATTGCTCTAAAATCGGCATGTACTTCGCCTGAGCTTCTTGTAGAGACTCTAGGGGCTTGCCAATGAGAAATAAATGGGTGAAATACGCCATGATGCAGTAACTGACATATTCAATATCCGCGACTTCTAATCCCACTTCAATGCCCTGTGTCAGTAAAGGCAAAGTGGCATTTCCGGCCTCTTTACAAGCACAGACAAAGACAGCGAATAGCATATTTACTTTTGTTCTCAATTCACGCGCTTGATACTGCTCCAACAAAGACAGGGCAACTTTTCCAGATTGATGGGCAGCATCTAAATCGCCAATTACAGCACAAAGCAACAAGCCATAGATCCCGTAGGCATAGGCAGCTAGCTCCGAATATCCTTCGCGATCGCACAGATCTACCATCGTTAAGACTACAGCAGGAAACAATTCGGGCTTAACGTGATGGGTGGGTGGTGTAATTGTGATGAGAATCTGTAGAGCTGCTAGATAGACTGGGTCAGTCATTTGAGGCTTGGTAATCAGTCCCTCTTCACTTGGAAGTTGTGGCAGGTGATCTTGCCAGTTTGTCAGATCTACTAAAGATACACCAAGGCTTTTAAGTGCATCTAATCCCGTTTCAATAGCCTTTAACTGGAGATCTTGAGCGATATATATTTGTACCGATAAATCGTAAGCAAGAGTGCGATCAATCTGGCGATCGCATTCTTGCAAGATAGTATCAATCAGTTGTAGAGCAGCGGTAAATTCAATATTTAAATAGGCAGTTTCCGCAGCAGTCTCGTAGATCTGCAAGGTTAGCTGATGGTCTGTTTGCCAAGAATCTGATGGCAATAAATTAATGGCTTCACTGACATAGCGTACTGCTGCACTATAAGCGGTTGAGGCTTTAGCCCGTTTACAACCAGCAAAATTCAGATGAACAAGCTCTCTCTTTTCGGCAGGATCGGTGATTAAGGAGCTACTCGCATTGAGGTGACTCAGAATTTCAAATAGATTTTCCTCTTGCTCCAGACTAGAAAGATTTTTTTGTAATAGTCGTCCGATTGTCAGGTGAGTCTTTTGCTTTTGATCGTCAGGAATCAATGAATAGGCAGCCTGTTGGACGCGATCGTGTAAAAACCTGTAGTTAAGCGTTTCCTTGAAAGCTGGTTGGTTAACCGACTGCGACATATCGCTTTCTTCAAGATAGAACTTATAAATCTCGCTTTGAGGTAAAATCAACCCCTCCTGCAAAGCTACCCATAGCAAACCTGCTACCGACTCTGACGACTGCTCGGCAACTATAGCCAAAGTATCTAGATCGAACTGCGCCCCCATACAAGCCGCCAGCTTTAAAATCGCCTGAGTAGTTATTGGCAATTTTTGCAACTGCAAAGCCATAAATTCCACTACATCATTCTTCAGAGCCGCATTCCGCACTTCAGCTATATCACATTGCCAATGGCTGGCATTGGCGTTAAAAGCGATCGCGCCATCTTGATACAAAGCTCTGAGGAACTGAGTGGCAAAAAATGGGTTGCCTTGCGTTTTTTGCATTAATAGTTCCGTTAAGGGTTGTGCTAACTCCTCCTGACAATGGAGCGTATCGGCAACCAAGCGATTCAAACTATTCTGGTCGAGAGGTTGGAGTGCGATCGTACTTGTCGCTATATGCGTTTTACTGACCGCATCTAAAGTCAACATCAAAGGATGAGCGGTAGAAACTTCATTGTCTCGATAGGCTCCGATGACGAAGAGATACCCCGTTTCTAAGTCCTCCATCAATACCCGAATCAAATTTAGCGAAGCCGAATCTGCCCACTGCAAATCATCAAGGAACAGAACCAAGGGATGTTCGGGCTTGGCAAAAACGTGAATAAATTTCTGTAAGAGGGAATTAAATCGGTTCTGAGCGGCTGCCCCCGTTAGTTCGGGCGCAGGGGATTGCGTACCCATAATTCGCTCTAATTCTGGTATGACATCAATAATGATTTGCCCGTTTTCTCCGACAGCTTCTAGAAGTCGAGTTTTCCAAGCCTGCAATTGGAAATCGCTTTCGCCCATCAATTGTCCGATTAAGTCCCTAAAAGCTTGAACAAAAGCCGAAAAGGGAATATTGCGATTAAATTGGTCGAACTTACCTTTGATGAAATATCCCCTTTGGCGGACAATCGGTTTATGCACCTCATTAACGACCGCCGTTTTACCAATCCCCGAAAATCCTTTAACTAGCATCAGTTCCGTTGCCCCATTGGCAACATGATCAAAGGATTCTAGAAGGAGATTAACTTCGCTTTCCCGCCCATAAAGTTTTTCAGGTATCAGGAAGCGATCGCCTATGTCTCGTTTACCGATCGCAAAGTTACTAATCTCCCCAAATTTTTGCAATTGATGTAGACATAGTTGTAAATCATACTTTAGCCCTGAAGCACTTTGGTAACGCTCTTCGGCATTTTTAGCCATCAACTTATCAACGATATCCGAGAGCACAACAGGAATTTCGGGACAGATCTGGTGAATCGTGGGTGGTATCTTGGCTAAGTGACAATGCACTAATTCCATGGGGTCAAAGGAACCGAAAGGGCGTTGTCTAGCAAATAGTTCGTATAGCGTTACCCCAAAGGAATAGAAATCTGTGCGATAGTCGATCCCCCGATTCATTCTTCCTGTCTGTTCGGGCGCGATATAAGCCAAAGTTCCTTCTAAGCCATTGGGGTTTTTAATTTCTGGAGTTTCCTTTGGCAATAGCGAAGCAATACTAAAATCAATTAATTTGATTTGGTTAGTTTCTGGATGAATCAGAATATTGGCGGGTTTAATATCCTTATGGATAACGCAGGATTGGTGCAGTTCGTCCAAGATTTGGGTAATCTGGATGGCTATTTCCAATTTTTCCGCCAAAGATAATGGTTGCTTTTGGATATGCTGTTGTAGCGAAATGCCTCCAAAATCCTCCATGACAATGGCATAGCTATTACCACAGGATTCCAAGCTGTAGGGGCGCACAATGCCGCTAACGTCCAATTTTTTAGCGATCGTGTACTGATTGCGAAATTTCAACAATTCGTTGAAACTGGGGTAATCCTGTTGCAGCAGCTTAACTATTACGCTCCGACCGTTAGAGTCATCTATAGCTCGATAAACACTAGTTCGAGAACCATTATAGATTTGCTCGGCAATAGTATAGCCCGCGAGTTGAGGAAATTTATGAAAATTATGACTTGCTATTAGAGACATGGTTATGGATCGATAACACTAAAGATAAGATTCGCCAAGATCTGTTATGTAGCCTAATTCTGTATCGACATCTTTTTAATATCTGGATTTAGCTCTAAACCATTCAAATATCGCCTAACGATCACACTAAAATGATTTCCATTAAAACAAAATAAAATACTAATGATACTCTTCTCCCCTCCATATTTATTAGAGTATCTATTAGTACATCTTTTTACTAGAAAATCACCTAAATCCCCTATATACATTCTATGACAGACTACTTTTCTATTATACAGAAAGTATCAGGCTAGAGTAGATACCAAGCATATATGCTGAGATTAAATCACCTATATTAACCATAAAAACTGTAATAAGTTACATCGCATAATTAAGAGACAGTATTAAAAGTAGCAATGCATACAATGCTTACAAAAAAAGCTTTAAGCTTTTATATTTAACTATGTTTAGTTAATTACAAGAACGAAATAGGCATATCAAATAGGTATATCAAACAGGCGATCGCCTAAAATTGTCCTATAACAAGATCGTTGAATATCTAATCTTTGAACGTAGCTCTAAACAAATCCCTACAAATCCCTAAATATAAATCTAGACACATCAATTTAAAAAATTATATTTCTATTTTTTGAGTTAAAAAATCTAAGGAGTTACTTTTAAATTCTCATTATTTTCTCCATACTTTAAGACATAACTATCATTAACATGATTTTTTCTTTCACTTACCGCAATGCATAAAAATCCTCAATTCTCTGTAATACCAAAGCTCAAAATGGCGTAGCCATTTTGAGCTTTTCAACCCCTTGCTGGATTTGGTTTTTAATTCACAAAAGTGTTGTCACACTTTCGTAAATTGGTATGAAAAGATATTTATGCTTTTATAACTATCGCCACTCGCGTTAGGACAAAATCAAAACCCAAGAAGAGAAGGTTGTCGCTTCGCACCAACCTTCTCTTCTTGGGTTTTATAACCCCAAAAAATGAGTGGCGGCGCGGAAGCGCCGCCACTCATTTTTTGGGGTTTATGCTCTAAGCAAACCTTACCTTGCTATATTATCTCGCCCGAACTGGGAACATCTAAGGACAACTCTAGTTGGTCGCTCGATTCTTCAATGGCGGCTTCATCCTTGTCATCAAGGTGTTTAATGTCACTAGCATTAACAGCATCAACTCTCTCAGTAGCAACTTTATCGACAACTTTATTGGCAACTTTATCGGCAACAACATTAGTAGAGCTAACATTACTGATATCGCTCACAACAGGATCTAGCTTTTTCTCCATCGGAACCGCAGTATTCACCACATCCTTGCTAACTTGAGTTTCCTCGCGATCGCTTTCTTTAACGACTCGTTCGCTCGCTTCCATATTTTGCGCTTTAGTAGCAGCGCTCCTCAGTTTGATACTTACTTCGGTCGTTCTTTCTGCCACCAGAGCTATGCTCGATGGGGATATATCTTCAGAGGTTTGTATGGGGTCTTTTGCCGCGATCGCATCAAGGGCGGCTTCTGCGGATAAATCCATTTCTAATACCGAAGAATCCTTTGACTCCTCTCGGTTTGGAGAGGTTTCTTCATCGGGCTCATCAAAAAGACTTACCAGATCGGGTAATTCTTCCCGCACCATCCGAATGGGCAGATTCGCGATTAACGCGGTCATGCGTTTATCCGACTCTAAGCGGATATCCAACGCACCTTCATCAAGCTCTACATATCTTGAAACTACCCGCATGATTTCATGGCGCATATTTTCAAAAACCTGTGGCTCGATCGCAGCTCGATCATGAGCCAAGATGAATTTCAAACGCTGCTTGACTTGCGCTCCACTTGGGACGTTACTTCTTTGAAACAGGCGATCGAGCAGTGTTGAAATCATTTCTAACCTCAGGAATTCCCACTAATCCAGCTAGACAGACGGGCGAAAAATCCTTTAGGGGGTACTTCGAGTTGTAAGAACTCGATATTTTTGCCTTCCAGTCTCTTTGCCACATTCTCATAGGCAGTGCCTGCTAGCGATGGCTTATCTGACAACACCAATGGTTCCCCTTTATTAGTAGAAACGATCACCTGTTCGTCATCAGGAATTACGCCAATTAATTTAACTGACAAAATATCCAGCACATCTTCGACACTCATCATGTCGTTATTTTTTACCATAGCTGGGCGAATACGATTCAAAATTAATTTAATATCGGTAATTCGGTTGGCTTCTAATAATCCAACAACGCGGTCGGCATCTCGTACTGCCGATATTTCAGGAGTCGTCACGACGATCGCTTCCTTCGCCCCTGCGATCGCATTTTGAAAACCTGACTCAATCCCTGCGGGACAGTCAATTAATACGTAATCAAAATATCGGCTTAAAACCTCTACCAGAGCCTTCATATGAGCGGCCGTAATGGCAGTTTTATTGCGCGTTTGGGGAGCGGCTAAGAGCGATAAATTAGGTTGACGCTTATCTTTAACTAGGGCTTGATCGAGCTTACATTCTCGTGCGATTACCTCAAGGGCGGTATACACGATGCGATTTTCTAATCCCAATAAAAGATCGAGATTTCGCAAGCCAAAGTCAGCATCCACCAAAACCACTTTACGCCCTAGTTTAGCGAGCGCCATGCCGAGATTTGCTGAAGATGTGGTCTTGCCGACACCACCTTTACCGGAGGTAACAACGATAATGCGACTCATGTTTACGAATTACTGATTGACGAGGGATAGTTTAGCGAAGAATGATTAAATGCAGAAAAGTCAACTACTTGGACAATTTTAATTGCAGGTGTACCCTGCGTACTGACCAAGGCTACTTCTGGACAAAAAGATGTACTGGGAGTCTCAACACGAGCAATAAAACTAGCAATCCTAATCTGGGTTGCATTGAGGTGCAAAGCCATCACTACCGATTGGGCATTACCTTTAGCACCTGCATGAGCCATGCCTTTCAGCTTGCCACACACGATAATATCGCCTTCAGAGATTAACTCCGCACCAGCATTGACATCACCGAAGACAATAATACTGCCTGAATGCCGAATTTCTGTACCAGATCTTACGGTCATCTTAATGTATAGCGGATCGTCCGTTGGCGCATTAGGAATTGGATTAAATCCTAACAACTCACGAAAGACAGTGCCTTGCTCAACAGAAAAACCCATACTAGCAGCATTGATCGCTGTCTGACGACGATTAGTGACAACACAATGCAACAATAATTGGTAATTTTGCAACGACTCATATATTTCTTGCAGTTGACGCGTATCCAATAGGCGATCGCATGCTTGCAAATATACCTGCGTACGGGGCTTCCAATCATGACCACTCGCCGCCATGCGTTGCTCTAGCTGAGAAAGTATTTCTTCCCAAGTTAAAGTTAGTAATGAAGTCTCAGAATTAGTCGATGCCGACTCATCTTCACCAATAGATAGAGAAGATGGAGAACCATCATTGGATTTATGAAATGGTAACTTGATCTTTTTTTCAGTTGGCAATAATAGATTGAGCTTGCCATCAAGGGTTTTAAACCTTACTTGGGAAATTTCAGGATCGGGAATTGCCTCAGAATCTAGCTGAGCCTTTTTAGCAGGCTGGCTGGGAATTGGCTTGAGTTCTCCACCCTCCACATCTGCAACCGTAAGAGGCGCAGGGACATTGCCCAAGGAATCTTCACTTTTTTCGGTTACTACAATAACTTCAGGCATCTCCGCAGATGACAAATCCCCTGCAACCGACTGAAGTTTCGTAGGAGGCAGAGGATTCGATTTCACGGCAATATTACGCTGGTTGGCATTCATGAAGCTTTTTCAAATTTAGCACTGTCCATCCATCTACCACCAAAGCTCTCGGAATCACTAAGGTGGTGCAAAAACAAAAAAACAGAAAACAAGGGGGCTTAAGCCCCCTGTTTTCTCTAAGCCGACGGTAGTAACTGAAGGCTATTTTCAGAACCGTTAAGGGCTTCTTTTTCGATCACTTTGACCTTGCCATCGTCATCGACATCAACCTGTACGGAGGCACCTTCACGAACTTTACCTGTGAGGATCTCTTCTGCAAGAGAGTCTTCAAGTAAGCGCATGATGGCACGACGCAACGGACGTGCGCCGTAGCTGGGATTGTAGCCCTCTTGAACGAGTAGATCCTTAAAGCGCTCGGTTACCGTGAGGACGATATTCTTATCGAGCATCCGCTTGAAGAACTCGTTGAGCATGAGATCGGCGATCTCCTTGACTTCGGGCTTGGTTAACTGACGGAAGACAATGATTTCATCAAGACGGTTGAGGAATTCTGGACGGAAGTATTGCTTGAGTTCTTCGTTAACTAGGGAGCGAATGCGGGTATAGAGCGCATCTTCTTGGCTAGCGGCGAAGTCAAAGCCGAGTCCACCACCACCTTTTTCGATGACTTTAGAACCAACGTTCGAGGTCATGATCAATAGGGTGTTCTTGAAGTCAACGGTACGTCCCTTGGAATCGGTCAAGCGCCCATCTTCAAGGACTTGCAATAGCAAGTTAAAGACATCGGGGTGAGCCTTTTCGATTTCGTCGAATAGCACGACGGTATAAGGACGACGACGCACAGCTTCCGTAAGCTGACCGCCTTCGTTATAGCCGACATAGCCAGGAGGCGAGCCGATCAATTTCGATACGGTGTGACGCTCCATATATTCGGACATGTCGAGGCGAATCATCGCATCTTCAGAACCAAAGAAGTAGGAGGCGAGCGCTTTGGTTAGCTCGGTTTTACCAACACCTGTGGGACCAGAGAAAATAAAGCTAGCGATCGGGCGATTGGGGCTCTTGAGACCGACGCGGGCGCGACGGATGGCGCGAGAAATTGCTTTTACCGCTTCATCCTGTCCGATTACGCGGCTATGCAGTGTTTCTTCCATCTGCATGAGCTTGACGGACTCAGATTCGGTGATCTTGAGTACGGGTACGCCAGTCCAAGAGCTAACGATATAGGCAATATCCTCTTCGGTAACACGAATTTCAGGAGCATCCTCAGTCGGAGCTTCTGCCTTTTTGGTTTGGCTGAGAGCGCGAATCTGCTGTTTGAGATCGATTTCCTTGTCCCGTAATTCCGCAGCTTTATCAAAGTCCTGCTTGCGAACTGCGTCATCCTTTTCTTTAAGGGTTAGACGTAATTCTTTGTCAAGTTCCTTGGCGGCGGGAGGTAACTGGGAATTAATCAACCTGACGCGAGAGCCAGCTTCGTCGATCAAGTCGATCGCTTTGTCGGGCAAGAAGCGATCGCTAATATAGCGATCGGATAGCTTCGCGGCGGCAACGAGGGCTTCATCGTCGATCTTGAGCTTGTGGTGTTCTTCGTAACGTTGGCGCAAACCGATCAAAATTTCGATGGTTTCTTCAACGCTAGGCTCACCAACCATGACAGGCTGGAAGCGCCGTTCGAGGGCGGCATCGCGTTCGATATGCTTGCGATACTCATCAAGGGTAGTTGCACCGATGCATTGGAGTTCACCACGGGCAAGGGCAGGCTTGAGGATATTCGCGGCATCGATCGCACCTTCAGCAGCGCCAGCACCGATCAAGGTATGGACTTCATCAATTACCAAGATCACATTGCCAGCGGTGCGGATTTCTTCCATGATCTTTTTGAGGCGTTCCTCAAATTCACCACGATACTTTGTACCCGCCACTAGCAAGCCAATGTCTAACGTAACCACCCGTTTTTCTTGGAGAATGTCGGGAATGTCACTGTTAGAAATGCGTTGAGCAAGCCCTTCAGCGATCGCAGTTTTACCAACACCTGGTTCACCGATTAGCACTGGGTTGTTTTTGGTACGACGACCGAGGATTTGGATTACTCGTTCAATTTCTTTCTCACGACCCACAACAGGATCGAGCTTGCCATCTTGAGCTAGCTGGGTCAAATTAGAGCCAAACTCGTCAAGGGTAGGCGTTTTGGTGCGTCCCGACGAACCACCACCTGCGGAGACTTCGGCAGTCTCACCCAACATACGAATTACTTGAGTACGGACTTTGGACAGATCTACGCCCAAATTTTCTAAAACTCTAGCGGCAACGCCTTCGCCTTCGCGAATTAGTCCTAGCAACAGATGCTCAGTACCGATGTAGTTATGTCCCAACTGGCGAGCTTCTTCTAGCGACAACTCAAGGACTCTCTTGGCGCGAGGCGTGAAAGGTATTTCGACGGCGACAAAACCAGAGCCGCGTCCGATGATTTTCTCAACCTCAATGCGTGCATCTTTGAGGTTTACACCCATCGACTTCAGTACTTTGGCGGCAACGCCAGTTCCTTCTCCGATCAGACCCAATAGAATTTGCTCTGTGCCGACAAAGTTATGACCGAGGCGGCGAGCTTCCTCTTGAGCCAGCATGATGACTTTAATTGCTTTTTCTGTAAAGCGTTCAAACATGGCGTTTCCCCATACTTTGCTGCGTTCTGGTTAAAGTTAATACTAGCACAGCCTTAACAGCATTCTATAGGTACGGATCTCACTCCCTTTAACCAAACTTTTAACTAAACTTAAAGCTATGCCTTAGGTATATTTTTGGTTATTATCCACCCATTTACACAATATTTTCATGTAATTTGTCGAATTTTGTAATTTAGAGAACAGATTTAACGCCCTTAAAGTGAGTAGACATAACTAAAATAAGGCTTTTACTTTTGGGATTTGAGAAAGGGTTTGCGTAGCAAACCCTTTCTCAAATCCCGTTTCAAATTATCCCGAACTTATGTTAGTTCAAATGTTAGTTCAAAAACAAATTCCTTTGTCCCCAGAGCATCCAGATCCCACCTACAGCCATAAATACCAAAACAATCTGCCGAAACTGCTGGGAACTCATGCGGCTGAGGATATATTTGCCCACGAGGTTAGCAGGTATTGCCGCTAAGCCGATCGCTAAACCTGCGATCGCCTGCTCTTGGGACAGGGCTGCTAGTAGTCCGTAAGTAATCAGTTTGAAGACGTGAATAATCGTCATATGAGCAGCTTTAGTCGCAATCATTTGCTCCTTAAGCAAGCCATAGCGTAGATAAAAAGGGTTAAGCACTGGTCCCGTTGTCCCCACTAGACCCGATACATAGGCTTTCAGAAATCCTGCGGGCATAATATGCCATGCTGCTAGCTTAAATTTAGGTTTAGGCAGTTTCCCTTGAGTCTCGGTTTGATTTGCATTAGTAATTTCATTAGCCCCAGATTCGTTATTCTCTTGGGAATCTCTAGTCTCTTCAGAGCCTATCGCCAAAGCGGTCAATTTTGTTTCTAAATTATCTGAATCTAAATTATCTGAATCTAAATTATTTACATCAGGCTGAGATGCAGGGTTAGCGATTTTTTTTGTATCTGGGCTTTTTTCTAACTCAAACAAAACTGCACTGATCAGCAGGAATATACCAATGACTATTTGCAGCCCATCAATATGAATTCGGGTAAAGGTATATGCGCCGAGAATTGCCCCCAAAACTGCACCTGGAGCATACCAAGCCGTTAATTTCCAGTCAATATCGCGCCAAAACAGAAAAACTCGATGGGCATTCCCAAAAAACATACCAATTGTAATTACAGGTGGAACCGAGGCAGCCCCCATCAAGAGATTGACTAATGGGATTAAAACAAAGGGACTACCACCACCTGCTAACGTGCTAACTATCCAAGCAAAGAAACTAACTATGCTGAGATAGATAGTTGGCATGATTTCTGACATAGACATTAATAATTCGTTAATAATTCGTTAATTTGGGGATTTGGATAGGGGTAGGATACATGGAGCTTTGTGCTAAGTCTAAATTATTTATCAACCTATGAATCTATCGACCAGAATCTACCTAAGTGAGATCGATCGCAATTTCTTATCCCAACTCAGGGCGATCGACTGTGCCTGCTTAGGAGATTTCTGGAGCTTAGAAGCCTATCAAAGGGAAATCGACAATCCCAGCAGTGTTGTGCTGGGCTTAACTACGGAAGATCGCGAATTATTAGGATTCGGTTGTTTATGGTCTGTGCTTGAAGAAGCGCATATTACCGTATTAGCAGTGCGTCCCGAATATCAAGGGCAAGGATTTGGTAAGGCGATCGTCTGGGGGCTACTCAAAAAATCTCGCGATCGCCATTTGGAATGGGCCACCCTTGAAGTACGAGCATCCAACTATGTAGCGATCTCCCTTTACCAAAGCTTTGGTTTCAAGGAAATTGGGAGAAGACCTAATTACTATGAAGTAACAGGTGAAGATGCCCTGATGTTGTGGTGCAAAGGATTGCATACAGAGGAGTTTGGTTTATTGCTTGAGCAATGGCATGAGTCCATCTCCACAAATTTATTAGCCAAGGGCTGGAATTTATAGTACGCGTATTTCCAAAATGGCGTTGCCATTTTGGAAATCGGTATAACGTGAGTGGCGACAGCTAATTGCTGTAAAAGCCAAAAGAGGATTGCCGCGCTCCGCGCGGCAATCCTCTTTTGGCTTTTAATTTCGTCCTAACAAGACTGGCGGCAGTTATATAACAGCTATATATTCTGTATAGCTGGGTATAGGTCGTTATGCGTCTGCCTTTACTAATTACGATAGAATTAGTTTAGGTTTATGAGCAATTAAGTCGCTTTAGGGTTATAAGGTCTAAAAACGATGAAGATATCTGGCTGGGTGAAGAAAGCTATTGGCTTAGCGATCGCGAGTTTCGGCTTTTGGAATATAGCAAGTACAAGTGCCAATGCACAATTAGGAAATATAGTTGTCTACATAGCAGGCAATAATCCCGCAACTTTGAATGTTGTTAGACAAGTTGTAACTAACCCAGTGGTTGCCTCAGTTAATGGACAGACCTCCATCGTTGCTGGCTCCTTTGATACACCAACCGCAGATTTTGTAACCAAAGAGCTCCAAAAACGCGGGGTAGATGCCCAGCAGGGTTATCAAACTTCTCAGACCGTACAAGCTCAAAATACTAATACTTCACCCTATGTAACGCTACCGAGCTACATCCCCACCAATAATATTGAGAATTTAGCCCAATATCGCTATGTTACAGCTGTTCCTGTGCAATCCCTGACTACCCTCTCTCAAGTACAGCAGTTTATCCCTAGCGCCTTTGTCGCCAAGTCAAATCGCGGTAACTATGTATATGCTGGTGGCTATGCCAATCGCGATGCTGCTGAATCTTTGAAATATTTCTTGCGATCGCAGGGATTAGATGCTCGTGTACTCTATTTCTAAATTCCCCATTTCTAAATTCATCATTTAGAAATGTTACCAAATAACATTTCTAAATGAAAATCGCTAGATTGTGAATTGAATTTGATTGAATTTAAAGATTGTCAACTTTGAGAAATTTGAGCTAACTATGGACTCGATATTAAGACAAGGTAGTAAAGGTAGTGATGTAGTTGAGTTGCAGCAACTTCTCCAAGGCAAAGGATTTTATAGTGGCAGCATTGACGGGGATTTTGGTGCTGGCACAACCAATGCTGTTCTGAAATTTCAGCAGGCTAATGGATTGGTAGCTGATGGCATTGTGGGCAGTTCTAGCTGGGCTAAACTTCGTGCCGCCTCGACTGCCCAGACTCTACCAACATTATTGCCAGGATCTAAGGGCTCGGCTGTAGCCCAAGCTCAACAATTGCTTAAAGACAAAGGCTATTATCAAGGTCGGATCGATGGTGACTTTGGTGTGGGCACGAGGGATGCGATCGTGGCATTTCAGAGAGCCAATGGGTTGACCGTTGATGGCAAAGTCGGCGAACAAACATGGAAAAAACTTCAAGCACCTGCGATCGCGGTAGCTACGCCCACTCCACCGACCACGATTGAAATTGTGCGTCCATCTCCCTCGCCAGCTCCCTCACCAGCACCTTCGGCAACGCCTTCCTCTACGCCGTCAATTTTTGTACCGACGGATGGTACTCCCATCGCTACTACCGATCCCACCTCTTCATCAACACCCCCTGCTAGTGCGATTAGTCTAGCTGATGCCGCAAATAGCTATAGCCGTGGGCGCTTACCCAATCAAACTGCGGCTCTTAACAATTTGCAAGCAAATATCACGCCAGAGATATTGCAACAATTCTTTCAACGTTGGCAAACCGCATCTGGACTGGCAACCACAGCCACATCGCTACAAGATGCCCTCAGTGGTTACAATCTTGCCCAGATGCTTAATCAAAATCTTGCCTTGCAGTGGTTGCAAGGTCAAATATCATCACAGGCTCTTGCTAAATTCCGTCAAGATTGGTCAAATCTCAATTCAGGAATTGGCACTACGACCACGCCATTTACGCCTAGCCAACCCAGTGGCACAAGCAATCCTCCACTGCAACTAATCAATCTCAGCGATGCTGTCAAGGTTTTTAAGCGCTCTGCCAATCAGATCACGGCTCTAGAAAATCTACAAAATGCTTTACCCGCACTGACCATGCAGCAGTTTTTCCAGCGGTGGTCAGTTGCTTCTGGACAAAATGCGATCGCGATTTCCTTAGTAGATGTATTCCAAGACTACGACAGCCAACAGTTTCCCAGTCAAATCACGGCTATACAATGGCTGGAAAAAGAACTAACCACTGCTAACCTAGAGCAGTTTTCGCGAGATTGGCAAACTATCTAAATCCATCACTAAATCCATCCAAAAGTGCGCTTCGCGCACTTTTGGATTTAAATTGATTTTAAAACCGCACAGCCCCTTGACGACGGACGACCCAACCATTCGTTGTCCATTCCACTACAGTCGATGGCAAGCCACTTCCCAATGGTTCGGTAATACTAATTCCATCGCCGAGAGTCATGACCGAGGGAAAAGCGTCATTAATTGCGACCATGCTGCGTAAAGGTGGTTCGTTACTCTTATTGGCGCTGGTAGTCAGCATTGCTCCTGTTTGCTGCAAAATAGCGATCGCCGTTTGGTTATCGGGAATTCGCACCCCTAAAGTTTGAAAACCTTGATTTAGGTGACAACCGCGATCGCTCGCGGGCAAAACCAGAGTCACTGCTCCAGCAAAATATTTTTGGGCAGTCCGTTCCCAAGTTTCCAACTCTGGACGATCTATATCCAGAAACAATAAAAACTCTTGCCAACTAGCCGCCATCAAAATTAATGGTTTATCGGGTGATCGCTGCTTGAGCGTATAAATATCTGCACTGCGATCGGGACGCACCGCCAAAGCAGGCACCGTATCGGTAGGAAAACTCACCAACTTCCCCGATCTTGCCCCTGCCACCAAAGCCGCTAAAGAAACTAAAGCCACAATTCCTACTTAATACCTAACTATAGCAATCCTAAATCATTTGTAGATTTTTGCGTTGCGATCAAGACGATCCCCTACAGGATGCGTTTCCCAAGAGATAGATATGTGGCGGCGCAAAGCGCCGCCACATATCTATCTCTTGGGAAAAAAATTACAGTATTAAAACGTAAAAGAGAGAAGCGGCGCAAAGCGCCGCTTCTCTCTTTTGGGAATGTCTAAGCACCAATTACCGCTGGAATTTCCGAAATCAACCGTAAATCAAACTCTTTATTTTCCAATTCCGCCACAACCGCCACGATCCCAGGACCAAAAAATCGCGTCAATTTATCTTGTTTTTGTTGCCAAGTTGCAAAGTCTATCAAAGGCGATCGGAAACGTAAAACCAAACTGTAAGCTCCCTTAGTCTCCTCCGCTTGAGAAATTTCTTCATAGATCCCCACCAAGATAGGACGTTCTTCATCGGTAGGACTCATACCCAATTTTTCTAAAACCTCATCCAAATGCGCCTTAATACCGTAGCGATACCGAGTTACATCTTGGCGTAGCTGCTTTTGGGTTGAAGTTTCTTGTGCCTTGCGTAAATTCAAAACCTCATCTGATAGAGCAACAACCACAGGTACTGGTTTAACCTCCGAAGACTTAAATGCAAAGCCCCCTAAGAGGATAGGAAAACCATAGAAAAATCCGATCAGATTTAGCGTGGAATTACCTTTAGCGTAAGCCCAAAAACCCACGACAAAAAGAATTCCACCAACAAACAAACCTATAGAAGCTAGAGATATTTTATTAAGTTTAAGCATGATCAAAATTTAATAATACTTAACAAATGTATCTGTTAAATGCATCTATTTTCTAAATCTCTTGGGGATCTGCCCCATTCTATAGCAATCAAAACCCCAAAGATAAGTGGCGGCGCTTCGTGCTGCCACTCATCTTTGGGGTTTTGATTATTCCTAGCGATCTCGCAAGTCCCTTATAGTTATTTAAATTCTCATATCAAAAAAATTTTTGTAGTCGGTTTGCCATCGTTAGACTATAAATGTATAAGTAGGATTTGCACCAATTTGACTAAACTCAAGAATTGTAAATTGACCCTTAGACAGGATTTTCATAATTCTAAGTAGCTCAAATCACCATTTTTATATTTGACAAGCTACAATCATCTAGGTGTAAATCCCCGTAGAAAAAGTTTTAGACAGTACGGATCTGAGGAATCTGGCATGAGCAAAACAGCCATCGACCTACCTATTGAAATCAAGTTGCCTGTTGGCAAACTTGGCGGAAATCTTGAAGAAATTGAAGAAGACCTTGAAGATGATGATGATATCGAACTTGACAAGGACGATTTAATTGATGACTCAGATGAAGACGCAGACATTGATGATGACCCTGACAAAACTGGCAAAGCAAGGGGGGCAAAAAAAAGAGCTAGCCAGACTAAGAAAAAACATTTTACCGAAGACTCGATCCGCCTTTACTTGCAAGAAATCGGTCGTATCCGCCTACTCCGAGCCGATGAAGAGATTGAGTTAGCGCGTAAAATTGCCGACCTGCTAGAACTAGAATTAAAGCGCGAAGAATTAGCCACTGAGGCTGACTGTCATCCCGATGATGTCCGCGAACCAGAATGGGCAATCAAAATGGGGATGCCCCTCGGCGAATTTCGCAAACGCCTCCACTCTGGTCGTAGAGCCAAGGACAAAATGGTGCAGTCGAACCTACGTCTAGTAGTATCGATCGCCAAAAAGTACATGAATCGCGGCTTATCCTTCCAAGATTTGATCCAAGAGGGCAGTTTAGGCTTGATCCGTGCCGCCGAGAAGTTCGACCATGAAAAGGGTTATAAATTCTCGACCTATGCAACATGGTGGATTCGTCAAGCAATTACCCGTGCGATCGCCGATCAATCCCGTACTATTCGCCTCCCAGTCCACCTTTACGAAACCATTTCGCGGATTAAGAAAACAACTAAGTTGCTTTCTCAAGAAATGGGACGTAAGCCCACCGAAGAAGAAATCGCCACCCGCATGGAGATGACGATCGAAAAGCTCCGCTTCATCGCCAAATCCGCCCAGTTGCCAATTTCTCTCGAAACTCCTATCGGTAAGGAAGAAGACTCTCGCCTCGGTGACTTTATCGAGTCCGAAGGTGAAACTCCTGACGATCAAGTTGCGAAAAGTCTCCTACGCGAAGACCTCGAAAGCGTATTGGGAACCCTTAGCCCCAGAGAACGTGATGTGTTGCGTCTCCGCTATGGATTAGATGATGGACGCATGAAGACCCTCGAAGAAATTGGACAAATCTTCAACGTTACCCGCGAACGCATCCGCCAAATCGAAGCTAAGGCTCTCCGCAAGTTGCGCCATCCTAACCGCAATAGCGTTTTAAAAGAGTACATCCGTTAATTCGCTCGCTGTTGAGTGTCCGCTATGACTCAATCCTGATCCCAACCTTCTAAAACCTCCTTCTACGATCGCGATCTTCATCTTTGGTTAGAAGAGTCGATCATTCGGTTAAAATTCAGAGATTTTCGTAATCTTGATATTAAAAATCTATTGGAGGATTTATACCAACTTCCCAAAATGGCGTTGCCACTTTGGGAATCTCAAAACCTTACTGGGTCTGGTGTTTAATCCATAAAAGTGTTATAGCAGTAGCCAGTTATGTTAGGACAAACCCAAAAACCAAAATAGAGTTGCGGCGCTACGCGCCGCAACT
>NZ_ALWB01000062.1 GCF_000332215.1 Pseudanabaena biceps PCC 7429
TGATTTCACGCTTGGACTGGTTAACACTGCATCCATTAAGTCAAATATTGCATCTCTTCCATTTCCTAAAAAATTATATGCCTGTTGACGAAAGTTCTGTAGTTTATCAATAATCATGACTGTAGATGTGCTTTTTCTTTTTCATCTACTTTAGGCAGTTTGTATCTCTTTTACTCTGCCTTTTTTTCCTTTTTTAGTCTAAACTCCAGTGATGAAAATCAAATCGTCAATATTTCGTTGCATTGCATTACAAATATTATCTAGGGGCAAGTCATTAGTATCGTGACCAAAGGGGTCTTCAATTTGAATGCCAATTTCTTCTATTCCTAACAAGGTAAAACTAATCAAAGCCACGATGGGGGCGGTCATCCATTCTAGTTGATCGACCATTTGGAATGGAAGAGATAAGCAATAAATCATTAATAACTGTTTGAGGTGAATGGCATAGGCTAAAGGGATTGGAGTCCTGAGAATGCGCTCGCAAATACCCACAACATCAACCATTTGATGTAAAAGCTGAATCATATCGTTTAGTTGATAGCGATCCAATTTTCCTTGCTGAGTTTGTTCTTGTAAGTAGCTACTAAGCCAAAATGCAATTTCCAGCGGGGGATGGTTCATCGTTTTCAAGCGTTCAAATTGCTCAGGAGAGAGATTTGCCGCCAGTTCAGAGTTAATTGACTCCGATCGCAAATGTAGTTTTAAGGCGATCGCAAAGGCTGGTAACATTTTCACCGCTGCAATTTTCGCTTGGCGATCGCGGGGTTCCTTTTCTAAAATCGCCACTAGAATTTGGCGCGATAAATTCCTGACTGTATTTACAAGCAGTCCCCAAGCCTTGCGACCTTCCCAGAATCGCTCATAAGCGGTATTTGTCCGAAATACGAGCAATAGACCCAGCACGATATTGGGAATGATACTGCCCAGAATTGGCAAGGAAACTCTGATATTAGAGATATGGAGGATATAAATGAAAACACCAAATAATCCACACAATAGCGATCGCGGTAAAACTTCTGGGACTACGGAGCCTCTCCAGCGCAACGCAATCCGAAACCAATCATCTTTTTTTTTCATTAAAGTTTATCGAAGTTTATCGAAGTTTATTTTTTGGTTATAAGTAGCTAGGCATAAGTAAACTTAAAACCTAGAAGAACATACCGCCCGCTGGGCGGGCGGTATGTTCTCTGGTTTTGGTTGTAGCTGGGCATAATTAAAAAACAGAGCCAGAGTCTGTAGCGCACGCGCAGCGTGCGCTACAGACTCTGGCTCTATTATGCGCCTAGCCACTTATTAGGGCGCATTGGTGTCAAAAATAGTCATTTGCGAATCATCAGGAAAATCATTAGAAGATTTTTTGGTGGTTTTTGATGGTGATTTTGGGGAGTGATCGCGATGCTGCGAGCCCCCCTTACGCAATCCCGTAGCGATATGGCTATTTTTAGCGATTTGTTCTAAAACCTCCTTAGCACGACTGATTACGGTGGCAGGCAAGCCTGCTAAGCGTCCCACTTCGATCCCATAGGAACGATCCGCACCACCCTCTTGAACTTGATGTAAGAAAATAATCTCATCTTCTAATTCCTTGACTGTGACTTGAAAATTTGCCACATTTGGAAGTAGGCTGGCAAGTTCGTTCAGTTCGTGATAATGGGTTGCAAAAATCCCGCGAGCTTTGATTTTATTGGCAATATATTCGGCTACCGACCAAGCGATCGCCATACCGTCAAAGGTAGAAGTACCTCGTCCAATTTCATCCAGCAAAACTAAGGAATGTTCCTTCGCATGATTGAGGATATTTGCCGTTTCATTCATTTCCACCATAAATGTTGATTGTCCTGTGGCGAGATCGTCAACTGCGCCCACACGGGTAAAAATGCGATCGCAGATACCCAAGGTCGCCGCTTCCGCAGGGACAAAGCTCCCCACCTGAGCCATGAGTTGAATTAAGCCCACCTGACGCAAGTAAATACTCTTGCCACTCATATTGGGACCAGTTAAAACAATTAAATCGGGACATACCGATTGGCGATCGTTACCTAAATAGGTAGAATTGGGAATGAAAAAGCCTGCGGGCAGAGACTGCTCGACAACGGGATGGCGACCATTGTGGATCGCGATCGCGCGATCGTTAGTAATTTGGGGACGGCAATAGTTGTAAGTAACGGCAACTTCAGCCAGACTGCATAGCACATCTGCCGCAGCGAGAGCTGTCGCTAAGGTGCGCATGGGTTCGATCTGTTGTGCGGCAAGTAATCTTAACTCGACAAACAGATCGTATTCCAATTGTTTTAATTCACTATCGGCATTGAGAATCCTTGTCTCGCGTTCCTTCAGTTCGGGCGTAATATACCGCTCTTCATTGGTTAAGGTTTGCTTGCGAATGTAATCCGTAGGGGCTTGCTCGCTCTTACCGCGCGAGATACTAATGTAATAGCCAAAGGCTTTATTAAAGCCTACTTTGAGCGTATTAATTCCTGTGCGTTCCTTTTCCTGCTTCTCAAAGGCAGATAGCCATTCCACATCATCGCGGCTCTGCTGGCGCAGGCGATCCAATTGTTCGTTCACCCCAGAACGAATGATATTACCCTCTGTAATATAAATTGGGGGCTCTTCCACTAGGGTCTTTTGTAACTGCTCGCCCAGTTGTAATAGTACCGATGGTACGGACTGTAAAGCTTTTAGATAGCGCGAATTGGCTCTAGCAACTACATCAGCAACATCGCGCATTTTTTCTAACGACATTGCCACGGCAATTAAATCGCGCCCATTTGCCGTACCCGCACCGATGCGACTGCACAGACGTTCGATATCATAGATTTGACTGAGGCAACTTCGCAAATTCTTGCGTAAAGAATGCTGCTTATATAGCTCGGCAATCGTATCTAGGCGTTCATTAATAGCCTCGATATCCTTTAGTGGTTGCAATAGCCAACGGCGCAAAGCACGGCTACCCATGCCTGTCGTCGTCTTATCTAAAGCCCAGAGCAAGGAACTATAAAAAGTACCATCCCGCACGGTTTGGGTAATTTCTAAATTGCGGCGCGTTTGGTTATCAAGGATTAGATAATCAGCGATCACATAGGTGGATATCCCCTGCAATGGCATTTTGATGCTTTTTTGGGTGGATTCGAGATATTCTAAAATCCCCCCTGCGGCTCTAATGGCTAAGGGCAAGGATTGACAGCCAAATCCCTCAAGCGATCGCACTCTAAAGGTATCAAGAATGCGCTGTTTTGCTTCGGCTAGGGCAAAAGGAGCTTGCGATCGTGGCGTATAGCAAAAGCTGTCGGGCAAGGCACTATAGGGTTCGGGCAAGGCAGATTTTTCCTTGGGAGCAATCCCTTCCCAAAAGACGCTGGGCTTATCCGATCGCGAACCGCGAAATAGTTGGGGATTGGGTACATCAATGGGAATGAGAACTTCCGCAGGTTGTAACCGCAATAGTTCCTGAATTAAATGTTCCGTACTATTTAGCTGTGTTACAGAAAATTCACCCGTCGAAATATCGGTATATGCTAAGCCCCAGTTTTCGCCACCATTAGCGATCGCTACTAAAAAATTATTTTGCTTTACTGCCAGCATCCCCTCTTCGATCACAGTTCCAGGGGTAATAACTCTGGTAACTTCGCGGCGGACTAGCCCCTGCGCCTCCGAGGCTGCCTCCATCTGGTCACACACAGCGATCGAATAGCCTTTTTCAACCAATTGATTAGCATAGCGATCAAGGGCATGGTGAGGGATACCCGCCATCGCAATTCGTCCAATAGCCTTACCGCCATCGCGTCCAGTTAATACCAATTCCAATTCCCGTGAAATTAGTTCTGCATCTTCAAAAAACGCCTCAAAAAAATCTCCCAGCCGATACAACATCACCGCATGGGGATATTGCTCTTTCATTTCGATATAGTGCAGCATCATGGGGGTGAGGGCTGTGCGATTAACTTGAGCCGACGACAGAACTAATTCAGCCATTCAAATTTTGGTCTTAAACAATGTATCCAACCTATTGTAAACGCCATCTTGTATCTTCTCCGTATCTTCTCTGTATCTTCATTGCTGTCTATAGCAATCCCATATCAAAACGCCAAAGATGAGTGGCGGCGCTTCGCGCCGCCACTCATCTTTGGCGTTTTGCCCCACCTTCCACCTTGCGAGCTGCCTATGCTGTTTTTTCACTGCGCTGAACTACTTATATCTAGCTATACTCTATAATCAGAGGGTAATTATTCATGGCTTGGATCTAGGTGGCACTTAAGTTTAAATTTGCGATCGCCTCCGATTTGCACATCGCATTGCCCCACACAATTTGGCATCACCCCTCGCGCTTTCACCTTGTGGAGTACAGCATCCCAGCTTTTGAAGAAGTGCTGTCGCAAATCGCTCACCTAGATATAGATTTTCTTCTGTTACCTGGCGATCTGACCCAGCATGGCGAACCAGAAAACCATCAATGGCTATCGGAAAGATTGGCGCAACTTCCCTATCCCGTCTATGTGATCGCGGGCAATCATGATGTACCCAGACCCGAAACCTTCGATCAATTTACTCCTCACTATACTAATTTTGGCTTTAAGTCTGGCAAGAGCGAACCACGCAAGCTCTACTACGAATGCGAAGTATTACCAAAGGTGCGTTTAATAGGATTAAATTCCAATCAGTTTGATGCTGAAGGTCAACAGATTGGCTGGATTGATGATGAGCAATTGATCTGGTTGGAATCTATTCTCGAAAATCAGGATTACGAACTGAATTTAGTAACGATTCATTATAATGTACTGGAACATATGCATGACCAGTCCTGTAATGCGCTCGGACAGCGCTACATGCTCGGTAATGCCGATCGCCTATGTCAAATTTTACAGTCAAAGGTACAGTTGATCTTTACGGGGCATCTCCATGTGCAGGATATTGCCTATAGCGATCGCTATGATCTCTATGACATTACTACTGGCTCTCTGGTTAGTTTTCCCCATCCCTATCGGATTCTTAGCTATAGCTCCGATGATTCAGGCGATCGCCTAGAGATCGAATCATTTCGCGTCAAATCCATTCCCGAACAACCCGATCTCCTGCATTTTTCGCGGGAATGGATGGGCGATCGATCGCACCCCTTCGTCCTGAGATTGCTAACCCATGCCCCTCTCAATCTCCCGATCGAAATTGCCGAAACCCTCACTCCCGAACTGCGATATTTCTGGGCTTATATTGCCGATGGTGATGCCAAATTTGAGTTCCCCAACTTTCCACCGATCGCCAAAAAATACTTTGAAGCCTTCAGCGATATTCCGCCCAAGGATAATAACATTACCCTCGCGCTGAGAAGCCATAATCAAACCCAATAGAGAGTTGCGGCGCTTCGCGCCGCAACTCTCTATTGGGTTTGATGTCCTGACTTAAGTGACTATAGCTATATAATCAAACCGAATCTACTCGAATCTACTCGAATCTACTCACATTTACTATTGTTGCCATGCCATCTAATCTCTTTAACAACCTCAGTCGCCGCAAGTTTATCGGACTTTCTACTCTGTTTTTGCTCGGAGCCTGTGGAGCCCAAACAACGCCATCTAACTCTTCAGGTAAAAACAAAGTCGTATTTTGGACGATGCAATTAAAACCACAATTTGATAAATACATGGCGGATTTGATTGCAGGATTTCTAAAGGAAAATCCGACGGCGGAAGTAGAGTGGGTGGATATTCCTTGGGGAGAAATGGAAACTAAAATTTTGAGCTCTGTAGCTGCCAAAACAGCTCCCGATGTCGTGAATTTAAATCCGCAGTTTGCTTCCAAACTAGCCGAGAAAAAAGCATTGGTGGATATGGAAAAAGCTATATCAGCAAACGATAAAGCCACCTATTTCCCAAATATCTGGAAGGCGAATCAACTGGATAATACCACCTTTGGTTTGCCTTGGTACGTGGCAACGGATATCACCATTTACAATCGGGCTCTATTTGAAAAGGCTGGTTTAGATCCTGCCAAGCCTCCTAAAACCTTTGAAGAACTTGCCAAGGTTGCGGAACAGATTAAAGCAAAAACTGGTAAATATGCTTTTATGCTGACTATGGATGGCGGACAAGTCTTAGAAGCGATGGTACAGATGGGAATGAAGTTGCTCGATCCCAATGGTAAAGCTGCATTTAACGATGCGGCGGGCAAGGCTGCCTTTGACTACTGGGTGAATCTCTTTGAGAAGCAGTTAATCCCTCGCGAAATCTTAACTGAAGGGCATCGGAAAGCAGTAGAACTCTATCAGTCGGGAGAAGTGGCAATTTTATTGTCCGGACCACAGTTCTTGCAAACGGTTACTCTGAATGCTCCAGATATCGCCAAAGTTACCGATGTGGGCGCTCAAATTACTGGCTCAACGGGTAAAAAGAGTGCGGCGGTGATGAATGTCTCCGTGCCAACTACCTCCACCAATCAAGCTCTAGCCGTCAAATTTGCCCTCTATATAACCAATGCGGGAAATCAGCTTGCTTTTTCTAAGGTTGAGAATTCATTACCTTCAACGACTAAGAGCGCTGGCGATCGCTATTTCACCGAGGTAGCCAAGGACGCACCGCTAACCGATCGCGCTAGAGTTATTAGCGCCTCACAACTGTCCCAATCAGAAGTATTAATTCCACCTGCGAAGGATATTGAGAAATTGCGGAAAATTATTTACGAAGAGTTACAACTTGCCATGCTCAAGGAGAAGCCCAGCGATAAAGCGCTCGCCACTGCTGCCGAACGTTGGAATTCACTGTAAAGTCAAGAGAAGAGCGGCGCTTTGCGCCGCCTTTCTCTTCTTGGGTTTAGCTATCTCTAGTGTTGCTATATCAGTAATAAGTAGTTCGGCATAAAAAACAAAACCAGAAGGCGTAACGTCCGCTACGCGGACGTTACGCTCGTCTAGATTTTAAGTGTACTTATACTTAACTACTTACCAATTCACAAACCAATTTACAAACCAATTCAAAAACCAATTTACAAAAGTGTTGTCACACTTTTGTAAATTAAAAACCAAAACCAGTAAGGGTTTTCAAAGCTCAAAATGGCGTAGCCATTTTGAGCTTTGGTATAAAGTATTGAGCTTGTTAATTTTCTTAGTAGATTTTGAGGATTTCCTGACAACTACGCTAGATTAGCATCAGTTCTGAAAGTGGTATTTTACCCGTGAAAAAGCTATTTAGGATTCAGGATATTTGCCCAAGCTTAGGTCAGAAATTTTGGCAGCGATCGCTTATTTCAGGTGCAGCGATCGCTATGCTGGGTATCTTGGGATTGCCAACAATCCTCACCCACGATGCAGCGATCGCCCAATCAATTTCCCAGAAAGATAACGCCGCCAATACGCGATCGCAAACCCTCCAACTGATGCAAGCAGGCGAGCTTAGCTTTCCACTGTGGGTATGGGTGATTGGCGGTGTTGTAATTGTATTTATATTTCTCCCCCAGATGGGATGGATTTTAGGGCTAATCGTTGTCGGTGAAAGAGAAGTCGGCATCGTGGTTAAGAAATTCTCATTGCGTGGCGATTTACCTCCAGGACAACTCGTCGCCCTCAATGGTGAAGCTGGATATCAAGCTGACACCCTCGCCCCTGGTTGGCATTTTGGCTTTTATCCTTGGCAATATAGCGTTCGCAAAGAATCCGTAGTGGTGATACCCCAAGGCGAAATCGGCTTAATTATTGCCAACGATGGTAAATCGATTCCTCCTGATCGCATTTTAGGTAAAACTGTCCCCTGCGACAATTTCCAAAACGCACGCGAATTTCTCCTTGCGGGTGGGGAAAAGGGAAGACAGTTAGGAATCCTAACCGCAGGAACCTATCGAGTCAATACGGCGCTATTTACAATTATTACTTCTGCTAATGCGACCGCCAATGGAATGTCTCCATCGGAACTAAAACTCTATTCCGTCGCCACCGAAAAAGTCGGCATTGTCACGACATTAGATGGAACGCCCATTGAGACAGGAGCGATCGCAGGAGCAATCATTCCCGAACATGACAACTTTCAAAACGCTCAACTATTCATCAATGGAGGCGGTCGGCGCGGCTTGCAGGAGCAGGTTATTCTATCGGGTTCATGGAACCTCAATCCTTGGTTCGTTCAGATCGAACAGGTAAAAATGACCGATATTCCCATTGGATATGTCGGCGTGGTGATTTCCTTTGTTGGCGGCGCTCAAGATGATGTTAGTGGCGCTTTATTTACCCACGGACATTTGGTGAATGTCGGCGATAAGGGGGTATGGATCGAGCCGCTTTATCCTGGCAAACATCCATTAAATACCCATATTATGAAAGTGGAACTCGTTCCCACTACCAATATTGTTCTAAACTTCAGCGATCGCACCGAAGAACATGGCTATGACTCTAAGTTGAGAGCCTTAAATGTCCGTTCTAACGATGGCTTTGCCTTTAATTTAGAAGTCGCACAGATCATTCACGTAGGAGCCTTGGATGCCCCTAGGGTGATTTCACGTGTGGGTTCGATGCAAAACCTCGTCGATCACGTACTCCGTCCAACCGTAGGTAACTACTTCCGCAATTCCGCACAGGCCTATACAGTATTAGATTTCTTGATCGCCCGCAGCGATCGCCAAGCAGAAGCAGCCGATTTTATTCGTACCGCCATGCAAGCCTATGATGTCCAAGCAGTAGATACCCTCCTCGGACAAATCGAACCACCCGAAACTCTGATGCAAACCCTCACCGATCGCAAAATTGCCGAAGAACAACGCAAGACCTACGAAGTACAGCGCATCTCCCAAACGCAACGCCAAGAACTCGTCCGCGAAACATCTCTTGCGGATATTCAAAGAGAAGTAGTTACCGCCGAACAAGGGGTACGCATTGCCGAACTGCAAGCTAGCGCCAAGGTCAAAGAAGCGGCTGGTGAAGCCGAATCTATCCGAGTCACGGGTGAAGCAAAAGCCGATGCCTATCGAGCTGGAGTCGATGCCCTCGGCGGCAGTTCCTACGTTGCCTTGCAGTTAATGCAAACTATCGGCGATCGCAATGTGCGCGTTGTACCCGATGTTGCCGTCAATGGTAGCGATCGGGGCGGAGGCTTACTTGATGGCGTATTAGGTATGCTGCTCTGGAATCAAAACAAAGAAGCCAAGGAAGAAAAAAGTGATCGCTTGACGAGGCTACCCTAAAAAACTGCACCGTCCAAACAATTTAAGTCAGGACATCAAACCCAATAGAGAGTTGCGGCGCTTCGCGCCGCAACTCTCTATTGGGTTTGATTTTTGTCCTACTCCCTTCCCAGTAAAGAATTAGACGTTGCGGCGCGAAGCGCCGCAACGCTAATTATTGGTTTTGATGTCTATTTCTTTGGTAGGAAGGGAGTAACATTACTGACTATAGCTATATAAAAGCCAAAAGCTAATTGCCAAAAGCCAAAAGCTAATTGCCAAAAGCCAAAAGCCAAAAGCTAATTGCCAAAAGCTAATTGCTAAAAGCTAAAAGCCAAAAGCTAATTGCCAAAAGCCAAAAGCTAATTGCCAAAAGCCAAAAGCTAATTGCCAAAAACTAATTGCTAAAAGCCAAAAGCTAATTGCTAATTGCTAATTGCTATAATTACCAAACTGACAAATTTTTGAATAGTCTAGGTAGTCATTGAGCGTGCCAAAAGTCGGGATTATATATAACGACGCAAAGCCTGTCGCTGAACGTGTAGGTTTGGATATGAAGTCGTGGCTAGAAAAGCGTGGGATCCAGACAGTGATGGCGACTGGAAATGGCGGTATTTTGGGCTATGGCAAACCTGATGCTCCCGTTTGTCATACATTAATCGAAAGTTTAGTCCCCATCGGTTTCGATCGCGACTTAATGTTTGTTGTCGCCCTTGGAGGCGACGGCACTGTACTCTCTGCCTGCCGTCAGATCGCCCCCCTCGGTTTACCCGTCTTAAATGTAAACACAGGGCATATGGGATTTTTGACCGAAACCTACCTAACCGATTGGGAAGAAGCAGTTTCGCAAATTGTTGAAGGTAACTACGTTGTCGAACAGCGATCGATGATGACGGTGCGCGTTTACGATAGCCAAGGACTGCTCTGGGAGGCCCTATCGTTAAACGAAATGGTATTGCATCGTGAACCCTTGACCAGTATGTGTCACTTTGAAGTGCAGATTGGTCGCCATTTACCCGTTGATATTGCAGCGGATGGCGTGATTATTTCTACACCTACAGGCTCAACCGCCTATGCACTTTCAGCAGGAGGTCCCGTCATTGAGCCAGGAATTCCCGTATTCCAACTTATCCCCATTTGTGCCCATTCCATGGCATCACGGGCTTTAGTCTTTGCCAATACGGAGAAAGTGATTGTCACCCCCGCTAATCGACATCGGCTGGTGTTGGTTGTTGATGGTAATGCGGGATGTTACATCTATCCTGACTATCGGGTTGAAGTCGAACGATCGCAATATCCAGCGAGGTTTATTCGTTTGCAGAAAGGTGAATTTTTCAAGGTATTACGCGAAAAGTTAGGTTGGGGACTGCCACATATTTCTAAGCCAAATCTAGGCGAATTAGCTTAAAATTCATAAAGCTAGAGAGGTACGCCTTTCTAGCTTTATAAGCTTAGTAACAGGTCGCTATGAGCCAAAGCCTCAACTTTGCAAACCAAGATTTACGCGATCGCTCCTTCAAGGGCAAAAATCTAGTCGGTGCTAATTTTAGCGGTGCTGATATTCGTGGGTGTAATTTTTGCCGCTCTCAACTCAAGGCAGCTAATTTTGCGAATGTGCGCGCGGGCAAAAGTCAGAGGCAAGCGGCGATCGCCAGCATGGTCTCGTTTGTAATGGCGTTGATGTTTGCGGGTACGGCAACGATCTCTACTATTTTGCTGGTTGCCTTCTCCCTTTCTTTCATTTTTGGGGCAACGATTATCAATCAAGCCACAGTTTATTGGGTGGCAATCGTGGCGATCATCGTATTTGCGGTTAGCTTTGCGATTAGCTTTACGGCGAGCTTTGCGATCTCTAGCTCCAAGGGCACGGTCATAGCAATTCCTATTTCCCTTGTTATAGCTTTTGTGTCAGGTTTCTTTGGCTCCACCTTCACCAAAATATTAGTTTCTGGTGCTTTTAACGCGATCGCGGGTTCGCTACGGTTTAATCCCTTTACGGCACTATTAATATTTTTAGCGATCGAGCCATTACAGATTTTTGGGAGCCTCTACTTATTTCGTTTGGCAATTAATACATGGCGCACTACCACAGGCACTAAGTTTCAGTATGCCGATCTCACTAAAGCCTCGTTTCATAGTGCGACCTTGGTTAATTGCGATTTCTCCAAAGCGATCGTCAACGATGTCGATTGGGAACAAGCACAGATCTCCCGTTGCAAGTTATAAATAATACCAAGTTACGGCGCTTTACACTCAAACCCAATAGAGAGTTGCGGCGCGAAGCGCCGCAACTCTCTATTGGGTTTGTTTTTTGTCCTAACATTACTGACTATAGCTATAAAACCTAAAAGATAGATGGCACTAAACGCCACCTATCTTTTAGGTTTTGCAAGGAAGTTGCCAAGCAACTTCCTTTTTGCACTCTATTCGTCTTCAGCAAACTGATAGCGGAAAAGATCCTTAGGATCTGGTTCGGGAGAAGTTTCCGCAAAGCGGACACATTCCTCAACTACATCGCGAATCTTTTTATCAATGTCTTTCAACTGGCTTTCAGTTACTAAACCATGCTCAAGCACGCGGCTAGCAAAGATTTTAATCGGATCGCGTCCGAACCATTTATCCTTGTCTTCTTTGCTGCGTAGTTCGTCGGGGTCAGCTAGAGAATGTCCTCTAAAACGATAGGTCATGCATTCTAAAACCGTAGGTCCCTCGCCAGCACGGGCGCGACGGATGGCTTCTTGAGCATATTCGCGTACGGATAGCACATCCATACCATCTACCTCAAATCCTGGCATCCCAAAGGCTTCGGCTTTTTTATGAATCCGCACATCGGAAGTAGCTCGATGATGCTTCATCCCGATCGCCCAATCATTATTTTCAATGACAAAAATAATTGGTAATTTCCACAAAGCTGCCATATTGAGGGTTTCGTAGAACTGCCCGTTATTACTTGCACCATCGCCAAAGAAACAAGCGGTTACTTGGTCGGCATTCGGATCGCCCATTACTTCACGGCGATATTTTGACTGAAACGCTGCACCCGAAGCTACGGGAATGCCTTCAGCCACAAAAGCATAGCCACCCAAAAAGTTATTCTTAGCTGAGAAGATATGCATAGAGCCACCACGACCCTTACTGCATCCTGTTTCCTTCCCAAAAAGCTCTGCCATTACCTCATTTGCCGTGACACCCGCACTGAGGGCGTGAACGTGGTCGCGGTAGGTACTGCATACATAGTCATCGGGACGCATGGCTTTGATTACGCCAGAAGCTACCGCTTCTTGACCATTGTACAAATGCACAAACCCGAACATTCTTCCGCGATAATACATTTCAGCGCACTTGTCCTCAAAAGTGCGTCCCAATACCATATCTTCGTAAATGGTTAGGGCTTCGCCTGTGGTGATATTGGGTGCAGAAGTCGAAACAGTCGCAACAGTGTCTTGAGGCATCGATTCAGTAAGTGAGCTAATCGTTAAATTTTTCTTTTGCTAGTCTAGCAGCGATTGACGACGGCAACATAGGGATAGTCGGGGCAAGAAAATTAGGTTTAGTTTTTAATTCACAGAAGTGTTGTCACACTTTTATGAATTGGTATAAAGCCCCAAAAGCTGTAGCGCACGCGCAGCGTGCGCTACAGCTTTTGGAGTTTTATATTTAACTGTACCCAGCTACTCAATACCAAATCACAAAATGGCTACGCCATTTTGTGATTTTAAAAACTTTACTGAGTTTGGTTTTCAATTCCCAAAAGTGTAGCCACACTTTTGGGAATTGGTATAACGTGAGTTTGGAATAATTGGAAACGGGATTTGAGAAAGGGTTTGCGTAGCAAACCCTTTCTCAAATCCCAAAAGTAAAAGCCTTGCCTAGCAAGGCTTTTACTTTTGGGATTTTAAAATTTGCCAGACCCGAACTGACGTTAGTTAACTAAGTTGTGCTAAAAACTTCAAAAAAGCCTGTGTCCTTGGGGTGAGTAATTTTTTTCGATAGGCCTCGGCAGCTTTTTTGATCGCATCCGCTTGGGTTGGATAGGCATGAATTACGCTCGAAAGTTGATTCAGCCCTTTTTTGGCGACGATCGCTAAGGTAATTTCACTAATCATCTCGCCCGCATGGCGGGCTACGATGGTTGCGCCTAAAATGCGATCAGAACCACGCTGATGCAGGATTTTGACAAAGCCATCGGTTTCACCATCATAAATAGCGCGATCGACCCCACTAAAGGGAATTTTAATCTGTTCGGTTTCTAAACCCAGTTTATCGGCTTCGTTGGCAGACAGTCCTACATGGGCAATCTCTGGATCCGTAAAGGTCACCCAAGGCATTACCAAATTGCTCAGTTTGCTTCTCCCCAAACCAAAGGGAGAGAACAGCGTATTTTTAATGACAATTCTTGCCGCTGTATCCGCAGCATGGGTAAATTTCCAATCCATACAGATATCGCCTGCGGCATAGATATAGGGGTTGCTGGTTTGCAAATAGTCATCAATGAAAACCCCACGCTGTTGATCATATTTTACGCCTACAGCTTCAAGATTTAGTCCTTCCACATTGGGCGATCGCCCGACCCCAATCAGAATTTCATCAACTTCAATATCTCGAAGGGTTTCGCCTTGCTGATAACTAATGATTTTGCCCGTAGGCGTTTTGGAAACTCGCTCGATCACACAGTCCAAAACTACATTTAATCCTTCTTCTGTAAATTTCTGCTGCAAAATTTCTGACGCATCGGGATCTTCGCGATCTAATAAACGTGAATTTTTATGTAATAAAGTCACTTCACAACCCAAACGTCGAAATGCTTGGGCTAATTCACAGCCGATCGCGCCGCCACCAATTACGGCAAGTCGTTTGGGGCGATCGCTAAGGGTAAAAATTGTTTCGTTCGTTAGATAGCCGACTTCCGCCAGTCCTAAGATTTTCGGTGTCGTTGCCCTTGCCCCAGTGGCGATAACAGCTTTTTTAAAGCGGAGTCGTCGCTCACCAACGGCGATCGCCCGATCATTGGCTGAGGAGTTAATAAATCGCGCTTCTCCAAAAAATACATCCACACCAAGCTGGCGAAAGCGATCGGCGGAGTCATGAACGCTAATTTCCGCCCGAATTTTCCGCATTCTTGCCATCACCGCCGCAAAATCGATGTCGATACCAGCAACCGAGTTAATCCCCAAAGGAGCCGCCGCAAGGATATCCGCTACCGCCCGCGACGAACGGATGAGGCATTTAGATGGGACACAGCCCACATTCAAGCAATCTCCACCCATCAAGTTTTTTTCAATTAGGGCTACTTTTAAGCCCAGTCCCAACCCTGCGGCTCCAGCCGCCACCACTAAGCCTGCTGTCCCTGCCCCAATGACGACTAGATCGTAGCTCGCCGCAGGTTCGGGATTAACCCAGTCCAACGGACGCACTTTATCAATCAAATCACGATTATATCGATCCACTGGCTGTATGAATTCGGCATAGCGATCAGTCTCAGGAGAAGGGGAGAATTGGCTCATGGCTGGGTTATGGATTAGTTAGGAGATTAAAATTAAAATTTTAGGAATCTTCACAGGTGTACCACCATGCCCATGCAATCAATACCGCCTGTAGTGGTAAGCGTCCCCAACGCAGGAAATCTGAATCAGGAATACCTTCAAGGGAAATACGATTAACTGCCATATTGATATTTGCTGGAAATACCGCAACAAATAGGGCGATCGTGCCCCAAGCGGCGGCAATACTGACCGAGGGTAAGAGCAAACCAATCCCTCCTAAAATTTCAAACACACCACTAATGTAAACCAGTGCCAAGGGATAGGGTAAGAAGGACGGAACGATCTTGACAAAGGGATTGGGCGTTAACCAATGGAGAGTGCCTGCGGCAATCAAGAATAGGGATAAGACCACTCGTAGAAATAATTTAACTGGTTTAACTGATTTAATTACGAGCATTTCAAAATAGTTTTAGTTGTTGAGGGGGTGGAGCTAGACGATCCCAAGGTAAGGCGGGGACGGACAGATTGGTTTTTTCTAACATTTCCTGAAAATATTTAGCATTGTGCGGCGATCGCTCTTCGAGCGGGCAATGCATGAAGAAATAAATTTGGGTGTCTTGGGCTAGCCATTCTTGCAAGTAAGTCATCCATTCTTGCCAAAAGCGGATATTGAAATTGCGTTCGGGATGACTGATAAAGCGAACGATACTAAAGGGCGCAGTTACAACAGGCTGTAAAGGTAAGTTTGGTTTGCGGCGTTCCTGTTTCACTGGGGCAGCAAGGGCTGGATCGATCGCCTCGCCCAAGGGCAAATCGTAGATAGGACGCGAATCGAGGAGAACTCGTCCCATACCCAGTTTTCTTAACAGCCTATTTAAGCGATCGCCAGCCGCCGCTTTAAACCAATCACCATGCCTTACCTCTAACGCTATTTGATATTGATCGCGGGGCAAAGCTTGGAGGAAACTTTCTAAATCCGTAAAGTTGGCAGGGCTATAGCTAGGAGGTAACTGCACGAATACCACGCCCAAGCGATCGCCCAAGCTAGAAATTAAATCTAAAAATTGGTATGACTGCTCAATAAATGGCACTAATAAACCATTGTGGGTAAGATGCTTAGGAAATTTTGGGCAAAAGCGGAAATTGGGATGGGTATCCTTTGCCCATCGTTCGAGCGTTTGGCGATCGGGAAGTGAATAAAAAGTCGAGTTTACCTCCACCGTTATCAGGCGATCGCTATAAAGTTGCAGTAACTTCTCAGAACGGCTCCCTTGGGGATAAAAGTCACCAACCCATCCCTTATAAGCCCAAACTGCACAACCTAAATAAAATTGAGAGTTCATATTTTCTAAAAAGGGCTCGACAGAAGTCGAGACATACATGGCATACATAAAGAGGCGGCACTATGTGCCGCCTCTTTAATTATCCAAAATTATCCAAAAATGAGATAGGAAAACGCAAGGCGCTTCCGCTTACTTTTACTTAATTTGACTGAGTAGCTGTTTAATCGTTTTGATTAATTCAGGTGGGTGATAAGGCTTGGTTAGGTAAGCATCAGCCCCCTGCTTCATACCCCAGTACTTATCAAATTCCTCACTTTTGGTTGTACACATAATTACGGGTACATCCTTCGTAGAGGCATTATTTTTGATCCATCGGCATAGCTCATAGCCATTCATTTTAGGCATAACTACGTCGGTGACAACTAAATCGGGAGTTACTGCTTTTAGTCTTTCGACTGCTTCAGCACCGTCATTAGCTTCTATAACTTCTATGCCATTTTGTTTTAAATGTGCCGAAACCATCTCCAACACCATTGAACTATCGTCCACTACGAGGACTTTTACCATAACTGCCTTCCTGCTTTTCCTGTTGTGCCTTAGCGTAAATCCTCGTCAACATCCAACCCTTTTAGAAAATTGGAATAATTTAGCGAGAGATAAATCGCTACAGCAATCATAAAATTTTCAAAACCCTAAACATGCGATAAGGTCGTGAATATTACCTAATCAACATTATCTGTTTTTTGATCGCGTCTTTACAGAATTATTGATTCAAGTCTAGCTAATCAATGAAAATATTGATGTAGTTGACAGTATACCAGAATGAATCTTGGTTAGAGCGGGATGACAAGGGTTAAGTAGGTTAATCCTTAGTAAGTTAATACTTCGCAAAGGAGCGACTGGGAGGGGCAGTAAATTGGGGTGGGCGATCGCTATTATTAGTTGGAGGCTGCGGTCTAAGAGGCAATCGGGACAAAGCCTCTGGATTAAAACGATAACCAATATTACGCACAGTTTGAATCAGATTTGGTTGTTGTGGATCGACCTCTAATTTTTTTCGCAATGATAAAACATGGGTATCCACTGTACGCGGATTGTTAATTTCATCTGGCCAAGCCTTTTGCAAAAGCTCCGCGCGACTTAAGGCTAGCCCTTCGGATTGGGCGAGCACGTAGAGCAAACTAAATTCCTGTGGCGTTAAATCGATCGCATTACCCTTGAGCCGAACTTGTCTTTGGACGAGATCAATTTTGAGGACTCCATAATCCAGACAAGCGGGTGGTGCAGATGTGCGTAATCTGCGGGTTAAAGCTTCCACCCTTGCCAAAAACTCCTGCATTCCAAAGGGTTTTGTCAAATAGTCATCAGCGCCAGCTTTTAAACCTTCAACGATGTCAGATTCATTGGTACGCGATGAAATGATAAATATCAAAGAACTTCTTTGCTTATGTAACCAACGGCATAGTTCCACACCATCCCCGTCAGGCAAATCAGTACTCAAAATTACCAAGCTGGGCTGTTGTTTTTGAAATACCAGCTTAGCTTGCTGACAACTCACAGCCTGAAATACCGAATAGCCTATCTGCTGCAAATGCCAGCCCAAGAGAGAGGCAAGATTCGGATTACCTTCTACAATTTCTATACTGATCGGGATCAAAGAAATACTCTCCTGCCGAGTAATGCCTATAGCTCTCGGATTATGAGTCTGCATAATAACTCACGCGCAAGCTGGATTTTGTAGCTGTAATTACCCTCTCTTTGCCGATCTAAAGCCCCACCCCTACTCTAAAGGCTCCAGAGCAATTCTGCTCGACGATATTATAGCTGCCGCCAGTCTTGTTAGGACAAAATTAAAATCCAAAATATTGTTGCTGCGCAGAGTGCGGCAACAATATTTTGGGTTTTAGACCAAGTGGTCTAAAACCCTTACGAGGTTTAGTTTTTAATTCACAAAAGGGTTGTCGCACTTTCGTGAATTAGTATTGCCAATACAGTTAACGGCAGCTATAAAACAAAACCGAAAAGAGAGGTGCGCCGCTAAGCGGCGCACCTCTCTTTTCGGTTTTAATATTGTCCTAATATGGCTGTCGCCAGCCATAAAAATTTAGCAATCCTAATTACGAATCCAGTGACTTACCGAAATCCTGTACCTACGGTTGATATCATCATTGCCCTGCGCGATCGCCCCGATCGACCTATTGTGTTAATCGAGCGGCTCAATCCCCCCCATGGCTGGGCGATCGCTGGGGGATTTGTGGATTATGGAGAACGCCTTGAAGATGCTGCCAGAAGGGAAGCAGAGGAGGAGACAGGCTTAAAAGTGGAGTTAATCGATTTGCTAGGGATCTATTCTGACCCCAGTCGTGATGAGCGCTTACATACGGTCAGTGCGGTGTATATGGCTGAGGCAGAAGGTGATCCCCAAGCCCATGACGATGCTAAATCGGTCGGTGTTTTTGCTGCTTGGCAAACGCCAAAGCAGCTATGTTTCGATCACGCTCAAATCCTAGAGGATTACTGGCGCTATCGTACCTATGGCATCCGCCCCCCCATCAAGTAAAAATGCGGTAAGTAAGGCGGCGCTTCGCGCCGCCTTACTTACCGCGCTTTGCGCTGTAGTGAAAATTCATTGTGGACGGAAGTTTTTACGTAATCAAAAAAAGTTTGCTGGAGGTGTTGACAATATTTCTATTCCTTGTGTATATTAATAAAGGTCAAGAACACGCCCCCATCGTCTAGAGGCCTAGGACACCTCCCTTTCACGGAGGCGACGGGGATTCGAATTCCCCTGGGGGTATTCTTGAAAAACAAAAAAGCCCTTGCAATGCAAGGGCTTTTTTGTTGCTTAAAAAGCCCTTGCATTGCAAAAGCGATACAAAAGCAATACACGACTGCATCTTTATATTTTTATATAGCTGCCGCCAGTCTTGTTAGGACAAAATTAAAGCCCCAAATAGTGTTGCTGCGCGGAGTGCAGCAACACTATTTGGGGCTTTATTAAATCGCGAGTCCTTTACAATAATTTCTCTAAGCCATAAACAAGAGACTTAAGCGCTAGCACTTTACGAACGCAGAGCAATACCCCTGACATGTAGCAAGTGCGATCGCTGGCATTATGTTCGATCTTGAGAGTTTCTCCGAGTGCCCCAAAAATCACTTCTTGACGAGCGACTATTCCTGGCACACGCAAGCTATGAATACGGATATTTTCGCCGTAGGTTGCCCCCCTCGCCCCTGACAGATGTTCCTTTTCTTCGACGAGGGGGGGATTAAAGGATTGTCCTAATTCGGAGAGCATTTGTGCTGTTTTAATCGCGGTTCCACTTGGGGCATCAGCCTTTTGATTGTGATGCAACTCGATAATCTCGACATGCTGAAAATACTTAGCAGCAGTGATCGCCGCTTGCTGCATCAAAATCACTCCCACGGAAAAATTTGGAGCAATAATGCAGCCCGTACTGGCTTTATCGGCAAAGATGGCAAGCTCGGCAATCTGCTGTTCGCTTAAGCCTGTCGTACCGACGACGGGACGCACTCCATAGGCGATCGCTGATCGAATATTGTCATAGATAATGCTGGGGTGGGTGACATCAACCATTACTGGCAATTGGGACTCTTGGGCAGCTTGAGCCAAGACAACTTCAAGATTGTCAGTTACTGGTATTTCTAGTTCACCAATCCCAACAACTTCGCCGATATCTTCACCGAGGTATTGGCGACCGATCGCCCCGACAAGCGACATATCTGGGGATTGGGCGATCGCTTTGATAATTTCGCGCCCCATTTTTCCCGTTGCCCCAGAAACAACTACAGGGATCTTGGCATTATTAGTCATGGATTAAGCTGGAAAACGTATGTTTAGAAGATTTCTACGAGCTTACAGTGATTTGTCCTGAAACCCAAAACCTGTAATACCAATTCCCAAAATGGCGTTGCTATTTTGGGAATTCTCAAAACCTTACTGGGCTTGTTTTTTAACTTGAGTTCGGGATAATTTGAAACGGGCTTAGAGAAAGGGTTTGCTACGCAAACCCTTTCTCGAAGTCCGTTTCAAATTATCCCGAACTCACGTTAAAGTATAAGCACAAGTTAAGCAATAACAAGTTAAGCAATGGCTACGCCATTGCTTAACTTGAAAACCCTTACTAAAGTTTAGTTTTATAGCTATATTCACTTCCAGCAATTATCGATCAAACGAACCACAAGGGAATTTTTAAAAGCGTTGCTTTGCAACGCTTTTAAAAATTCCCTTGGTTTGGGTTTGAGCGCAATGCGCTGTAAGTCAGGACATCAAACCTAATAGAGAGTGGCGGCGCGAAGCGCCGCCACTCTCTATTAGGTTTGCAGGCGCTTCGCGCCGCAACGCTGATTATTCAATGGGAAGGGAGTATCAAGAATACCAAGACAACATCAGAGCGCAATCAGGACAAACTTATGGCTTTTTGTTAAGCAGTGCTGAAAACCACGATAAGATCCTAGTTAGTTGCAACAATTTATTTAAAAATTCCGATCGCATGATTTTCCCCGAGTATTCTGACTTTATTAAGCTTGCCGAACAGGGCAACTTTGTACCTGTGTACATGGAACTGGTGGCAGATCTCGATACGCCTGTGTCGGCTTGGTATCGGGTATGTCAAGGTCAACCCTACAGCTTTCTATTGGAGTCAGTTGAGGGTGGGGAGAGACTGGGACGCTATAGCTTATTAGGTTGTGACCCTCTTTGGATATTAGAAGCAAGGGGCGATCGCACCACACAGACCTTTCGGGATGGCAAGGTAGTCGAGTTTATTGGCAATCCTTTTCAACATTTGCATGATTGCCTTGCGCCGATTCATCCTGTGCATTTGCCCCAGCTACCGCCGAGTTTGGGAGGACTATTTGGTTATTGGGGGTACGAGTTAATTAATTGGATTGAACCTAAAGTACCTGTATATCCTTGCCAAGAAGGAGATACGCCCGATGGGGTCTGGATGCAAGTAGATAACCTGCTGGTGTTCGATCAGGTCAAACGCAAAATTTGGGCGATCGCCTATGCCGATATGAGTAACGGCAAAGATGCGGAGACAGCCTATAGTTCAGCTTGTGCTCGCTTAAAGGTACTGGTAGATAAACTGCGATCGCCTCTAGATCGCCAAAAGACGGCTATTACTTGGACAAATCCCAGACTGCAACCACCTGTCAGCTATACGAGCAACGTCACCCGCGAAAAGTTCTGTAAGTCCGTAGAATTGGGCAAAGAACATATTAAGGCTGGCGATATTTTTCAAGTCGTACTTTCGCAAAGATTAACAACGGAATTTAAAGGCGAACCCTTTAGCTTGTATCGCTCTTTGCGGGTGGTCAATCCTTCACCCTATATGGCATTCTTTAACTTTAAGGATTGGCAACTAATTGGCTCTAGTCCAGAAATTATGGTTAAGGCTGAAGTCATCGATGGAGTTTCGCGCACTATCTTGCGTCCCATCGCAGGCACGCGCCCTAGGGGTACGACTGCAAAAGAAGATGCGGAACTCGCCCAAGAATTACTTGCCGATCCTAAGGAAATTGCCGAGCATGTGATGCTAGTGGATTTGGGACGCAACGATCTCGGTCGCGTTTGCAAAAGTGGTACGGTGAAGGTCGATGAGTTAATGTCGATCGAGCTTTATTCCCATGTCATGCATATTGTCAGCAATGTCATTGGTGAAATCCGTCCCGAAAAAAATGCTTGGGATTTACTTCAAGCCTGCTTCCCCGCAGGCACAGTCAGCGGTGCACCGAAAATTAGAGCGATGGACATCATCCATAACTTAGAAGGCGATCGCCGAGGTGTCTATGCAGGAGCCTATGGTTATTATGACTTTGAGGGACAACTAAACACGGCGATCACAATTCGGACGATCGTAACGAGGGATGGAACCGCTAGCGTACAGGCAGGCGCGGGCGTGGTTGCCGATTCCGACCCTGAGAAGGAATATCAAGAGACTCTCAATAAAGCCAAAGGAATGTTGGAGTCGTTGCGCTGTTTGGGCTAATTGATATAAAAGCCTAAACCCAGAAGAGCGTACCGCCTGCTACGCAGGCGATACGCTCTTCTGGGTTTTAAGTTCACCTTAGCTACTTAGAACTCACCAAAATTTTACCGAGTATTCCATAATGACGAAACCTTTATTGATTGTTGGCAGCGATACGGGGGTGGGAAAGACCGTTTTAACGGCAGCTTTAGCCGCCTATTGGTTGACCTATCGCGATCGCACTGCATCCAGAAATGAACCGAGTACATCCCTCGGAATTTATAAACCCTTGCAGTCGGGAGAGGGCGATCGCGAATTCTATCATCACACCTTCTCGCTCTCGCAAACCCTTGAGGAAATTACGCCTTTGTATTTTGAAACCCCTATCGCTCCAGCGATCGCGGCTCATAAAGAAGGTAAAGCGATCAATCTAGCGCTAATTTGGCAACATTTTCTCAAACTGCAACAACAAAAGGAATGCTTGCTAGTAGAATCTATGGGCGGACTCGGTTCGCCGATTACCGATGAATATATCGTGGCAGATTTGGCGCGAGACTGGGCATTAGAAGTCATTCTCGTCGTGCCAGTGCGCTTAGGCGCGATCTCGCAAGCGATCGCCAATGTGGCTTTAGCCCGCATGGAAAAGGTGAAGCTGAGGGGGATTGTCCTCAGTTGCTCACAAGTCTATTCGGAGGAAGAGATGGAGGAATTGGCTCCGCCACAGATGATTTCTCGACTTGCTTCTACTCCAATTTTGGGGATTTTACCCTATGTCAAGGATTTGCACGATATTTCACAATTAGCCATTGCAGCTTCCGAACTAGACATTGAGAGAATTTTAATTTAGCTAATGCGATCGCTAATAATCCCCAAGAAACTTTTTGAAAGTGTTGCAAGGCAACACTTTCAAAAAGTTTCTTGGGGTAGATTTGAGCGCAAAGCGCTATAAGTAGCTAGGGCAATTGAATTTAAGATCTGAAACCTGTAGCGCAAGCATAGCTTGTGCTATAGGTTTTGACTCTGGTTTTTAATTATGCCCAGCTACTTAATGATATAAATGAAGCTATGTATGATCGCCTTATTTCAACTGCTTTTCTCAGGCAAATTTCTAATGGTCGCCTAGATCGCGATGAAATTGTGGCGACCTTAGGCGATCGCTCGGTGACATTAGGACGGGATCCTAGTTGTGAAGTGGCGATCGATATCAATATCTACGGTGCTGTGTCCCGCCGTCATGCCGAGATTCGCGCCATTTTTGCCGAATCACGCCAAGATTCTAGACCACGAGTTGAAGGTTGGGAAATCTACGATCTTGATAGTGCCAATGGTACATTTATCAACAATCGCCGCCTATATGGTTGTTGTCCCCTACAACATGGCGATCGCATTCAACTAACCAAAGATGGTCCCCAATTTTTATTTGAGTTAGCAACCCCTGTCACCAGTTTAGAATCGGAGTTGAGGCAGCGCCCCCAATCTCAAATTACGAGCATTACCTTCACCAAACTCTTACCAATTTTTTCAACGGGCAACGACCTGTGGAAACAGGACTATCTCTTGCCTGGAATTACCACGGTGGGCTTTGTCGTCATGATGTTTGCTTTTTTGGGGCAACCACAGCTATTTAATCTGACGATTTCGCTATATATCAGCCTTGCAGCCTATTATTTTGTCTATCAACTTTGTGGCAAAAAGAAACCTTGGTGGATCATTTTAGGCGCAGCGCTGGTAACTGTCTTAATTCTTAGAAGCCCAATTTTAAATATTTTTCTATGGTTCTTTTATCAGGTCTTGCCAGGAGCTACGCCAAAGGGTCAGGTTAGCTTTATCAGCGTTTTAATTGCGATGTTTTTTGGAGCGGGATTGATGGAAGAATTAATTAAATCTTTGCCCGTATTTATTCTCTGGTTTGTGGGTCTATGGAGAGGGAAAAAATGGCGATCGCGGGTGGGAATTAGCGAACCATTAGATGGCATTTTAATTGGTGCTGCCTCAGCGATCGGGTTTACATTAACGGAAACCCTTGGGCTATACGTACCCAATATCGTTCAAAGCATTACAACGCAGGCAGGTAGTACGGAAATTGCCGAACTGACGGGTTTGCAATTGCTAATTCCCCGCGTACTGGGCTCGGTGGCTGGGCATATGGCATATAGCGGTTATTTCGGCTATTTCATCGGGCTGAGCATTATGAAGCCTTCTCTCCGTTGGCAAATTCTTACAATCGGCTATCTCAGTTCTGCTTTCCTTCATGCGCTCTGGAATACAAGTGCATTAGTAAGCTTTTGGCTATTAGCGATAGTGGGCGGTATTTCCTACGCATTTCTAGTCGCAGCAATCCTTAAAGCCCATAGTTTTTCTTCAAAGGTTTAGAAAAAAAGATGAGTGGCGGCGCAAAGCGCCACCACTCATCTTTGGGGTTTCTAGCTATATATTTACTTTGAAAAGTCATCTCTAGTATGTTCCTAAATTAAATACCTCAGCATAATTAAAATCCAGATCTAATACCAATTCACGAAAGTGCGACAACACTTTTGGGAATTAAAAGCCAAACCCAGTAACGATTTTCAAAGTTCAAAATGGCTACGCCATTTTGAACTTTGGTATAAAACCTGTGCCGCGTGCGCCGCAGGTTTTAGGGTTTTATATTTAATTAAGTCCACTTACTTAGAACTAGTAAATAGACAAAATCTCAATTTAGAGCTACTTGCCCATTGTTTGCTGATGGCGGAACCCAAATCGGCGCTAAAAGCATTTCGTCAAGAACTATAGACGATATTGGCGATAGACATCACTGGCCGCCCGATGTAGTAGGGAATGTCGATAAACTAGCGATCGCATATCTTCGCAATACCCACCACCAATTACACTTGCCACGGGGAACCCTTGCGCAACACAGGTACTCAAAACCTGCATATCGCGCCGATATAGTCCTGCATCGGTGAGGGCTAATTTGCCCAAGCGATCGCCTATATGCGGATCGACCCCAGCATCATAGAGAACGAGATCGGGACGTATTTCAGTAAGCAAATCGGGTAAATGATTAGCCAACATGCGCAAATAGGCATCATCTTCCATTCCTTCAGGTAAGGGAATATCGCGATCGCTAATTTGTTTGATCGATGGGAAGTTGATCTGGCAATGCATCGAGAAAGTAAATACCTGCGGCTCGTTCTGAAAAATGAAGGCTGTACCATCGCCTTGATGCACGTCCAAATCGACAATTAAAATCTTTTTGACTAATCCCTCCTTTAACAGCACTCGCGAAGCGATCGCGAGATCGTTAAATATACAAAAGCCCGAACCATAGCTAGGAAAGGCATGATGGGTTCCGCCTGCGGTATTGCAAGCTAAACCCTGCCTTAGAGCAAATCTCGCCGTTAATAACGTACCACCTACGGCGATTCTCGTCCGATAGGCGAGTTCGGGACTCCAAGGTAATCCAATGCGACGCTGAGCCTTAGGTTCGAGATTTCCGTTCCAATAGGCATCCACATATTCGCGATCATGCACTAGGGCGATCGCCTCCAAATCTGGCAACTCTGGGCGAAAAAACTGCTCGGGCTGCGCCACCCCATCGGTCAGCAGCATCTCGTAAAGCAAACGAAACTTCTCCATGGGGAAGCGATTGGTATTAGCGATCGGCGCGACGTAGTTGGGATGATAGATGATTGGTAAATCCATAGTTTATTATAAGTACCTCAGCCTAATTAAAATCCAGATCTAAAAGCTGCGGCGCACGCGGCGCGTGCGTCGCAGCTTTTAGGGTTTTATATTTAATTAAGCCCACTTACTTAAAAGTAGAAAGAACCGTGCTATGCACGGTTCTTTCTACTTAAGCCTTAACTAACTGTTTGCGCTTAGTTACTTCCGCCGCACACATCTTTCCTGAGAGCGTTGCTCCTTCCATACTATCGATGTAGTCCTGCATCGTATAGCTGCCTGCTAAGAAGAAATTACTCACAGGTGTATGTTGAGTTGGACGGAACGGATCCTGTCCAGGAGCTTCACGATACAGGGACTGGGCAAGCTTGACGACACTAGACCAAGTGACATTTAGCTTATGGGATGAAGGGAAAATTTCATGCACTTGAGCGATCATTTTCTCGACAATCGCTTCATTGCTCAGCTTAATGTAGTCATCCGCAGGCGTAATTACAAGCTGTAATAGAGAACCCTCTCCTTCTTTATAATAGTCGGTGGGACTGGTAATCGCCAAATCCGCAAAGGTAGAGAAATCAACTTTCACCGCATAGAGTAAATTATCAATATCAGTCACCCAGCCATCAAAGCGAAGTTGTACGGTAATTACAGGCACAGCATCTAGCTTATAGATATTGTCAAACTGTGACCATACCCGCCATTTCTCAGGAATGATTCTCTTTACCCCTGGAACATCCGTGGCACAGATATATACATCGGCAGTCACGATCTCTTCCCCATCTTCTTTACCGATGATCAAACCCGTGACGCGAGTGTCTTCTCCTTCTCCTTCAAAAAGAACTTCGCGCACACCTCGACGTAAATGGATTTTGCCGCCCTTTGATTCAATATGTTTGACGAGTGGTTTATGGAGAAAATCATTGGGAGAACCTTCAAGCATTCTCAAAATCGAAGCCTCGGTTCTCGATGCAAAGAACTGGAAGATGGTGAGCATACATCTTGCGGAAATATTTTCGCAATCGATAAAACCCAATCCATAGGCGATCGCATCCCACATCAGATCGAGACTCGCTTGCGATCCCCCCATCCCCAAAAACCAATCTTTAAAGCTGATGTTATCAAGGGCGCGGATTTCTTTCATGGCTCCGACATGATCGACTAAGCCACGAATTAAGGGGCTTCGTCCGATCGCGATCGCATTTTGGATCTTGTCTTTTAGGGGCAATTGTCCCGTAGTCACAAAGGCTTTCAGTCCGTGAAAAGGCGCACCGCCAAAGTTCCGAAAATCAAGGGCAGCCTGTGCACCACCGGGATTGACAAAAATATGTGTATGCTCCTTAAGCCGAAGATGCTCAAAGGCTCCTGTTTTCTTCATCAGGGCAAATAGGTTGTAATAGCAGCCAAAAAATACATGCAAGCCCATCTCGATATGGTTACCATCCTTGTCCAGCCAACTGCTGACTTTGCCACCTACGAAGGGACGGGATTCAAAAAGCTCTACTTCGTAACCTTGCTCGCTGAGTTCCACAGCCGTACTCATACCTGCTAAACCCGCACCAATAATCGCTGCTTTCATGTTCTAAGATCGAACCTTGTCGTTATATTGTTATTTATGTTTGCTTAACATATTTTGACACTTCCACGACTCTTCTAGGCTAAAGTCATGAGATTGCCCCCATGTAACGACTTTAGTACGATTTTTATATAATTTTTATATAATTTTTTAAGAAACCAGATCTAGATTTATGAATTCCTACTTTTTGAAAAAAACACTTGGCGATCGCCAGCCTTCATTCAAAGCGAGTACATAAGTAGCTAGGCGCAGTTAAATATAAATGTAGCGCACGCTGCGCGTGCGCTACAGCCTTTGATTCTAGGTTTTAATTATGCCCAGCTACTTACTCATGGAAAAACTGGTATAAGTAGCTAAGCATAATTAAATTTGAAACCTAGAAATTTGAAACCTAGGAGAGCATACCGTCCGCGTAGTGGGCGGTATGCTCTCTGGTTTTAATTTTTAAAGCTTAGTTACTTATTCATCATTGATCAAGTTTTAAGTAGCTAGGCGCAGTTAAATATAAAATCCAAAAAGCTGTAGCGCAAGCTGCGCTTGCGCTACAGCTTTTGATTCTGGATTTTAATTATGCCCAGCTACTTAATAGTTCTAAAGGTCATGCCACAAACAAAAATCTATGGAAACGCTGACTTTATTCAGCAAAATCGCAGAGTTCTATCTAGCACTATCCATTCCTGCGTTGTGGATGCGCTAAACTATCCTCCCGAAAAGAAGTTTCAAAGATTCTTCCCCCTATTATCCGAAGACTTTGAATATCCTAGTGATCGCAGCGAGCAATATATTATTATTGAAATCCTCATGTTTGCGGGAAGAACTATCGAAGCTAAGAAAAACCTCTATCGTTTGCTATTTGAGCGCTTGCAAGACAAATTAGGAATTTCCTCCTTAGATATTGAAATTATTCTCATTGAAACTCCAAATTATAACTGGGGTATTCGTGGTGTGGCTGGGGATGAATTGAACTTGAGTTACAAGGTAAATGTATAGGCAATGGCAGAACTAGATCTTAATTTCCGATTGGCTCAGTTTGTTGACATCGATCCATTGATGGAGATCGTACAGGAGTTTTATCAATTTGAGAATATCAAGTTTGACGAACCCGTAGTTAAAGCTTTTACAGCGCTGCTCAGTGACGAACAATTTGGGGTGATTTGGCTAATTTGCGATCGCGATCAATTAATTGGCTATGTAGCCCTGACCTTCTTTTTTAGCATGGAATATCACGGACGCTGTGGATTAGTCGATGAGTTATATATCCGCGAAGGCTATCGTGGCAAAGGAATTGGTAAACAAGTATTTAATTTGATTGAAGAATACCTTCAAAGCCAAAAAATGCGATCGCTGTCTTTAGTCGTTGACTTCTGGAATGAGCCAGCCGAAAAGCTCTATACCAAGATCGGCTTCCGCCGCGAGCAACGTCACCTGATGGTCAAGCATCTCCTTCCCTAATAAATATAAAGCCCAAGAGGAGAAGGTTGGCGCAAAGCGCCAACCTTCTCCTCTTGGGCTTTGACCAAGAATTACGCAATCTCGCTTAAAGCTCAAGAATAGGGCTGGGCGAGTAGATATTGCCGTTTACCTATGATACCAATTTCCAAAAGTGTGGCTACACTTTTGGAAATTAAAAACCAAACCCAGTAAAGGTTTTTAAATCACAAAATGGCGTAGCCATTTTGTGATTTGGTATGAGTAGTAAGTACTGGAGTTTAGACTAAAAAAGGAAAAAAAGGCAGAGTAAAAGAGATACAAACTGCCT
>NZ_ALWB01000063.1 GCF_000332215.1 Pseudanabaena biceps PCC 7429
TCTTTGTTTCAGCCCTGCGTTATACTCTGACCAGTTGCGGATCTCATATTTCTCTGTCATCTTTCGGGGTCTCATCTCCTGCTTAATACTTAATTTACCTTCTAACCCCCTTTTTATGCAACAACGCCAAGGAAAAAGGAAAAAATTTGGATTGATTATTCCGTCCCGTAGGGGCGTAGCATTTGCGCCACAATCTTGAACACCAACAGATAACCTCAATCCCCAAATGCTTCGCCCTCTCCGCCTTTACTGATCGCCTATCTCTGCTTGACCTCACCACCTTCAGCGACGCTTGTCCCTACATTGCAAGGTTAAGGGCAAAGTATTCCCAAAATAAAGCGATCGCAAAAATTGATAGATTACGGCGGGAATGCTATGCCCCTACTATTATTCATCGTCATCATCACCATATTGCTTAGGCGCTTTACCCTTTTGATCGATTACCTTCGCCTTTTTAAGCTTAGGATCAGGTTCATCAATACTTTCTAAGACTACATTAAACTCCCACCAGTCGCCAAAATCAAATACATAGGTAATGCGATCGCCGACATTAATTTGCCAAGCTCTCAGCAAGATCTCATCAGTAAAGCCGTCTCCGTCACCATGCTGAGTATAGGGATGATTAATAGTCTTAACGAAGCCTTGACGATCTTTGTAGGTAAATTGATGGAGATGATCGTTATCAAAATCAAAGGCTTTGAGAATTGCCGAACTAAAATCGTAGAGTGTCAGATGAGAAGGAATCGCAATCTTACGCCAGATCGTCTCTTTAGAAAACTTGTCCTTAGACTTCTGAACATAGGTTGGCAGAGATACTTTGAAAATGAAAATACCATCTTGGGCTTCAGGCTCAGGTAGCTCCAAATTGTTCTCCCATTCAGGAAATAAATCTAGCGCTTGAAATTCCTCTTGCAAGATCTCTGTCGGTGTTGACTTCTGCACAACTACATTGAGTTTCGTTTCTCCGGGTCGTGGTTCCGATTGGGGTTCTATAAACAGATCATCTTCTGCTTCATTAAACAGCCCCCTTTTCCAATCAGTTTTCTCCAATAGCTCCATTAGGGCTTTTCCAAAGGGTGATGCTTTTGCCTTAGTCAACCGCCAGCCTTTACCCGCTAGAGGTTCAGTATCTTGTAATTCTATAAATCCAAATAAATTCAACAAAGCAACATTGTGTAACTTCAGACGATTTAACCACTCGTTACTCTTGGAATTGTTAGGAGAATTATTAGTAGAATTGTCAGTAAAGTTTAAGTTCTCTTTAGCGATTGTCCCCCAAGAACTAACTACAAAGTACCATTCAGGAAGAGCACGGCGATCGTTGTCCATAATATCTTCACTGCTGTAATATATCCATGTGGCAAGCAGATTAAAATACTTCTCGATCGCATTTAGTCCCTGCCATGAAGTTAAAACTTGCGGATCGATGCTTAGTATATTCTTCTTTTTGTCTAATTTCACCACCGCGATCGCTGAGCCACGCAGTAGCAAATAGAGTCCATGAATATAGGGATAAGATTTTTGGCTAGGACGCTGAAAATCAATAGTGACGGGATGACTGAGACGACTGTTAAGCTCGGCAAGATACTTAGGAGCGATCGCCTGTTGATTAGCACTGACCTCTACTTTGTGAAGTTGTAAGAACTCGATAAAAGTCTCGAAATCCTGCACAATCGCATTGGGTTGAGTTGCCGAAAGTTGAGTTGCCGAAATTTGAGTTGCCGAAAAAATTGTTTCACTCAGCACTTTTCTGGACAACTGCGATAAAGGCTTTCGATCGGGCTGAGGGAGCGTCAAGAAAGGCGTGAATTTAAACATATTGGATATTGGCTAATTCTTCTTAGCAAGATCTAAAATTATACAGGTAAGGGCTATCCTCCTGTGGTCGCCCTATTTAGCTAGCAGCTATGATATTTCCTATACCACAAAATCACCAGTCATAAACTCAGGGACATTAATAAAATTCATGGACGTAAAAGCCGCAGTCGCCTTCGCCGCAGGACAACCCCTCAAAATTGAGACAGTCCAACTAGATCTCCCCAAAGCAGGAGAAGTCCTCGTCGAGATCAAAGCCACAGGAGTCTGTCACACCGACGCATTCACCCTCTCAGGAGCCGACCCCGAAGGACTATTTCCCGCGATCCTCGGTCATGAAGGCGCAGGTGTCGTCGTCGAAGTCGGCGCAGGTGTCACCTCCCTCAAAGCAGGCGATCGCGTCATTCCCCTCTACACCCCCGAATGCCGCAACTGCTCCTACTGCCTAAGCGGTAAAACCAACCTCTGCCAAGCGATCCGCGTCACCCAAGGACAAGGCTTAATGCCCGATGGAACTAGCCGCTTCTCCATCAATGGCGAAAAAATCCATCATTATATGGGAACCTCCACCTTTGCAAACTACACCGTTCTCCCAGAAATCGCCCTAGCCAAAATCCGCGATGATGCCCCCTTCGAGAAGGTATGCTACATCGGCTGTGGTGTCACGACTGGCATCGGCGCAGTAATTAACACCGCCAAAGTCGAAGTTGGTTCCAATGTCGTGATCTTTGGGCTAGGAGGCATCGGCTTAAACGTAATCCAAGCCTGTCGGATGGTTGGCGCAGACATGATCGTTGGCGTAGACATTAATCCCCAAAAACGCGCCCTCGCTGAAAAAATGGGCATGACCCATTTTGTGAATCCTTTAGAAGTAGAAGGCGATCTCGTTCCCTATCTGGTCGATCTGACTAAAGGCGGCGCAGACTACTCCTTTGAATGCATCGGCAGAACCCAAACCATGCGTCAAGCCCTCGAATGCTGTCACAAAGGTTGGGGAGTAAGCGTAATCGTTGGGGTCGCAGGCGCAGGTCAAGAAATCAGCACCCGTCCATTCCAATTAGTCACAGGTCGAGTTTGGAAAGGCACAGCCTTTGGTGGCGCAAAGGGGCGGACTGACGTTCCTAAGATTGTCGATTGGTATATGGAAGGCAAAATTGATATTGATAGCCTGATTACGAATGTGATGCCAATTGAGGAGATCAATGAGGCTTTCGATATGATGCACAGAGGCGATGCCATTCGCACTGTACTAACGTTTTAAGTAGTTCAGCATAAAACTTAAAACCTAGAAGAGCGTAACGCCCGCTACGCGGGCGTTACGCTCTCTGGTTTTGGTTTTTAATTATGCTGAACTACTTCAGAGATAGAAGATAGTGGCGTGCCACTATCTTCTATCTAAACTGTTCCATTAACCATGCTGTTGTTGCCGACTGATTTTCCTGCCGACTGCGTTGCAGAGCTTGCTCCAAGATTTCCAACTTCAGCCCCGACAATACTAGCGATTCCCGAATCCGCCGAGTACTACCATCGATCGCAATTGTAAAAGCAAAAATTTGCATGGTCTGAACATTCACAATCCAATATTCTGAAATGCCGAGTTCCTCATATTGCAAGCGTTTTGTGCCTAAGTCATCGGAGATAGAGGTATCTGATATTTCAATAACCAGATCGGGTAATGGGTATTGATCTAAATCAATAATTCTAGTTCCCCAAGGTATGACATCGGCTTTGTCACCAATGTAGTAAGACGCATCAGGCTGAAACTCAGTAGTACCTTTCTTCCGATAGGAACAGCAATCATGTCCATTGATCGGTATATTTCTCAAGGTGGCAAACAATCCAACGCTTAGAATAATCGTCAGGTGATCTTTGGAATGATCGGAGCCTGTGGACATATTTTCCAACCTCATTCTGCCATTGTAGTAGTAACTTTTAAGCTTGGAGGAGTCTGGAGCATCGGCAATATTGATAAACTCATCCCAAGACATAGCTAGCCAAGTATCTAGGGTCGTTTTGGTTTGCAGTAGGGGCATGGTATTCACCGAGAGGCGCAAATAGGCGATCGCTTATGCTTTATTTTACATTGCCCAAACAAAAAGAGAAGCCTCGCATCGCGAGGCTTCTCTTTTACAATTAAATAGCGCTATGCGCTGTTTACAACTAGGCAGCCGCGAAATTAGCCGCGACGAAATCCCAATTGATTAGCTTTTCGACGAAATTAGCCATGAAGTTAGGACGGCTATTTTGGAAGTCGAGGTAATAGGCATGTTCCCAAACATCCATTGTCAACAAAGGAACTTGACCTTCATGGATCAAGGGATTTTCAGCGTTAGGGGTTTTGGTGATTTTCAGCGTACCGCCTTCAGCTACAAGCCATGCCCAACCGCTACCAAATTGAGTAGCACCAGCATTTTTAAATTCGGTTTTAAAGTTATCTAAGCTGCCAAAGCTAGCATTGATGGCATCTAACAAAGCACCCGTAGGAGCGCCGCCACCAGCAGGCTTGATCCCATTCCAGTAGAAAGTGTGGTTCCAAACCTGAGCTGCGTTATTGAAGATTCCAGCTTTGCCTTCTTTGTAGCTAATCTTGATAATTTCCTCTAGGGGCTTATCAGCAAGATCGGTATCCTTAATCAAATTGTTGAGGTTATCAACATACGCTTTATGGTGCTTACCATAGTGAAATGATAGAGTTTCAGCAGACATACCAGAAGCTGCAAGAGCGTCTTGGGCGTAGGGTAAAGATGGGAGTTCAAATGCCATTGTTGTTTAACCTTTTAAAGTTTGAAGTGATTTCTCAGCTTTAAGTATTGTTACAATTATAAACTAGATTGTAAATCGTAGTGGCTGTTACAACTTTAAATTCAGCAGTTGTTAATTCAACTCTTAATCCAATCCTAAGGGTTGCAACGTAAGTAATACAAACCACTAAATTTAACCATGAAGAAGAGAAATTTTTTGCTCACGGGAGCCGCTGTCGTTGGTGGTTCATGGCTATTACAGTTTTGGCGATCGCCATCAACCAATACGGCGATCGCCCTAGACACAAATTCCCCCGATCAATTCAATCAAGCAACTAAAAGATACAAAATCATGAAAACTGAAGAAGAATGGAAACAAATCCTCACGCCAGAGCAATTTAAAGTTTTGCGGAAGCATGGCACCGAGAGAGCCTTTACTAGCCCTCTGGATAAGGAATATAGCAAAGGTAATTATAATTGTGCTGGCTGCGATCTGCCCCTATTTACCTCTGACACAAAGTTTAACAGTCGCACAGGTTGGCCGAGCTTTTTTGCCCCCATCGAAGGAGCGATTGGTACTACCGTCGATAATTCATTATTCATGCAAAGGGTTGAAGTCCATTGCAGTCGATGTGGCGGGCATTTGGGGCATGTCTTTAATGATGGTCCTAATCCCACTGGACAGAGATACTGTATGAATGGAGTTTCCCTAAAATTTATTCCTGCCTAAAAAGCCCAAAAGATAAGTGGCGGCGCAAAGCGCCGCCACTTATCTTTTGGGCTTTATGTTTACTAGTTACGCTGTTCTATTCCATTTTGAATAGTTGTCACATTATCGGGAGGACGAGTCCAGTTAAAGTCACTAATCCGTAAGAGAAATTCCCCTAACCCCTGATTGGGATTGTATCGTATCAGTACAGAATAGGTACGCCTTGCATATTCGAGAGAATATACCGAATCAAATAAGTTGCCACTATCCAAACTCCAACTTTGTTGAATACCAAAGCGAAGTGGTCCATAAATTTGCTGTACGATTCCAGCGGTAAGCGATCTGTTATCCGCAACGCGATCGAACAGGAAGGGCGATTTACCACTGGAAAAGGCTTGGGTGTAGCTCAGGGTTAAACCAGTATAGTCAAGAAAATCTTTGGCAAAATTACCAACTTCCGCAGCTAAACCAATAGTTCCATACAAAACTGCTTGATTAGCTCCATTGGAATAGAGAGAATTGACGCCTTGGGCAGTCACGAAAGCATCTAACCTCGGCACGATAGGCTTTGGAGAGAAGCGCAATCCCGTTTCTTTTTCGGCTGGCAATGCTTCGCCCCGATAAAGGGGAAAGGCGCGACTGAGCACGACAGCACTTTGCAAGCGAATTAGGGAACCAATCGTACTGGGTTGGATATCGTCACGCACAGCTCCCACCAACTGAGCTGAGACTTGATAGCTAAAGGAAATTTTGGAATCTCCTAAAGTATAGGTAGGAGATAGCAAGGTACTCCCAAGAATATTGTTCACATCCTGATATCCCAGCGAGCCATTGTAAACGCGATCGCGAAAGGCGTATTGAGATACCAAGCTATGATTGCCAAACACAGGAACCTGATGGCTGACATTAAAACGTAATAAAGAATCGATTTTAGAAAAGTTCAACCCTGAGAAACTGGCTCGCGCCGATAGGGTTTGTCCATCATCAAAAGCGCCATTTAAGGTCGCTACAATCCCCAAAATATCAAATCCTGAAAATCCACTTTGGCTAGAGAAAGCCCTTTGTAGGAGCAATTGTGGGGATATCTGCAAGCTTAAATTAGGCTGGGTGATGACATCAAAACTCTGTTGGTAATAGATACCATCGCGATCGCGTTTATCAAATCCCACTAGCGCGGGAGCAAAGCGTTGAAAGCGATCGAGGATAATACTATTAACAGGTAATGGCAAAGAAAAGCCCCGATCGAAAACAATCGTAGGCGATTCCAGATCGAGGCGGTTTTGAGTTGGAGAAATTGGTGTTATCGTCGCTTTGCTCGTTACTAATTCCAGCTCTGGAGGGCTAAATGGATCGTTAGTAACCCGCAAGTTTTCCGCAGTCCAATAATCCCCATCAATAATTAAACGCTCGGCAATAAACCCAATGCGACGCACTCGCCCTTCCGAAGCATCTCCAGTCCCCCCAACGGATACCGTAACTGAGTTAGTCGCCACATCCGCAGGCGATCGCGAAACTTCTGAACTTTGTAAATTACCAAGATCGACAGCACCTGAAGCATTGAGTAATTCGCCCTTAACATTGCCGTAATTATACGTAAGCTTAGTACCACGGAGCTTTTGATCGCCTCTGGTAAAAAATACATTACCTTCAGCGATAACCTCCTGTGTTTTCGTATCGAGCCGCACCCGATCGGCTTTCAGTTCTGATTTTTTGTAATTAATTACCACATTACCTTCAGCCAAAAACACCTGCGTGTTTACGTCATACTCTTGGCGATCGCTCACCACGTTCAACTTGTCACCTACTCGCGGTGGCAGAGTCGGACGAGGTTTATCCTTAGGCTTGGGCTTGGGCAGACTATTGGGTTTGATGGGACCTGCTTGAGCAATTAGGGTCGAGTTAATTTGCTGGGCAAGCGAATTAGGATCGGGCAGGGTATCAAAAAAAAGCTGCAACTGCGATCGCACCTCTGTTGGCAATTCCACAGGCAATCTGGCAATGCGGAGATCGAGCGTTGGCAGTGGTGACAACGTCTGATTAAAGTTAGCCTGTCTCACCTCAGCGTGGGAGTGAGGTGGCAGTTGAGTTGAAGGCGGTGGTAAGAAGTCCATACTCAACTAAGTTTACAGGATTTTTATCTGCGATATAGCTGTCGCTTGTAAAGTTAAGACATAAAACTGAGAAAGTAAAGGTGGGGCTTTAACTTAGTATTCCCCAAAGATGAGTGGCGGCGCAAAGCGCCGCCACTCATCTTTTATTCTAGCTATCTCTTACAATGCGCTGCTATTCTCTTCTTGGGTGATATCGTAAATCTAGTTACGTATTTGTACAGGCATGAGCAGATAGGTCATTTTAGTTGCGCCGATAGGTACAAGCACCGCAGGACTAGTCGGATTATTCATCTGAATTTGGATTTCATTACTTGGCAAAGCCTTTAAGCCATCCAGCAGATATTTAACATTAAAGGCAATTTCTACATCTTCACCCGACACTTGGGCAGGTAAAGATTCTCTCCCTGCGGCAACATCAGGAGCCTCAACGGACAAGGAAATTTCTTGCCCAGTAGAATCAACAGAGATTTTAACAATATTATTTTTTTGGTCAGCCAGTACCGCGATACGCTCTAGCGCAGATAGGAATAATTTGCGCTCTAAGGTAACTTGGCGATCAAATCGGCTAGGTATCAATTGCCGATAGTTGGGATAAGTACCATCCAACAAACGAGAAATGAGGATTTGATTAGCACTTTGGAAAATCATATTGGCGCGATCAAACTTAACGGCGATCGCCCCTTCGGTTTGCTGATTGAGCATTCGCTCTAGCTCCCGCAAAGCCCTTGCAGGAATGGTTACTTCCAAATTTGTTGTGACGGTGTCCTCGGTCACAGGAGGCTCATCCGCATCTAAAAATCCTGTCTGTACCACGGCAAGTCGATGCCCATCGGTAGCCGCAAACTCAAGGCGATCGGCATTAGCCGTAAGATGTACCCCCGTCAAAATCCGCTTCGTCTCATCGGCGGAAGTCGCAAACAAGGTGGAAGAAAGCCCGCTTAACATCGCCTCTACAGGCAAATAGGTAGTTTCGCCATCTTCGCCAATTTGCGGTAATTCGGGAAACTCCTCTACGGGCAAGCCATGCATTTGGTAGCGTCCTGAACCACAGACAATCGAAACCATCGTATTGTCCTTATCCACATTGATGGTGATGTCTTCATCGGGCAACCGTGAAACAATATCGTTAAGCAACTTTGCAGGCAGAGTAATCGATCCCGCCTCTACTACTTGAGCGGGGAAAGAAACCTGAATACCTAGATTGAGATCGAAGGCAGTCATGCCAAGGCTTTGGGATGAACTATCCGCATCTAAACGGATGTTAGCCAAGATCGGGTGGGTTGGACGAGATGCGACCGCACGACCGACAAGGGCAAGATTAGCAGCGAGTTGGTTTTGGGGGCAGACTAGTCGCATAGTTTAGACAGAGGAATTTTTAACGTGAGATAGGGGAATGTGAGACTAAAACTAGATTTTGAATAACTTCTGGATTCTCTTGTATTCTCTGACCAATGGAAGAATCTAGTTTTGGATTTTAAGACTGGGAACTGGAGTTTTATAGTTTAGATTTTCCCAAAGTGTTACTTCTGCAAGATGTCAAATCGTACCAAATTGGTTAATCGTTTGGTTAATCGTATTTTGCACTTGCTATCTAGATAACTTGACATTGGCTGAAAAAACTAAATTAGAACTAAATTAAAACTAAATTACTTAAATGAATTCTTTAAATTTTGAGGATTCTGGAGAGTTTAAAATCTCTTGGGAAATGTATTGGAGAATACTTTACGCATAGCTTCGGCAAACGAGCTCAAAAAACGAGCTAAAAATAAAATTTTTAAACTTGTTTAAACTTAATTTTTCAATAGGAGCTTTTTAGTTTCTAGTTTTTTGATTTGTGGAAGCCAATCATAACATCGTTAGCAATTTTTGTATTGCCAAAATTAATTTTTGTTTTTCATTTTTTTTTCACTCGATCTAATTATTACTCTTTAAAGAAATAAAAAATCTTTAATAGTAGTAGTAGGGGCTGTGGAAAATGTGGAAAACTCAAAGAAAAGTATATTCAGTAAGTCTTTTAAGATTTTCCACCTGTGGAAAACCCTGTGGAAAAAATGGCTAGTTTTCCACAGGGTATAAATACCTAGTAAAAGTTTTCCACATTTATTTAAAAGTTTTCCCCAGATATTGCCTGCTTTTCCACAGATGGATTAGAGTTTTCCACAGGTTTTCCACAGGCAATCTATCAAGATCTAGAGTTATCCACAGATAAATAATGCATATTTTTATAAAAAAATCACTTGAAGATTGCTTGAAAAAAATTAATAATAATTTGACAATATGAATTTATGACGATTAAAAAATATCTACCTGTTTGTCGATTCTGTCGGGAGATCTTGATCGCGGCATTGGCGATCGGGGCTTAGGGTTAAGAATAACTGAAATTTTACTTGTGTTTTTGATGACTACCTTTTCGATTGATATAGTGTTGAAAATGGAAATAAATGGACTTGGTTTAAAAAACAGTTTTAAAAACAGTTTTAAAAATAGGTTAAAAATTTTGTGATTAATTTTGTGATTAATTTTGTGATTAAAATGCTGCTTGAAAATTTATTTTGTTGCCTATTTCGTCGCCTATTTTTGGGGGCGATCGCCTTAACCCTTGGATTTAATTTATTAACTGGTAATGCCTTTGCTTTGCAGGTGTCAGATATTCCTGACTTAGCAGAGATCAAAAAACTAACCGAGCAGACATGGGTAATTGATGACTCGGAGGTATTAAGTGCGCTTACTAAAAGTGCGATCGCTAGTAAAGCTGAAAAAATAGCTGAATCAACAGGAATTGAAGTGCATGTGCTAGCCATCCAACGGATCGATCTCGGTCAACCTGCTTCAGAGTTTGCGACAGAGCTATTTGATAAATGGTTTCCAACGGATGCCGCGAAATCCAATCAAGTGTTGCTATTTATGGCGACGGAAGACCACCGTACGGCGATTCAGACTGGAGCCAAGGTCAAAGAAGTTTTGCCCGATAGTATTGCTAATAGTATCGCGGATGAGACGATGCTCTATCCTGCCCGTAAGTCAAACTATAACCAAGCCGTAAATGAAGGCTTTGCGCGTCTGGAAATGGTGTTAAAGGGGAATCCCGATCCAGGGGCTCCCCTCTTAGCAGTAGAAGAAACTGAGACGAGTAACTATGCAACCAGAGAAGAGACAGAGGCGAGTTCGTCGAATGTGGTGGTGATTATTTTGCTGATTTTGGCAACTTTGTTGCCCATGGCAACCTACTATTGGTTACAGAGCCAACCATAAGGTTTCCATACGTTAACCAGAGAAAGACAAGTGGCGGCGCGAAGCGCCGCCACTTGTCTTTTTATCTATTGCTCGTCAAAATTGATGTCTTGGGCGAGATTGGGAGGAGTCACTGCGCGAGTTACTCGGACTTTGTGACTTTCCCTTTGGGTTTGAGCTTCGATCGCGATCGCTTCAAAGGCAACATCAATGCTACTGAGAGGAATCGAGATATGCGTGCGGGTTTCGATAAACTCGGTATTGGGAACTACACTAAAGTCTAACAACCAGCGAGGACCATCGACAATTATGCGGGTCTGTAAATCTTTAATCCAGAACTTCACAAAGAACTTGGTAGTGAGTACGGGTAAGCGCACGGTGATCAACATTGGCGTACCTGAGATAATTTCCCCAGCAGGAATGAGGAGTTCGGGGATCGGAATCGGTTCCTGTTCTGAAAAGCTTTGTGGGGAAGATTCTTGGATGTTACGGATAGTTTTAGCCGTTTCCGTTAGGGCGTAAGCACTGGCATTGGAGCTAGACAATCCACCCACAGGGAAAGCATTGGGATCGGTAGTTTCTTCCCAAACATATTCATTGAGGATCAGATCGGATTCAAAATCCAGAAGTCGATCCAGTTGTACATCAAGTTCGCGATCTAATTCCGCCAGACTTGTGGATTCGGAGATCGTTCGGATCCGATCAGGATTATCGAGGTCGATGGACGCAGCGGTATTTTCCAGCGGTTCATTTATGGGTAATGGCTCGCTGGTGTAGTTATCGAGTAATAGCTCCTCAGTGCGTTGGCTAGCTTTTTGGGCAGCGATCGCATCGGCAGATAGGGTTTGCAGCTTATTGAGAAAACGATGGTTTGGCTGTTGGGGAGGGTGATCTTTAATGAGGGGTAGTTGACTATTGCCCAAATTACCTAGGGATGTCTCCAGCCTTGGTTGTTCGAGTAATTCTTCGTAGTTTTGGGGGAGTTCCTCTTCAAAACTGTAATACAATTCTGGTTCTTTATCATTGAGAAGGGGGCGATTTTGGCGATCGCTACCATCAAGAATGCCGATATTGGTCAGCTCAAAACTGGTCAGATCGGAGTTGGAATCTATTTGATCTGGGGTCGCCTCTACCTGTGGAAAACTGTGAGGCAGATCCTCATCAGTGGTAGAACTGGAGGAACCCAAATTTTGACCCGTTGCTTGAGATCTCGGTTGGGGTAAAGGGGGTAATGACAAGGCAGTAGCAGGGCGTTGTGGCTCTCCCTGAGAGACTTTGGGCTTATTAGAAGGTAAGGGTGGCAAACTAAGGAAATTGTTCGACTTAGTTTTTGGAGATGGTGGATTAGGTTGATTGTCAGGGGTGAGGGATGCCTGTGGAAAACTCTGGGGAATCTGTGGGTAACTAGGAGCATCATGCCCTGATGCGGTTGGTTGTAAATTACCTTGAGAGTTACTTTCAGAATTCTGTTTTTGAGCTTCTTTAATTAGTTCTGGAAGAACTCTTGATGCGGGATAGGAAACCGCGATCGCCTGTTGGCAAACAAATAAGTCCTGATCGAGTAAGTCCTGATGTGGTTGGAAGTCCTGTTGGGGATGGATTTGTACCTCTCCAATCAGGACTTGAATTTCTGATGGTGGAGGAACTTGGATCTGGTATTTAAAGGGAATGGCTCCATTCACAGGATTGCGATCGCTAGAATCAGCGATCAAGTAGCGCTGACTGACCAAAACCTCAAGGGTTTGGGGATCTTTGAGGGTTACCTCAAGCTCGCCTTGAGTATAGATATCTCCAGTCAGGTTAAAGCTATTGTCCTCATTAATGATGTATTGAGGTTGTTTGAGGCGCAGTAAAATTCGGGGCTGAAGGGGAATGTCAGTTTGTGCGGTGGATGATGCTTGTGTGGTTGCCTGCTCTAAATTAGAGCGATCACCTTCACCCAGTAGACTGCTTTTTAATGACAGTGTAGCTTGCGCCGCATCTTCCCGTTCGTCATCAAGTTCATTATCAAGTTCATTATCAGGCTCGTCGTCAAGCTCGTCATCATTAAATAGGGCAAACTCCTCAAACATTGATTGCACTAGTTCGGTCGATCTCTGCTCGGCAATATCGAGAATAGGGGAGCTATAACTGAGAGGAGTTGGTTCTGTTTGGACGATCCCCAATGCGTTGGTATGGGAGTTATTTGGGATGTCCGTTGCTATTTCTAGAGCTTCTTCAGGATCGCTATATTGCCAATCAGAACCAGCTTCTGACGAGATTTGAATTACATCAAACTTGACTGTTTTTCGCCATGTAGGAGGAATATTGGTATTTACTGTTTCTGTATCAGTAGAATCGGGATCGGATTCCGTCGCTAAGCAATCAATTTGCCATTGCCCAGGAACAAAATTGGTGTAGGGCATCACGATCAGCAATCCATCATGGCTGATTCGCTTTACAATTTTTTGTTGAAGTGGTTGATGGCGGACATCGGCGAGGGGGCGATAGGCGATCGCGATACCAACTAGTGCATTTGCTAAAGCAGAGCGTGCAGCAAGTCGGTACTGCCCTTCCAAAATCTCAACGGTGGGAGACTCTAGGGGCAACCAGGACTTGTCACCTTTGCGTTGTAGCAAAAATTCCCAGTTTTCCATATGTGGCGATCGCAGGATAAGTGTGCTTAATTATCGCAAATACTAACCCATCTAGGCTGGTATAGCAATTGTCATTAAGGAGGCAATATGTGAGATATCGGGCTATACGATTTTTCCTTACCAGCCCCCTCTCCCGTAGGAAAGGGAAATTAAGAGAGATAATCTTTCTCCTCATCCAAAAGGTGGATGGTGGCGCGAAGAGCCGCTACTCACCTTTTGTTTTTTGTCCTACAGTGCTTTGCGCTCATATCCAAACCCAGAAACTTTTTGAAAGTGTTGCTTTGCAACACTTTCAAAAAGTTTCTGGTGGTTCTTTTGATCGAAAATTGCTGTAAGCAAAACTTGCATTGCTATATTCTTTTGCGGTAGGACTGATACCAATTCACGAAAGTGTGATCACACTTTCGTGAATTAAAAACTAAACCTTGTAAGGATTTTTAAATTAAGAAATGGCGTAGCCATTTCTTAATTTGGTATGAGATGTGGAGATTTAGATAGAAAGACCGAGCTTTAGCCCTAATAAAGCATGGGCGATTAAAAGTACGACGATCGCACTGCCAAGGTAAGCGTGTGCATTACGCAGTAATGGTTGATTGCCTCCAAACCCAGTGAGCGAGATTGTGCCGTTGATGGCTAGTAAGGTCAATACTACGGAGCCAGTAAGGAAATGAGGGCTTTCTAGTAAAGGTTTTCCCTGCATCACCAAGGATAACAGTCCGCCCGTATATCCTGTTGCCAAGAAGACGGTCATTAGCGGTGCGACTTTGCGATGATCTGCTTTATTCTTAATGGCTACTTCATTGTCCGTTGTAGTGCGGCTGCGCCATCCTGAAATTGCTACAAACGATCCCATCGCAAAAATGACGATCGCCATAAATAAGGGATGACCCCAATGAGTTACCGAGGCGGGGATAGGCAGAGATTTGAACTGGTCGGCAATGGGCTGAATGGACTCAGTGAGTTTGTTGGCAAATTCATTCATAGACTTGAAATGATTTAGTAGGAAAACTATAAAAAAATTTACATTTTTTAATATATTGTAGCTTTTATTTGTCATTGATTAAGTAGCTAGGCGCAATTAAATATAAAGATCCAGAATCTGTAGCGCACGCGCAGCGTGCGCTACAGATTCTGGATCTTGGCGACTTACGCTATAGCTACAGTCGCTTGACTTCGGAGAAATCAAAACCCAAGAATTGATGTGCGGTGCGCCGCGCATCAATTCTTGGGTTTTATGTCTATACTTGGTGACAGCTATATAGCGATATATATGGCGCTCCTCGTGCGAACAAAATGCGAACAAAGTGCGAACAAAAAAACAAACGAAGATTTCGCCCCAACCTTCTTTGGGGGATATCAGGGGAAGAGATGTTCCCCAAACCATTTAGGGTTGCTATAGTAGTATTCCTGCGTAAATTTGCGTAAATTTTAAGATGTCGCGATCGCGGTGAAATAAAACAGGTGATTCAGAGCGAGCAGACGATCTTGTTCTCAGAAAATGGACATTCCCTTAATGGACGATCCCTAGATACGTTAGCTAGAGCGATCAGTCTGTTTCAGGGGAATTTCTCATTAATTATTGTCAATTGCAATTACCGCAGTCTTCGCCAAAATATGTTGACTGCTTTAGCGGCAAAAACAGGTTTGCTCTTCCGCGAAATTTGGTGGCGAGAGTCCCACGAAACCCTATATGGTAAATTGCAAAACCTTTGGCGAGAAGGCGCGATCGATCATATTCCTGCTTTGATGTGTTTGGGTTTGGAGCAAACGCCAGCCACGAATTTAGAAAATTTATTTTTAGAAGCAAACCTCTTTCGCGATCGCCTCAAGCAATATATCAACTGTCCTTTGGTGCTGTGGTTAAGCGATCGCGAACTACAGCAATTATTGACTAGCGCTCCAGAGCTAGCAAGTTTGGCTGCCCCAGCAATTAAGTTCGCCTTGTCCCCTGCCGAGTTATTTACAGAAGTTAACCAGCAGGTAGATCGCCTATTTGCGATCGCTAGAGATCTTCAGATTCCTCTATTTTGGCAGGACACCAAAATAGATACCGAGCGCGAATCATTCTCTAGTAATGAGCTAGAACTTGCCCGCCAAGAATTGCGCAGAGCTGTTCTTGAGAAAGATGCGAAGAATACTCATAGCTCTGAAAGCCCCATCAAAAAAATTGCTGGACAAGATAACTGGCATAACTTTAACGAGCTATTCAATAGTGATCTCTTCAATAGTGATCTAGCTGATGGGCAAAGTGGTTTCTTAGAATTAGAAGCAAAATTAGACTTTGCGATGGGGCGATTATTGTGGCGCTCCTCTGATGTTCGCGATCGTGATATATACGAAGAATCTCAAGGTACAGTCCATAGCCTTGCCCAAGTCTACTATCAATGCAGCCTTGCCTATTGGCAGAAACTGGATAGACCGATCGAGCGGGGGATCGTTTTATTCTATTTAGGAAATTTGTGGTGGCATAATTCCTTTGTGAACGGAAGACATTCATCGACTTCTTGGGTAGCGGCGAAACAATTTTTTCAAGAAGCGATCGCTGCTTTTAAACAAGCCAATCAGTTGGAGTTAATGGCTAAGTATAGCCGAGCCTATAGCGGAGTCCTCGAACAGCTTAGGGATTGGGAAGAACTCCAAAAATGGATTGAATCCCTACTGCCGCTACACCAACAAACCCCCCTCGAACTTGCCCAAGACTACGGCTATTTAGCCAAAATAGCCATAGAAAAGGGAGAATGGCAGCAAGTGAAAGAGTATTCCTGCAAAGCCCTATCGACCCTAGAGCAAGTTCCTGTTTTTCATGAAGAGAACTTGATGCATAATTGGCTACGCCTGCGTCATATTCAAATAGGTCAATACCAACTATTACTGACTCAGAGCTATCTTCAACTTAATGAGATAAAATTAGCCTCTAGTTTAATCGAAGAAACGATCGCTAATTTTAATCTGAACTACGAACCCAAGCTTTATATTCGCTTCCTCGATACTTTTCACGATCTTGCCTTCGCTCAAGGACGTTATCTTGAGGCTTTCCAAACTCGACAAAGACAGCGATCGCTAGAGCAACAATATGGGCTAAGAGCCTTTATCGGTGCGGGAACACTGCAACCCAAACAACTCTCTCCTTCTAATCTTGCCGAGATCGAGACGAGTAAATTTGATCTTAATACTGGAGAAATTGCTGCCTCTGGACGAACTCAAGATGTCGAAAGGCTAGTTGAAAGAATTCTCTCCCTAGAGCATCAGCTTACTGTAATTCATGGTGAATCGGGAGTCGGAAAAAGTTCTCTGGTAAATGCAGGGCTGATTCCTGCGTTATTGCAGCGATCGCTGACAGGTCAAGAATTACTACCAATCGAGATCCATATCTATACCAATTGGCTCAATGCTATTTCCTTAGCTGTTTATAAAAATTACGATCTCGGTTACAGCGATCGCGTAGCGGTCAAACCCTCTTCATCTTCCTATAGATTGGAGAAAGATGGGAAGGAGAATATGGATGAAAGACGCAGAAAAGGCGATCGCGATATTGTCAATTTACTCCTTAAATTTAGGCAATTAGCCGTGAATGGGACGCAGATCGTCCTAATATTTGACCAGTTTGAAGAATTCTTTTCTACCTGCTCCCAGCCAAGGGAAAGACAGATCTTTATTGATTTTTGGCAAAACTGTCTGAAGATTCCCCTATTAAAAATAGTAATTTCTATTCGTGAAGACTATCTCCATCTACTATTAGAATTAGACTCAGCCCATGCTGAATTTGATATTTTAAGTCGGAACTTCCGCTATGCCCTCGGTAATCTCTCCCTCTCGGATACCAAAGCTCTGATTGAGAACTTGACGGCAAATGCTAATTTTCCCCTCGAACCGATTCTAATCGATGAGTTAGTGAGAGATCTCGCTGGCGATCGCGGTTCGGTACGACCGATTGAACTGCAATTAGTTGGCTCGCAAATTCAAGATCGCAATATTACGACCCTTGCCGCCTATCGAGCTGCTGGATCGAAACAGCGTCTTGTTGAGCAGTCGGTGGAAGAAGTGATTCAGGCTTGTGGTAGTGCGGCTTTCATCGCCCAACAGATCTTGATCTTGCTAACGGACGAGCAGGGCAAACGTCCATTGCGTACCTATAATGAATTGCGAACGGGGCTTTTGTCCTACTCTAGTAATACGGAAGATCTCGATTTAGTTTTAGAAATCTTAATCGGATCGGGCTTAGTTTTCCAATTACCTGAAGTCCCCAGCAATCGCTATCAGCTAGTGCATGATTACTTAGTGCCATTTATTCGGGCTAATCAGGAAGCAGGTTTGCTGGCTGAGTTACGGAAAGTACGCTCCTCGGCTCAACGCAGCGAAGCCAATCTCAACCGCTTAACCAAGTTCGCTTTGGTCGGTACAGTATTGGCTTTATTTGTGATGGTGGGGCTATCTTTTCAAGCAATTCATCAACGTCAACTTGCAGAATTTGGTGAAATTGACGCATTGATCTCTTCGGCAAATTCTAGCTTTTTGCTGAATCGGCAATTAGAGTCCCTATCAACAATCGTACAATCAGCTAAAAAGCTGCGAGCCATTGATGAAGGACTGGATAAGACAAGAATTAAGCAATCAATGTTTGAATCCTTGCAAACGATCGTTTACAGCATCCGCGAGCGATATCGCTTTTATTCGCTGAAAATGGATGCTCCCTTTTATGCCGCCAAATTTAGTCCTGATGGCAAGATCATTGCGTTGGGGAGCTTTGACGGTAGCGTATCTCTATATCAGAGCGATGGCAGCCCCATCTCGCGTTTGGTCGGTTTAAGAACGAGCGATATTCGGGGCTTGAGTTTTAGCCCTGATGGTCAAAAAATTGCATCGTCAGGGAAAGGAAAGAGTGTCAGAATTTGGAATATCAATTCTGGTAAGTTAATTGCGAAGTTCTATGCCCATCGCGATGATATTTTGCGATTGAGTTTTCATCCTGATGGCAAAAGATTGCTGACGGGTAGTAATGATGGCACTGTCAAACTGTGGGATAGCGATCGCGGTGTCGAACTGTTGACCTTGAACCCTCAAAATGCCAGCAATAGCCCTGCTATTAGAGAAACTAACTTCATTCAAGATGCCAGTTTTAGTCCCGATGGTAACTTGATTGTGACGGCTAAAAATACGACGATCGCGCTTTGGGACTTGCAAGGTAACTTGTTAACTAGCGCGAGCGTCCATGAAAAAGAACTTTACAATGTGAGATTTCATCCTGACGGCAAACAACTGTTAACCTCAGCTAGAGATGAGACGGTCAAGCTGTGGAAGATTAGTGATCAAAATCGCCAAATTCAATTGGTGCGGATGTTTAAGGGAAACTCAACCGATGTATTGAGTCTAAACTTTAGTGCCAATGGCGAGCGCATTGCGCTTGGTGCTCAAGACAACACGATTCAAATTCTCAATAATGAAGGAATCTTAGAAATGAAGTTAGGAGGACATACTGACGGTATCTTTGATGTTAGCTTTAGCCCTGACGGGCGCTATCTCCTGTCTGCTAGTAAAGATCGAACTGCTCGACTCTGGGATCTAAAAGCCACGCTACTAAACACTCTTTACGGGCATACCAGTACCATTTGGTCGGTCAATTTTAGTCCTGATGGCAAAATGTTTGCCTCTGGTAGTGTTGATAAAAGCATTCGGCTCTGGAATGCCGATGGAACTCTCAAACAAGAACTCAAGGGGCATGAGGATACGGTCTATGGGGTTAGTTTTAGTGCGGATAGTAAGAAGTTAGTCTCGGCCAGTAATGACAAAACTGTGAGAATTTGGGATGTGCAAACGGGTAAATTACTCCATTTGTTGAATATTCATGGTGCTAAATTGATCTATGCCACCTTGAGTCCCGATCAAAAAATATTAGCAACCCTTGGTTGGGATAATAAAATCAAGCTATGGCAATGGAATGATGACGATCGCCCGCAGCTATTGCAAGTGCTAGATGGTCATACCCAAACAGTTTGGGCGATCGCTTTTAGTCCAGATAGCCAGAGATTAGCTTCGACTAGTAATGATCAAACTGTAAAAATCTGGGATGTACGTAGCGGGCAAAAGCTACATACGATGGAAGCTCATGGCAATGGTGGGCTCTCGATTGCCTATAGCCCTGATGGTCAACAAATTGGCTCCGCTGGTAAAGATGGCAAATTGAAGTTATGGAATGCGCAAACAGGGATGCTTGAGAAGGTAATTACGGTTACTCCCGATGCTTGGATTTATGGCATGAGTTTTAGCCCTGATGGCAAGGTGATCGCTACCGCCAATGCCGATAAAACCGTCAAAATTATGGATCGGGCTAGTGGTCAGTTACTCAAGACATTATCGGGGCATAGTGCTGAGGTCTATGCATTGACCTATAGTCCTGATAGTCAGAATATCCTGTCGGCTAGTCGAGATGGTACGCTCAAACTCTGGAATGCGGAGACCTTGGATTTTGATGAACTCGTCCAAAGAGGCTGTAACCTGCTCAACAATTATCTTAAATATACGCCAACCTTATCCCCAGAGATAAAACGAGTTTGTATGTCACCTCAATCTCTTAAATAACGTGAGTTAGGGATAATTTGAATCGGGATTTGAGAAAGGGTTTGCGTAGCAAACCCTTTCTCAAATCCCAAGATTAAAAGCCTTGCGTAGCAAGGCTTTTAATCTTGGGATTTTAAAATTTGCCAGCTTAACCCGAACTGACGTTACTTACTGCATTTTATTTTTTGCAAGTTGGAATGGAAGTAGTCTGAGCATTGGCGAGGGAAGGATCAAGGCATAGCACTTGTGAGAAACTTACTTCTATATCTTGCTCGTCTAATCTGGGAGAGCGTCCTTCTAAATCCTCACGGCTTGGAAATACACCACCAAATCCATTCACAACTTTATTGGTAGCTGGCAAAGTATTGGTCAGTGAAAATGATGCGGGAGTAAATCCAGTTGCTGTCGCCGCTACTGTATAACTGCCTGAAACTCCATTGGCGGTGAAGGTAGGAGCTACGGCAATACCAAGATTATTGGTTAGTACACTGACATTACCAGCAAATGATCCACTGGCCCTGCTAGATGGTGGAGCAAAAGTAACTAAAACATTTGGAATTGGGCTATTCACGAAGTTTTCGGTGACTTGCACGCCTAGAAGCTGAGCAAAACTGGTGTTGATATTGGTACTCTGGGGTGTGGAGTTAGCTAATGGGGTGAGACTAAAGCCTTGAGATTCAAATGCACCGATATCGACAACACCACCAAAAATGCGGGTTGCACCCCGTTGATCGTTACCTACTGGAGCATTAGCATTATTCCCAGCATTTAAGGCTGGGCTATTGGGTAGGAGTGCATGGGTTTGGGTCGAGCCGCCATAGTTGCCAAGGGGTGCAAGTTGGGGATTGATGGGATTTGCGATCGTGCCGATGAGAGAGCTAGTGGGAAATGTGGCGGCGAAGCCATCATTTGCACCGATTAAATTATTGCCGCCATTAGTAAAACCTACTCCTGCGACATTACTCCCCAAGTCAGGAGCTTGCAATCCTCGATCAAAGTTACCTGCAATTATCGAGTTTCTAATCGTGAATGTGCTGCCATTACGAAAAATCCCACCACCATTACCTGTGCCATTGTTATCGGCATCGGCAGTGTTGTTGGTAATGGTGCTATTGGTGATCGTGCCTCCGCCACTGCTCCAAATCCCACCACCATTATTAGCAGCCGTATTACCCGACACAGTGCTATTGGTGAGGATCACGGATCCAGCGCTCCGAATCCCACCACCAAAACCACCAGCCGTATTACCCGAAACAGTACTATTGGTAAGAGTCACGTTTATACTGCCAAAAATCCCACCACCACTAGTAGTAGCCGTATTACCCGACACAGTGCTATTGGTGAGAGTCAGGTCTCCACCGCTAAAAATCCCACCAGCATTAACAGCCGTATTACCAGAGACTGTGCTATTGGTGAGGGTCACGACTCCACTGCCATAAATCCCACCACCACTACTAGAATTCGCCGTATTACCCGACACCTTACTATTGGTGAGGGTCACGGTTCCAACGCCATAAATCCCACCACCACTAGCAGTAGCCGTATTACCCGACACAGTGCTATTGGTGAGGGTTACGGTTCCATTGCCAAAAATCCCACCCCCACTAGTATTCGACGTATTACCCGACACAGTACTATTGGTGAGCGTCACGGCTCCATTGCTATAAATCCCACCACTAGTATTCGCCATATTACCCGACACAGTGCTATCGGTGAGGGTCACGGCTCCATTGCCAAAAATCCCACCACTACTACTAGCAGCCGTATTAGCCGACACAGTGCTATTGATGAGGGTCACGGCTTCATAGCCACTATTGTTTATCCCACCACCAGTATTCGCCGTATTACCTGACACAGTGCTATTGGTGAGAGTCACGGCTGCTAAGCCATAAATCCCACCACCATTACGACCCGCCGTATTACCCGACACAGTGCTATTGGTGAGAGTCACGGCTCCACTGCCCCAAATCCCACCACCATCAAAATTCGCCGTATTACCCGACACAGTACTATTGGTGAGAGTCATGGCTCCACCGCCCAAAATCCCACCACCAGTATTCGCCGTATTACCCGACACAGTACTATTATTGAGAGTCACGGCTCCATAGCTAAAAATCCCACCACCACTAGCAGCATTAGCCGTATTAGCCGACACAGTGCTATTGGTGAGAGTCACGGCTCCATTGCCCAAAATCCCCCCACCATTACTAGTATTCGACGTATTACCCGACACAGTACTATTGGTGAGAGTTACGACTCCATTGCCCAAAATCCCCCCACCATTACTAGTAGCCGTATTACCCGACACAGTACTATTGGTGAGAGTCACGGCTCCATAGCCATCAATTCCACCACCAATATTCGCCGTATTACCAGAGACAGTGCTATTGGTGAGGGTCACGGCTCCATTGCCAAAAATCCCACCACCACTACCAGCAGCCGTATTACCAGAGACAGTGCTATTGGTGAGGGTCACGGCTCCATTGCCAAAAATCCCACCACCATAAATAGCAGCCGTATTACCTGACACAGTGCTATTGGTGAGAGTTAGATCTCCAAGGCTAAAAATCCCACCACCACTAGCATTCGTCGTATTACCAGAGACAGTGCTATTTGTGAGGGTCACGGTTCCATAAAAAGTATTAGAAATCCCGCCACCATTGCCTAATCCTGGATTCCCATTGATAATTCTTAAACTATCAAATGTGGTATTGCCATCACCCACGATATTAAAGACGCGCACCGCATTATTGCCACTCACCGTGACATTGCTTGCTCCAAATGCGCCGCTGATGTTGAGATCGCCATTAGTAACATCAATCGCCAAAGTTGAAGCCAAAGTAATCGCTGCTTGAGCGCCATTAAACACAGTCGGGTCAAACCGAATATCATCAGCGCCCGCTAAAACATTGGCATCAAGAATAGCTTGCCTCAATGACCCTGCACCCGCATCATTAATATTCGTAGCCGTAAAGGTAACCAATCTCCCATCATAACTATTCTGGGCTTCAGAACTAAACACCACACCCGTATTCAGTTTCCCAGTCTGATACTCTAGATTCCAGTTACCACCAAGCTTGCTGCTACCCGTGAGGTCAGTCGAAGCCGCCACATCACGCCCCGTATAGTTTTTCACCGCCTGAACTAGTGCCGCCCCATTCTCTCCACTAGCCAAATTACAGGCATAGAGCAGAATATTTGCCGCAGGAGATAGAGAAGTCTTCCAAGCTTGGAGATCATTAGCATACTTAGCAATATTCTCAGTACTAACAAAATCTTTACCTAGCCAGAAATTACCCACATCACCTTCAGAGACAATATGCAAACTATTTGCACCTGTGACACTCGCTAAAGTCTCAGTTACTTGCTGAATGCCGTACTGGTCTGGATTAATCACCGTCACACTACTTCCGCCATTAGTGCCATCAAGTAAGGTTTGATAGTTTTTAACGGTGCTGTCGATGAATACAAAATTCCAACCCTGTTGGATATTCGCCGCATTCAAAGAAGCTTGAGTCGTGTTGTAGTGATTGGCAAGGACATTGATATTTGTTGCCGAGAGATTACCAGTAGCGATCGCCTCTCCCGCTTTGGTCGGTGCAGTAATCCCTGACCCAGTCAGTAATTTTGGCAAATCAATTCCTGCGATCGGTTTGGCACTGCCCAATTCTTGCTGAGTTGCGATGGGGAGATCGAAACTCAGCACCCCACCTTCAGGCGTAATCCTTACATACTTACCATCGGGAACAGCCACGATATTGATTGTTCCATTAGGTGTGGATATAGCTCCCGTATTGATCACAATGCCACCAACAAGCGAAATACTTTTCCCTTGAGAAGCGGTAAGATTTCCTTGATTGACGATTACACCTGATGTTTGGTCTTGAGTCAGTGCTGTTGTCGGACTAGTAAAAGCAAACGCATTAGGAGTTCCAGTCAGATTCTTCAGATCGCTGGCGCTAGTATTCATGCCAAACCAACTATTGCCAACTTGAATTCCATTGGCTGTAGTAGCCGTAAAGGAGGCAGGTACATTCAAACTTGCCTTATTCCCAAAGATAATCCCTGCGGGATTCATGATGTAGAGATTAGAATTGCCGCCTGTCAGTTGGATTAGTCCATTGATGACGGAAGGATCTCCTCCAACAACGCGACCAAGAATATTTTGAATGTTTGGTTGACTGAGAAAGTTGGCAATTTGTCCTTGACTTAAGCCAAATTGCTGAAAACTATGGAAGATATTTGTTCCTGCTTGAGTTCCGCCTGTAATGTCAAATCTTTGTCCATTTGGCAATATGACTGTGCCAGTTCCATCTTGTGCGGCGGTGATCGATTGCGCTGTGACGGGTGCTGTCAGTATTATTGGTGATATGGCGATCGCGATCGCAGTTGTTGCCCAATACTTTCCCCAAGTTGACTTCAGCATAATCTCCAACAAACCCATCAAAATTTTTACTGAGACTTAACAATATAAATTTATACTATACTATTGAGACTTCATCGCAATAATATATTTAATTAAGACTGACATATGCTAACGTTTTTACTGTTCGTGAGGAATCAACGTAAAAACAAGAACTATGCGCCCAAAAATAGCGGAATTAAAGGTCAAGCTCGCAAGAATTCATCCAATATTATTAGGGCTTTCTACCCTTGCATTAGTAGCAACAGATTGTGGGTTATCGGCTAACGCTAATCCACTTTCCACAGATTTAATACCTTCGCTATCAACTAGTTCTATTTCCTCACAAGACTTAGATCATTCGTAAAGAATCAGGTAAGAAATTGACAAAAGAGCCAAAGCGGCTAAAGTAAAGGGATGAAAGAGCCACCGCAATATGAACGAGAAGCCCTAGAAAATATGCCAGTAGGAGAACTGGTAGAAGTAATCGTGCGGCAACAGGAATGGGC
>NZ_ALWB01000064.1 GCF_000332215.1 Pseudanabaena biceps PCC 7429
TGGTCAACGTATATTCCCGTTAGCTTGTGCAAGTCCCGAGCCGCATTTCGTTAGAAACGTTGGCACTCAGCAATAGACAATTTGCTTCTAGCTGCGGACTCAATCGACTGCGTTTTTTCTAAACCTAATTGTGCAACTTGTTTGACTCTAATTTGCCATGTTCCTAGACTGGTCTGGATCTTTCTGCTTCTTCCTGTTCTTGTTTTGCTGCTGCTGCTTAAAAAAATTTCCGATCTCTGGTGCTACTTCTTTGAGCAAGTGGTCTCTGACTGCTAATTCTATGCTGTTAAAGCTTTTTAGCTCTTCTTTTGGGGTATTATTCAATAGAATTGCCGCCGCAGCTTTTAGATGTTCTTTCTAGAACTTTGCTTTCTTCGGGTGTCATCTTTTTTAACCTCATTTTTTATTCATTTTCTCATATGTCATCTATAAGTAGAAATACTCATTGCATTAGTGAGATGCTCCCTCTTATATCTTCAAGTTTTTCTATAGCCTCTAATATTGTCAATTCAGGATCTTGCTTTCCCTCAGACAAAATAGATATAATCTGAGTCAAGAGCCAAATTTGAGATTCTTGATTATGTAAGTAATAAAATCTCTCTTTTTCAAGATTATTTTGGTCGTATTCGTCGCACTTTAACTCATTTTCATTCTTTGGATTAAGTAATGCTTTCATTACATCAAATATATATGGCAAAGGGAATTTGCAATTTGTAAATAGTCCAAGTAAGAACCATCCTATCCCAACACATAAGAGTAAAAGAAAGGCAAGTATATGATTGATTATATTATTAGTTCTTGAGCCTTTTAATGTGTTTAGGCTTCCTAAGAACTCTGAAGGAGATAATGTGTAGTAGTATGTATGATTAACTTGCGAGTTAATGTATGTATCCCTACCAGATTGAGTTACATTAGAGTTTGAAACATTACCTCCAATATTCTGGTTTTGAATATTGTCTTTTTCATCTTCAGGCTCATAGTCAGGAAAATGATAATAGTCCATTTTAAATATTATCTAGATACCTAGAATCTGTCTTGCTGCTCCCAGCCAACTAGCCACACTACCTAGAATAGGTTGTAACTTCTGCAACTCATTAGCAGCTTGGTTTGAGTCCTTCAATAAATCTACAAATCGTTTGAGACTTAGAGCCACAAAGTCTTTACTTGGCTGATCTTGCTGAACCTCATTTTGGGCAGCCTTAATATGTGATATAGCTTTACTAGATGTATTCTCAGGTAGTGTTGATTCATGCACTAAACTTTCGATATGTCCGAGCAATCTTAAAATTTCATCTGTAGTAATTGGCTTATTTAGGTTAACATTATTGTCTTGAATAATATGTGAGTCTCTACCTGATTGCGTTACAGTGCCTTCAACAGAGCCAGCAAAAGACTGAGATTGAAAGAATGGCTTTTGAAACATAATTAGATTTAAGATCTCCAAATAATGAATTTTTTTGTATTGTATCCCATCAAAACTATCAAAGGTTATTGATTAGATCGAAAATCCTATTAGCAGTCATAAATAGAGCAAAAGCATTTTTGTTTTCTTACTTAGTTCATGGATAAACTCTCACTTTTCCCTACCGAAGATGGGTCTGTTACCTTCTGGTCAGAAACCTTTCAAGAAACCTTTCATAGTTCCCACGGGGCAAAGCACGAAGCCGAAGCTAAGTTTGTTATTCCTGCCAAAATTGCCGAAAAAGCCAAATCTCAAACGCAACTCAACATTCTCGATGTTTGCTATGGCTTAGGTTATAACTCGGCAGCCGCGATCACTAGTGTCTCCGCATTGCCAGAACCCTCTGCTCATCTACATATCATCGCGCTTGAAAATAATCTTGAAGTTCCCCAAAAGGCGATCGCCGCAGGCTTAGTAAATATCTGGGAACCAGCGATCGCGCAAATTCTCAAGATTGCTGTCGAACAGAGATCGGTCGAAACCAAAGATGTCACCTTACAACTCCTGAGCGGTGATGCTCGTCAAACCATCGGTCAAGTGCCTACAAAATGGGCTGATGCCATTTTTCTCGACCCCTTCTCACCGCCCCATTGTCCCCAACTTTGGACAGTCGAATTTATCCAGCTTCTAGCCAACTGCCTCAAACCCGACGGCTATCTCGTTACCTACTCCTCATCCGCCGCCGTTCGTGCTGCCATGCTTGCCGCAGGATTGCAAATTGGCGCGATCGCCCCCATCGGACGCAAATCCCCCAGCACCATCGCCGCCTTTGCCCCCACAGCGCTACCACCTATCTCCGACACCGAAGCCGCATTTCTCTCAACTCGTGCCGCGATCCCCTATCGCGATCGGACTTTGCAAAGCACAGCCTCAGAAATTATTGCGCTCCGCCAAAACGAACAAAAAAATAGTAATCTTCCTCCTAGCTCCAGTCTTCGCAATAAAAAATAAGCAATTAACCCGTTGACATGAGTTTGAAATTAATTGTCTGCGATATGCGATCAGTTTATGTCCCAAGAACGCAAATATTTAGTGGCTTTATGAATATTAAGTGTTAATTTTCAATTCCCAAAAGTGTTGTCACACTTTCGTGAATTGGTATTACTTGTGAGAATCATAACTTTGAAAAGCTAAACTAGAATTAAAAAGGAAAAGAGGGCAGATTATGACCATCAAAGAGCAGTTGATTCGCGAAATTGAGCAAGCACCTGAAGCATACGTCATAAAATTTATGCAGGTTTGGCAGTTTGCCAAGCAGCCCTCTAATTACAGCATTGAAACTAAATTATCTGATTTCTTTCGTCAATCACCACTTGCTGAAGTTGGTGCCAATGGAGAGTTAGATCTTAGCCGCGATCGCAGTCTATCGCCTGATCGATTTATCTTATGAATTATCTACTCGATACCTGCTTAATTTCTGAACTAGTTTCCAAGCAACCTAATCAAAGAGTGATGGATTGGCTTGATGCTCAAGACTCTAATTCACTTTATCTAAGTGTGATCACGATTGGTGAAATTACTAAAGGGATTACTAAGCTCTCTACATCTCAACGCAAAAAAGCCCTATATATCTGGGTAGATCAAACTCTCCCCAATCGTTTTGCAGGAAGAATTCTAGGTATTGATATGCAAACGATGTTGGTATGGGGCGAGCTAGTTGGCAATCTGGAAAAACAGGGGCGACCATTACCCATGATGGATTCGCTAATTGCGGCGATCGCTCTTTACAATTCTTTATCCCTTGTTACTCGTAACGAAAAAGACTTTTCAGGATCGGGAGTTGCAATTGTAAATCCTTGGGTTAGTTAAAAATATTGTGAAATTTTCGTTGGAATGATCCATCACTTTGTCGATTAAAGCTGTTTATGAGGAAGGAATAAGCAGCTATAGGCAAATTCAATCACAGCAAAACAAAAAATAACTTGCAAAAAATATAGACATTGGATCGATCATGCTCTAACATAGATGATCGCGACTTTTTTGGCATTCCTCATGAACGCTGTTGAAATCATACGCTCAATTGAAGCGGAATATATCAAAACGGATCTCCCCAAAATTTATGTGGGAGATACTGTCAAGGTTGGAGTTAGGATCAAAGAGGGCGGCAAAGAACGTACTCAGCCATACGAAGGCGTGATCATTGCAAGGCGTGGTTCTGGCATTAACTCTGTCATTACCGTTCGTCGTGTATTTCAAGGAGTAGGAGTTGAGCGAGCCTTCTTGCTGCATTCTCCTCAAATTGAAAGCATCAAAGTGATCCGTCGCGGTAAAGTGCGTCGTGCTAAGCTCTACTACTTACGCGACCTTGTTGGTAAAGCAACTCGTCTTAAACAGCGATTTGATCGCCCACTATAGAACCATCTATGGTTATACTAGTTATCGAACACTATTTTGATATAGCAATCGATACATTAGATATAGCTAGTTGCGCGTCAAGATCCTGTTTACATTACGTGCGTCCTTAGTTCAGTTGGTAGAACGCAGGTCTCCAAAACCTGATGTCGGGGGTTCGAGTCCCTCAGGGCGCGCTTCACCAATTTCACAATTTTTAAATTACTCAAGTTTTTTCAAGATAGTACTTAAACCTATCGCATTTACAAAGATTGCAAAGGAATCGCAAGAGTTGCCGCTATGACGAAAAACGAACTGAAAGAGCAACCAAGAGAAGTATCCAAGAATGAATCAGATGTCCCATCTGGCTCTTCTGGCATATTTAATCTTTTTGCAGAATCTAAAGCCGAATTCGGTAAGATTGTTTGGCCGACTCGCCAGCAGTTAATTAGTGAATCTGCATCCGTTCTTTTGATGATCGTTGCAGTAGCAACCTTTGTTTATCTGGTTGATGCCTTGTTTAAGGCGATCGCATTGAAGGTGTTTCAATAATGTTTACCGAGGACATCGACCCCCCATCTAGCTTCGACAATGGAGACGTACTGTTTCAATGGTACGCCGTTCAAATTGCTTCGGGCTGTGAAAAAAAGGTCAAGTCAAGTCTAGAACAACGCATCAAAACCCTTGATGTAGAGGATCGGATTAAGCAGATTGAAATTCCGCAAACGCCGACCGTCAAACTTAGAAAAGATGGTAGTCGATTGACCTCTGAGGAAAAAATTTTTCCTGGGTATGTTCTGATTCAGATTAAAACTGTCAGAAATGAAATTGGGCAGTTAGAAGTTGATGATGATGCATGGCTTGCTGTCAAAAGCACCCCCCATGTTATTAACTTCGTCGGTACAGAACAAAAAAGACATTACGGTCGCGGTCGCGGACATGTTAAGCCTCGGCCATTGACCGAGAAAGAAGTCGAAAGAATCTTCCGTGTCACCGTCGAGCAAGAGCCAGTTCTCAAAATCAACATGGCTCAAGGCGACAAGATTAAAGTGCTTAACGGACCTTTCAAAGACTTTGAAGGTGAAGTGGTGGAAGTTAGCCCAGAGCGGAGTAAACTAAAAGCCCTTCTTTCAATCTTTGGTAGAGACACCCCTGTAGAACTAGAGTTCAATCAGGTACAAAAGCAAAACTAACTCACTCAAACGCAGGTTTGTAGATTTTTTAACGGCTAAAATCAATGGCTAAGAAAGTTACAGCAATTATCAAGTTAGCACTTAATGCTGGTAAGGCTAGCCCAACTCCACCAGTTGGTCCTGCTTTAGGTCAGCATGGTGTCAACATCATGATGTTTTGTAAGGAATATAACGCCCGTACTGCCGATCAAGCAGGCATGGTCATTCCTGTAGAAATATCTGTATACGAAGACCGAAGCTTTACCTTCGTTCTGAAGACTCCTCCAGCATCTGTTCTTATTCAAAAAGCTGCTGGCATTTCTTCTGGTTCTGCTGAGCCCAACCGTAAAAAAGTTGGTTCCATTACTAGAGATCAATTGCGTCAGATCGCTGAAACCAAGATGCCTGATATCAATGCAAATGATATCGATGCGGCAATGAAGATTATTGAAGGCACTGCTAAGAACATGGGCGTTACCATCAACGCTTAATTGTTTAAGTTTTGCTAGTCTTCTCGTCCATCAGTTCAAAAATAAAAATTTTAGTTGGGGGAGGAAATTAAATTTTCCGATCGCACCCCTAAGGATCAACCATGGCAAAGAAAGTATCAAAGCGCTTAAGAGAAGCGCAAAGTAAAGTAGAAGATCGGGCTTACGCACCTATCGACGCTCTAGAGCTAGTTAAGGTCACTGCAACCGCTAAGTTTCCTGAGTCCGTCGAAGCGCATGTAAGATTGGGTATCGATCCGAAGTACGCCGACCAACAATTGCGGACGACGGTAACCTTACCTAAGGGAACTGGACAGACAATTCGAGTAGCAGTCATCGCGCGCGGTGAAAAGGTTGCTGAAGCTACTGCCGCAGGTGCTGATATCGCTGGTTCTGAGGAACTAATTGATGAGATCAGCAAGGGACGCATGGATTTTGACTTGCTGATTGCTACACCTGATATGATGCCTCAAGTGGCTAAGCTTGGTAAATTGCTTGGTCCAAGAGGATTGATGCCTTCACCTAAAGGTGGTACGGTAACTACTGATCTCGGTGGTGCAATTAATGAGTTCAAAGCTGGTAAGCTAGAATTCCGCGCTGATCGTACAGGTATCGTCCATATCCTGTTTGGCAAGGCAGCTTTTCCCGCCGAAGACTTGCTAACTAATCTCAAAGCTTTGCAAGAAACGATTGATCGCAATCGTCCTTCTGGCGCAAAGGGTAGATACTGGAGATCGCTTTATGTATCTGCAACTATGGGTCCAGCGATCGAAGTCGATGTCGCTGCTCTACGCGATCTCAAACTGGCAGAAGCCTAAAGCCTTTTAAAGTCATTGTCTAAGAGAATTGTCTAAGAGATTTCTATCCAAATAGAATCCGATTAGAAAAAATTTCTTAGCGTAAGTAAAGCCAACTCTTAATTTGTTCATAAGCCTAGAAAGAAATTTCTTCAACTGAATATATCCATAGACAGCAGGTGCTAATGGCTTAATTTCCTGCCGAGGTGTTTTAAAAAGATTCTTCAAAGAATGCTTTTTTGAGCCTCGGTCTGTGAAAAGACGAGGCTTTTTTAATGGCTTAAAAGATCCACATAGTCACTTTAACGGCTCATCACACCATTAAAGTGACTCCAAATACAAGGAGGTGAGAACCATATGGGTAAGACCCTAGACCAAAAAAAAGTTTTAGTCGGAGAAATGACCAAAGAGTTTGAAGGAACTCAGATGGTTATGGTGATCGATTATTCAACTTTGACAGTAGCTGAAATTACCAAACTCCGCCGCTCACTCCGTCCCACGGGTACGGTGTGCAGAACTACCAAAAACACCTTGCTTAAACAGGCTATTTCTGAAACTCCTCAATGGAAGTCTCTAGAAGACTTTCTTGTTGGTCCTTCAGCTTGTTTATTTGTCAAAGAAGACATTGGTGGCGCTGTTAAGGCTTATCAAGCTTTCCAAAAGGAATCTAAGAAGACCGAACTTCGGGGCGGTGTTTTGGAAGGTCGTGCGCTGACTGCAAAGGATTTGCAAGCGATCGCCGATCTCCCTTCTAAGGAAGTGCTTATCTCGCAAATTGCTGGGGCAATCAACGCAGTTACTGCCAAGATCGCGATCGGCATCAAAGAGGTTCCTCAATCTCTGGGTAGAGCCATCAAAGCTGTTTCCGAAAAAGAAGCTGCTTAATGAGTCACTTGGCTATTAGCGCTTAGCTATTAGCTCAAATCTCTACAAAGGAAAGCTAAAAGCTAAAAGCTAAAAGCTAAAAGCTAAAAGCAACCAAACCTAAAACCCAATCTAATTAACTAAAGAGAAAAACTATGTCTGCAAAAATCGATAGCATCATTGAAGAACTAAAGACTTTGACCCTTCTTGAAGCTTCTGAATTGGTTAAAGCGATCGAAGAAACCTTTGGCGTTTCGGCTGCTGCTCCTGTTGGTGGCGTAGTTGTTGCCGCTGCTGGTGGTGGCGCTGCGGTTGAAGAAGTTGAAGAAAAGACCTCCTTCGACTTGGTACTTGACGAAGTTCCCGCTGACAAGAAGATCGCCGTTCTGAAGATCGTTCGCGAAATTACTGGCTTAGGACTTAAGGATGCTAAGGATCTTGTTGAATCTGCACCTAAGACCGTTAAAGAAGGTCTGCCTAAGGCTGATGCTGAAGCTGCTAAGAAGCAGATCGAAGAAGCTGGTGGTAAGGTTTCCATCAAGTAATTGTTGGGCTTCACTTTGCTAATGTTCCGCAATGCGGAACATAAAAAACAATAATAAAGGCACGCATAGCGTGCCTTTATTATTAATGGGGGATGCTTGGCATCTCACAATTATTTTGTATAGGTATTTGGGTTTTATGAACGATCCCCTCTCAGAATTATTTGCGGTGATTGTCGATCGCCGCGAGCATCCGCAAGAAAGTTCTTATACCTGCAAATTATTTGCGGGTGGTGATAACAAGATTTTAAAGAAAATTGGCGAAGAGTCTGCCGAAGTAGTTATGGCTTGTAAAGATGCAGATCCCGATGCGATCGCTTCGGAAGTTGCCGATTTGTTTTATCACACCCTTGTGGCGATCGCCCACCACCATGTCGATCTGCAATTGGTATACGACAAGCTGGCTCAGCGGCGCTAAAGAGTCTGAAAACATGACTGCAAAAGTAGCATTAAAAAAATACGAGGTAGTTTTTTAATGCTGCTGCCCGAAATACTTATTAATGAAGTAAGATTACCTATGAATTGATCGAAGGGTAGATTGCTGTGGCATCAAATAGTGTAGAGCGTTCTCAGTCTCTTACGGGCAGTATTTTAAAAGGCACTCTCAAAGCAGTTGGTGGCACTTTACTAGGCATCATTATGATTGGTGGTGCGGCGGTAGCTGGTGGACTGGTGGGATTGGCACTCAGTTTCCGCGATCTGCCCGATGTCAGAGTTCTGAAAGGTTACGTACCCGTTGAAACCACCTATATTTACGATATTAATGGTGGGTTAATTGCAAGGTTACATGGCGATGTTAACCGCGAAGTCGTTACCCTTGATCGCATATCTCCACACCTAAAGCGATCGGTTTTAGCCATGGAAGATGCCTACTTCTATACTCACAAGGGGGTTGATCCCAGCGGCATTGGTCGCGCGATCTTAGCTAACTTTAGTGCAGGCGGAACCGTGGAAGGCGGATCTACTCTAACCCAGCAATTAGTTAAAAATTTATTTCTATCGAACGAACGCAGTCTGAACCGAAAAGTTGCTGAAGCTGTTTTAGCAATGCGGGTCGAACAGGTTTTTACTAAGGAGCAAATCCTTGAAATGTACCTCAACCAAGTATTTTGGGGAAAAAATACGAATGGTGCAGAGACCGCATCGCAAAATTATTTTGGCAAATCAGCGGCGGACTTGACCCTTGGGGAAGCTGCGATGCTTGCAGGTACGATCCAAGCCCCTTCAGTATTTAATCCCGTTGATAATTTTGCTGAAGCCAAGAAACGCCAAGGATTAGTACTAGATCGGCTTTTAGAATTGGGATGGTCAAGTCCTGCGGAAGTTAAAGCGGCAAAAGCTCAAAAAATAGTCATCCGTAAGCAAGGAATTTCCTATGAAGCCAGTCGTGTTCCCTATGTTTCACAGGCGGTAACGGCGGAATTAGAAGAGAAATTCGGTAAAGATGTGGTCTTGCAAGGTGGACTGCGTGTCCAGACGACGATTGACCTAAAGCTCCAACGCATTGCCGAAGAGGTTGCGGCTGAGGGACATAAAGATTTAGTTGATCGCGGAGCCTATGCCGATCAATTGGCTTTAGTGGCAGTCGATCCGCGCACGGGCTTTGTCAAAGCTCTCGTGGGTGGGGTTGGGGACTTCGACAAAAATCAATTTAATCGAGCCGTGCTCGCTAGAAGACAGCTAGGTTCTTCCTTCAAGCCTTTTGTGTACTACGCTGCCTTTGCTACGGGTAACTACACTCCCGACTCGGTGATTGATGATAGTCCTATGACTATTCCTGATGGTGATGAACCCTATATCCCCCGCAACTACGACAATAAGTTCTCTGGTCCTATTACGATTCGTCAGGCGATCGCCGTTTCTCGCAATATTCCCGCTCTGAAGTTGGGGATCGAGGTTGGGGCTGAAAATGTGATCGCTATTTGTCGAAAATTAGGTATTACCAGCCCTCTCAAACCTGTTGTCTCCTTGCCCCTTGGTGCGGCTGATGTCACACCTCTAGAAGTTGCAGGAGCCTATGCCGTCTTTGCCAGTGGTGGCTACAAGTCGAAAACCACATTGATCGCCCGTGTGACCGATCGCAATGGCAACCTAGTTTTAGATAATACTCCCAAACCCGAATTAATCCTCGATCCGATCGCCGTTTCCTATCTGACCGATGCGTTACGCGGAGTAGTTACCAATGGCACGGCAACTGAGGCGCAAATGAGCGACGGCAGACCCATCGCAGGTAAAACGGGTACTACTTCAGATTTCCGCGATGCATGGTTTGTCGGTTATGTGCCGCAGTTAGCCGTAGCAATTTGGATCGGTAATGATGATTACACGCCTATGGCAAATGGTGTCACTGGTGGTGTATATGTAACCCCAATTTGGCGCAAATTTATGGAAAGAGCTCTAGCAGGTCAACCGATCGAGCAGTTCCCCGTGCCGAGTGAAATTCAAGATAAAGAGGGTAGCAAGAAGCCCCCACAGAAAAACTAAATTAGCTATTGTATTTTCGGTTCTCGCTTAGATTATGCCTCTGATTATGCCTCTACAGAGTTTTTCACAAGCTATGGCTCAGACGTTATTTGTTATTCAGTTGTTGTTCTACTCGACAATTGCCTCTGTGGTGATTAAGTATGCCTTACCCTATTGGTCGTTACTGAGCGGCTTAGATGTAGAGGTGATGAATTTGTTGTCTTTAGGATTGATTACTTTGCCTGTAGGGCTATTCGCCTTTGTTTTGTGGTTAAAGCGTTAGTTTGGAGAAATTCCATACGTTATACCAATTCCCAAAAGTAAAAGCCTTGCTACGCAAGGCTTTTACTTTTGGGATTTTGAAATTTGCCAGATTAACCCGAATTAACGTTATTGAAATTTAGAAATTAAATTTAGAAATGCTTGAGCATTACAAAACAATTGCGACCATCGTTGGTCGTTTCGTAGCGAAGATTGTCAGCGACAGTTTTCGCTATGATTAAGCCTCTTCCTCCCGTAGGAATATCATCAACGCTTTCAAATTCCTTGTTCTTTTCGGCTTGCTTAGCAGCGCGTTCAATTTCAGCCTGAAGATCAAAGGGTTCCCCGTAATCCCAAATTCGCATTTCTAAAAATTTTTCGGTTTCGTCAAGGGTAAGTTCGATATCAATGGGGGTTTCCTCAGACAGCCCCTCATGGGCGTACGAAACCACATTTGTGAATACTTCAACCAAGACGAGATTGCATTGCATCCAAGTTGGTTTTGGCAGTAAATTTTGTAACAACTGAAACCACTCTTGCAGTTTGGCAAGAGCATAAATATCACTGTTAACTTGTATATGAAACTGTTGTAACACTGATGATTTTATCTGATGTTTTTAAGATGAGATGCCACTATTTAATTTTGGCATTAGTGGCTATTAATCTGCAAATTGCTGTGGCTATTGACGGTTATACCAACGCATTAATACCCCTGCAAGTTTGTCTGAGTCATGGCATACGGTACCGTTGTTTTTTTCTCGCATGATATTTGCAAGTAAAACAGGACAACGCATACTTGCAAGATTGTCGCGATCTAGCTCCGTAAAGTGGGAACCACAGGAAGCATAGTGTTTTAGCGATCGCTCAGAGGGGGGATGTCTTTGAGCTAAAACCACATCAAACAGTCTTACCCCAGCTAATTCGTCTAAAACTCGTACATAATCAGATACAGCATAGCCGTCGGTTTCGCCCACCTGACTCATGATATTACAAAGGTAGATCGATGGCACATTGCGATCGATTAATGCTTGGAGAATCTCTGGAACCAGTAGATTCGGAATGATGCTTGTATATAAACTTCCAGGACCAATGACGATCAGATCGGCTTCCCGAATATCTTCGATCGCTTGGGGCAAACCCTTGGGGTTATCTGGCTTACAGCCAATATGTTTGATTTTGCCCTTGGCTTCGGGGATATGGGATTCTCCTTCGACATAGCGTCCATCTTCAAATTCCGCCCAAAGAACCATGTGATCGAGGGTGGCGGGCAGGACGCGACCGCGCACCGCTAAAACCTGCGAACTAGCGGCGATCGCCTTTTCGAGATCGCCCGTAACCTCACTCATTGCCGTCAGAAATAGATTGCCAAAGCTATGACCTGTGAGCCCTTCTCCTGTTTGAAAGCGATATTGGAATAATTCGGTAACTAGCTTTTCTTCATCGGCAAGGGCGGCGAGACAGTTGCGAATATCCCCAGGCGGCAAGACTCCATATTCCCTGCGCAATCTTCCTGAGGAGCCTCCATCATCGGCAACGGTGACGATCGCTGTAATGTTGGCGCTATATTGTTTCAGCCCGCGCAACAGATTGGATAACCCCGTACCACCCCCTACGGTAACGATTTTAGGTCCTCGATTAAGTTTGCGGTGGGAGACTAGTAACTCTAAAAGCTCTTTGTCTTGGTTTGGCATCAAAACTTGGGTGATCGAGCCGAGGGCGCGTTTTTGCCCTAGCCACAATAGCCCGATGCCAAGGAGTAGGGCGAGGGGACCACTCATATGTCGGGGCAGGATCGCGACCAAGGTGTCAAGGGTATTACCGATTAGGCGCGACAGAAATAATATTGGGGTTAATCTGGCGGAAATGGCAATTCCCAGCACGATTAATAAGATTCCGAGGATGCTAACTAGTAGCCACCGTTTAACCAATAGTCCCGGCAAAAACCACTGAAATCCCCTCAGCCACTTGCTAGTTTTAGCGGTTGGACGATATCGATTAGCTGGAGGCTTTTTTATGGGCTTCATCTAGCATCCTGTAATATGTACCAGCACTTCGCGGGTATGTCCCAAATTGCGATGTTCCCAAACAAAGATTCCCTGCCAAGTACCGAGGGCAAGTTTAGCATTAGCGATCGGGATTGTCTCAGAGGTTTTGGTAAGGGTGCTACGAATATGGGATGGCATATCATCAACTCCCTCAGAAATATGACGATATTGACTTGCATCTTCAGGGATTAACTTGCTAAAAAAGGTTTCTAAATCCGCCAGTACATCGGGATCAGCGTTTTCTTGAATGATCAGACTTGCCGATGTATGGCGCAAGAAGACATTGCATAATCCCATCCTTATCCCTGAATGGGCTAAAACTGCTTCCACTTGACGGGTGATATTGTGTAATTTTTTGCCATTAGTACGTAGGTTAATGGTCTGCTGTACCATACGCAGCGGCATTTGCAGGGTCTCTAGGGAATTTGCATTCATGGCGTTCATAGCGTTTATCAGTGATGGGTTTGGGTATCTAAAAATGCGCCAACTATGGATAATGCTACCACTGGGGCTGTGATGGCGGATAATACCCGATCGCCTAATGATACGGGGCTAAATCCTGCGGCGATCGCCATTTCTTCTTCCCTAGTTGTCCAGCCACCCTCACAGCCAGTGGCGACGATCGCCTGCTCGATACTATTAGTGGTTTGTAAGCTAGTAAGCAAGTGCGGCACATTGGGAGTAGTTACACAAATATACTTGCCATGAGTTGGTGGTAATGTCGCGCAATATGCGAGCCATGCCAAGAATGCTAGTGGGGGCTTAATTTCAGGTATATGGCTCCGCAGGGATAGCTCGGCGGCTTCCTCGGCGATGCGCTGCCAGCGATCTCGCTTTTGGTTGCCGATCTCAGTCCCTGATTTAATAATGGTGCGATCGCTAAATAATGGACTAATTTGTTGCACTCCTAATTCCGTCGTTTGGCGAATGATTGATTCCAGATTACTACCCTTGGGCATGGCGACCCCCAGACTGATGGGAATCGCTAATTCCGAATTGTTTTCTAGTTTCGCAATAATATCGGCTTTGTTAAAATCTTTGCCTAATTGGGCTAACCACCATCCACCGAGGCGATCAAGAGCAATAAATTCGGCGTTAACTTCTAAGCGGAGGACATTACTTAAATAATGTCTTTGTTCGGATGTGAGCGAGATCTGGCTATCGATTTGTAAATCTGACGAGACTTGATGGGGTTGCAAGGTCACCCTTTGCAATCTCCGTTTTTGAGGTTGAGGCAATAACACAGGATTTTTTAGAATAATTATTAAAATTCAATTGGCAAAATGTGAATAATACCAATTCCCAAAATGGCAATGCCATTTTGGGAATCTCAAAACCTTACGGGGTTTGCTTTTTAATACACTGAAGTGTTGGCTCACTTCAGTGTATTTTGACGATTATTTGGGGCTAAATAACCATCCTTTTTTCCAAAAGTAAAACAACAGTCCCCCCGACATTCCCAACATTCCCAGCCAGCATAGAACATAGCCATAGGGCAGCTTTAATTCAGGCATATTGCCAATTTCAGTATCGAAATTCATGCCATATACCCCCGCCACAAATGTTAAAGGGATAAATACCGTAGAAATTACGGTTAAAAAACGCATAACCTCGTTGGTGCTATTACTTAGGGAAGATAGGTAAATATCCATGAGGTTGGCGGCTAATTCGCGGTAGGTTTCGACCATATCGATGACCTGTACTGTGTGGTCATAGCAGTCGCGAAGAAAAACTCGTACTTCGCGATCGATTAAGGGACTTTCTTCACGAATTAACGCATTGATAGCATCGCGCTGAGGCCAGATCGCCCGTCTGAGCAGTAAGAGTTCGCGCTTGATTTTATGGATTTTATCGAGGGTTTGGCGAGTGGGTTTCTCCACCACTTCATCTTGCAAATCTTCAAGTCTTTCGCCATAGTCCTCAAGTACGGGAAAGAAGCCATCGACGATCGCATCGATCAGGGCATAGGTAAGATAGTCTGACCTTTGCGATCGGATTACGCCGCGATTACGATGAATGCGTTGGCGGATTGGTTCAAATACGTCATTTTCGGGCTCCTCCTGCACCGTTAGGACATAGTTTTTACCTAAAATTAAGCTGACTTGCTCGTCGTAAAAGCCCCTACCATCTTCGCGACTAGTTACCATGTGCAAAATGATTAGTTCTTGATCGTCAAAACTTTCTACTTTGGGACGCTGGGGAATATTGACGATATCTTCCAGTACGAGATCATGGAGACTAAATACTTTACCTAGACGCTGCAATACATCTTCAGAGCCTAAACCTTGGACATCAACCCATGACACTGAATGACTATCGAGATAGGGAATACAATCTTCGGGTGTGGCAAGCTGAACCCCCAAAGCTTCCGCCGCATTGTAATCAATCAAGAAAATATTGGGAATGCTAGCATCCGCATCAATGATTAACGTTCCTGGTGGACTTCCTGGTTCTGGCTCGTTAAAGTCATAAAACTCCAATTCATCATCATTATCAGAATCATCTTCAATGGGACTGGGCTTAAATCTGGTGGGGTTATGAAGCATGGTTAAGCGAGTCATGAAATACACTTGTCAGTGTGCCACATTGTTAAGTCTAGTCCGTCTATAAAAATGTGGGAATCACAACACTTTGCAACACCAGCATCTTTTTATATTTTTTCTGAAGTTTATGAAATGTCAAATAGTCCGCAAAAGCCTAAAACTAGATCGGTTTAATTTTCTATCGATCGCTGTTTTGGCTAGTCTGGGTTTAAGTAATAGTTTGGGGGGAAAAGCGATGGCAGGGGCTTTACCTGAACAAATTTTATGGGGTAAACCGACTTGTGATGTGAGTAAGGCGGAAATTTTGCGCAAACATGAATTACGAAAATCAGCTTTGATCGCTAACACGAATAATCCGAATGCTAAAGCCCAATATCAAGCCCAATATCAAGGAATTATTCAAAAACATAAAGCCGACCTCCAAGCCTGCCGCGATCGCACTGCACCGCAAACTCAAGCAACTTGGATCAGACTGTATCCTAATGATGCTAAAGCAGGGGTGTTAGAGGATGTATTTGATAGAATGGCGAATCGCGGTTATAACCAAGTATTCGTCGAAGTTTTTTATGATGGACGGGTCTTGCTGCCCGTCGCCGATAATCCGACCCCTTGGCGATCGGTGATGGAGGAGGCGGTAAATGCGGGTGAAGCGCCTGCGGATTACGATCTCTGGAAAAAAGCGATCGCGATCGGGAAGGAGCGAGGCATCAAGGTCTATGGTTGGTCATTTACGATGAACTTTGGCTATGGCTATAGCGAAATTAAGGGGCGATCGGGAGTTGTGGCAATTAATGGCGATGGGGATAACAGTATTGCCAATACTAATTTTGATCGCAAGCTGGTGAGTAATGGTCGGGCTTTTTATGAAGATGCCTATGAAGCCGATCACCTGTTTGTCGATCCCTATAACCCGATCGCTAAAGCCGATCTGACTGCGGCGGTTAAAGCCCTGATGCTGCGCCAGCCCGATGGCATGGTATTTGACTACGTGCGCTATCCCACCAATACCACGGGGAATTTAATCGATAATGTCAAGCAATTATGGATTCATGGGGCAGCTTCGCGATCGGCTTTGCTCAATAGCATCGATAATCGCAACGTGCGGGAATTGATGGCGATCTATCTCAAAAAAGGGGATTTGACAGCGGATGATGTTGTGCAGACCGAGAAAAAGCTAACGGAATCCCTCAAGGTCAAGCCCACTAATATCAAAAATCCTGCGGAAACAGCCACGATCGCTGAAGGTTTATTGTGGAATATTGCTACGAACCATGCCTATCAGGGAGTAATTAATTTTGTCTCTACAATTTCGGCTCCGCTCAAGCAAAATAATATTCCCATCGGTACGGTCTTTTTCCCCAATGGCAATCGGGTTGAGGATGGTAAATATGAGGCGAGAATGCAGCCTTGGGATCGTTTTCCTGCCTATATGGAACGTCATCCGATGACCTACGCTCTTTGTAGCGATGGTAAATGCGTTGCCGAACAAGTTGCCGAAGTCGTGCGCCAAAGTCCTCCTGAAACCCTAGTCTGTCCAGTCTTAGCGGGCACTTGGGGGCAAGGTTTTGACGGGCATCCCAGTTTTGAAAAGCAAATGCAAGCTATTCTTGCCATCGAGCCAAAAATTAGTTGCTTCAGTCACTTTGTCTATGCATGGTTTGAACCTGAAAGCGATCGCCTGCGTAAAGCTGGTAAGGCTACAGGACTAGAGTCAGCGACTATACCTAATTGATTTTGGAGAGAGGGTTTGCGTAGCAAACCCTTTCTCCAAAACCGTTTTTGATAATGGTCGGCAGCACGCCGACCATTATCAAAATTACTTGAGTTCTGATAGGGCTTTGCGCGCTTGAGCTAGACCATCGATATTACCCTGTCGATTAAAGAACCGCTCGGCATTTTCGAGCATTTGCCGCGCCTCACTCGTTCGTTGTTGTGATGCTAATAATTGACCTAGGGCTAAGTAAGTCGGTGCATCTTCCGTATCAATATCGAGAATTTGACGATAGGCAACGATCGCCCCCGATAACGAACCCTGCTGAATATAGAGAGCGGCAATCCCCTTTTGTAATTCGATGGCATTGCTAGAAGAAATATTCTTGGCGGCGGCAGCAGTACGCAATGCCGTGATCGCTTCAACGTAATTACCTTGACTCTGGAATACTCTAGAAATAGCTAGATTAGCCGAGAAATGGCGAGGATTGATTTCTAAGGCGCGTTTGTATTTTGCGATCGCTTCTTCCGTTTGATTTTGGTCGGCGAACAATCCCCCGATCGCCACTAAAACATCGGCATTGAAAGGGGCAATTTTATCCGCTTGGTTGTAAATATCAAAAGCACCCTTGCGATCGCCCTTAAGCTGCAAAACATAGCCTAAGTTCAGGTAGCTCTTAGCTTCGTTGGGAACGGCGGCGATCGCTTGGCGATAAATCTTGATCGCTTCAGGGTAGTTTTTTTGCTCGGTCAGCAGAAAACCCACACTGTTATAGGCATCAATATTTTGCCGATCTAAATTGATGGCCCGACGATAGGCTGTCAAAGCATTGGGATAATCCTTGATGCGGACATAGACAAAACCGAGCGCATTAAAGGCTTTAGCATTGGTTGCGTCCAGTTTTGTAGCCTTTTCCAAAGCCGTGATCGCCGCAGAGTAGTTATTTTGTTGGGTTAATAAAAAGCCCAGACTCGTTAGAATTTTAGAGTTTTTGGGTTCGAGATTTGCTGCTTGTTGATAGGCGGCGGCAGCTCCTGATATGTCATTTCTTTGCCAAAGTAGCTTTCCTCGTTTGATCCATTCCGTGGCATCCTTTGGGGATTGGGCATAGGCGCGATCAGCGCGATCATTAGTTGGGAGAGAGATTGCTCCTGCGAAGGCGATGGCTAGAGCGAGAGTTAGTCTGGGGAGTGAACGAAACAAGCGCATAAGCTTTTAATTTGCGTTAACGAATTTTATCCTTAGGTATAGAACCTTTGCCGATAAAAATTCTATTCTTCTGGTTTTAACTCTTCTATATTAACAAGATTAACCAGATCGACAGAGTTCGGTGCGTTACGTGCATCAGTAAAGTCCGTGCCCTCAATGCTCCTTAGGGTTGACAGATAGGTTCCTGTCAAATCCGCCCCGATTAATTTGGCATTCGCAAGATTAGCCCAATTTAGCTTGGCATTAGTCAGATTCGCCCGACTGAGATCGGCTCCAGCCAGATTTGCTCCCGTTAAATTTGCCCTCGTAAGATCGGCTTCCGTGAGATTTGCACCCCGCAGATCGGCTCCATTTAAGCAAGCCCCAGTCAAAAAGGCATTCGATAGATTGGCGCGACATAGACGCGATCGCGTGAGATTGGCACTGGTCAAAAACGAATTACTAAAGTTGGTCTCAACTAAAATGGCATCGCTGAGATCGGCTTCGATGAGAAAAGCTTCCGATAGGTTCGCCCCAATTAATGAAGCTTGTTCCAGAATCGTGCCGTTCAAGTTGGCTTGAATTAAAATCGAGCCACTCAAATTAGCGCGGTTTAAATTGGCAAGATTCAATTCTACATCTTCTAAATTCGCTATATCGAGGGTGATCTCTTCGAGATCCGCCTCGATAAAATTTGCCCCAGATAAATTGGCCCCAGTTAAAATTAATCCCACAAGCGATCGCTTGCTAAAATCGCGATCGCCTGAAGCGTAGCTGTCAAGAAGTTCTTTGGCATTCATGGTTGATGGGGTGATTAGGGACGGTAACCCGAAGCAATCAATTGTGCAACCGATTTGGCATGATACGACAAGATAATATCCGCTCCCGCCCGCTTCATGCTCAGCAGAGTTTCAAACATGACCTTCTTTTCGTCGATCCAGCCAAGCTGGGCAGCAGCTTTGATCATGGCATATTCACCGCTCACGTTGTAGGCCGCTACAGGTACATTAGTCGCATCTTTTACCTTAGCGATGATATCTAAATAAGCTAGGGCAGGCTTGACCATGACGATATCCGCTCCTTCCGCAATATCTAGATATACCTCCTTAATTGCTTCGCGAGAATTGGCTGGATCCATTTGATAGGTTTTCTTGTCCCCAGATTTGGGAGCAGATCCGAGGGCATCGCGGAAAGGACCATAGTAGGCGGAAGCATATTTGGCAGCATAGGCGAGAATACCCACATTCTCAAAGCCATTGGCATCTAGTCCTTGACGAATTGCACCAATGCGTCCATCCATCATGTCGGAAGGAGAAACAAAGTCAGCTCCTGCGGCAGCTTGAGAGATAGACATTTTGACGAGAACTTCTACCGTCTCATCATTGAGGATTACGCCATTCTCATCAATGATGCCATCATGCCCGTGGGTAGTGAAAGGGTCGAGGGCAACATCAGTGAAGATAATAACTTCGGGAACCGCTGCTTTAATCGCTCTGACTGCCCTCTGTGCCAAACCTTCAGGATTAAAACTCTCTGTACCAGTGAGATCCTTTTTCTCTTCAGGAACCGCAGGAAAAAGAGCGATCGCCTTAATTCCCAAGGCAAAAATCTCTTCTACTTCCTTAACTAGTAAATCGAGGGTAAAGCGATAGGCTTCGGGCATGGAAGGAATTTCAACGCGATCATTCTCTCCTTCCATTACAAACATTGGATAAATAAAATCATCAACGGAGAGATGGTTCTCTCTCACGAGGCTGCGAACAGAAGGATTGCGGCGGAGGCGACGAGGGCGGTGAGTGAGTAGCATTGATGTTTCTTAATTTTTCTTAATAGATTTGGCGTAAAGATATCAAATCAAAACGCTCAAAACGCTTGTTTTTAAATTCCAATTATACCAGATTGGCAAACATAAAAATGCTTGTAAGTAGCTAGGCATAAGTAAACTTAAAACCGAGAAGAGCATACCGCCCGCTGCGCGGGCGGTATGCTCTCTGGTTTTGTTTTGTAATTATGCCGAACTACTTATGGTGGGGGATTCTATTCAGATTTGGACATATAAAGCTTCAATTGGTTCTTTTGAGAATTTGATTTGTCTGAATATGGTTGATAAAGGCTAGCCTTATACTTATAGATAAGTAGCTAGATAAGTAGCTAAGCGCAACTAAATATAAGACCTAAAAAGCTGTAGCGCACGCGCAGCGTGCGCTACAGCTTTTTAGGTCTTAATTATGCCCAGCCACTTAGTTCGGATATAAGCAGTTCAGCATAATTAAAAACTAAAATCAGAGAGCGTACCGTCCGCATAGCAGACGGTACGCTCTTCTCGGTTTTAAGTTTATTTACGCTTAGCACTGCCCTAAAAATTGGAAGGATAATATCAATGAAAGTATTTGTAGCTGGAGCCACAGGGCAAACAGGACGACATATCGTAGCTGAATTAGTAAGGCGGAATATTCCTGTGAGAGCCCTAGTTCGAGATGTAGAACTTGCGAAAAAACTCCTGCCCCCAGAGACGGAAACAGTGTTAGGAAACGTTATGTTTGCCGATGGCTTGATTGAAGCGATCGCCGATTGTGACCTGCTGATTTGTGCGACGGGAGCAAAGCCGAGTCTTAACTTCATGGAGCCCTATCTGGTGGATTATATCGGCACCAAAAATTTAGTGAAGGCCGCGAAGTCGAAGGATATCAAATGTTTTGTGCTGATTTCTTCCCTTTGCGTATCGAAATTTTTGCATCCTTTAAACCTCTTCTGGCTAGTTCTATTTTGGAAAAAGCAAGTGGAGCAATATTTACAAGACAGTGGTTTGAAGTATACGATCGTCCGTCCTGGGGGATTGCTTAACTATGAGAAACAGGGTGGGTTGGTCTTGTCCAGTGCGGATACTTTATTTGAGGGGAGTATCTCGCGTACTAAGGTGGCGCAGGTTGCCGTGGATGCTTTATTGGTAGAAGCAGCCCAGAATAAGATTGTCGAAATTGTTACTCAGGAGGCAATCCAAGATCGCCCGATCACAGAATTGTTTGCGATGGTTTAGTTTTTAATTCACAAAAGTGTGACAACACTTTTGTGAATTAAAGTAAGAGCCACGCACTTAAACCGTACAATCAAACCAAGCAAAAATGGCTAAAACTGTATTGATTACTGGAACCTCATCGGGAATTGGCCGGGCAACGGCTTTGTATTTCCAGAAACAAGGCTGGAATGTCGCTGCCACCATGCGATCGCCTGACCGAGAAATAAATAGAACCGATAGCTTAGCCAAGCTCGATCGGGTAGTTTGTATCGCGTTAGATGTAACTAACCAGACTTCGATTGCTGAAGCAATTGCGGCGGCGATCGCTAGGTTTGGTACGATCGATGTGTTGGTAAATAATGCAGGCTATGCCACGTTAGGAGCTTTTGAAGCTTCTACGCCTGAGCAAATCCAGCGTCAATTCGATACGAATGTTTTTGGATTAATGGCGGTTACGCGGGCTATCCTCCCCCATTTTCGCGATCGCCAGCAAGGAGTACTCGTTAATGTAGCTTCCATTGGTGGACGCGTCGCCTTTCCCCTTTATAGTCTTTACCATGCTACGAAGTGGGCTGTGGAAGGATTCTCTGAAGCTTTGCAGCATGAACTCCTATCCTTTAATATTCGTGTCAAAATTATCGAACCTGGTCCGATCAAAACTGATTTCTACGAGCGATCGTCCGATCGCGCAAGCAATGCTGGTTTTCCAGAATATCAGCCCTTTAGCGATCGGGTGTTAAGCAACCTTGATCGCATTGGTACAACAGGAGCCCCTCCTGAAGTGGTTGCCAAAACGATCTATCTAGCAAGTACGGATAAATCATGGAAGCTGCGTTATCCAGCCGATCCCTTGGCTAAGCAATTATTATTTTTACGGAAGATTTTGCCTGATTTTATATTTACTAAAATCGTGCGCCAGTCAACAAAAGTCTAGATAACAATAGCTATTGATAGCTATTGTTATCGCCCAATCAAAACCCAAGAAGAAAATGGCGGCGCTTCGCGCCGCCATTTTCTTCTTGGGTTTTAATCAAAGTTCAATAAGTAGTGGACGGTGCTCCGCACCGCCCACTACTTATTTATGCTTAATTTCCTGATATTGGTTTTGGTTTTGTGGTGGTAACTGGTTTGAGAGGAATATTATTGGACAGTAACCAGTCTTTGCCAATCCTCACGGTAATATCTGACTCAATATCACCTGTTGACTCAACAACTACTTCCCCAATCCCCAAGGCATCGCGAAGTTTCTCGGCAGTTTCGCGATCGCCATTTTGAGCAATAATCTGGGTTTTAGCGATGGATTTTGTCCAGCGATCGCTGGCAGGAAATACTTGGGCATATCCCGCTTTAGATAAAACCGTTGTTGCCTTCTTGGAGCCTTCAGGCTGGGACATACTATCTTGGATCGCCACCCGTAGACTTTGGGGAGAATCATCGGATGCACTTACCTCAGCTTGTTTCATGACTCCAAAACTCTGGTTCATGATCTTGGCAAGCAGGCGATTATCTAAAATCCAGTAGCTCAGATTATCAAATTCTCCAGGGTTACTAAATCTTCCTGGAGCCATATGCATCTGAATGTTTTTTCGATCGATTTTCGAGGTATAGCCTGCGATCGCCAGAAACTCTTCTACAGATAGATTGGTATCAATATTGTCTTTTACGATCGCTAGTACTTCGGGTAATTTAGTGATGCTTTCAGGCTTAAGCTTTTGATCGATAAAGGCACGGAAAAAAGCCTGTTGACGCTGGACACGCCCAATATCGCCCAGATCGTCATGGCGATAGCGCATATACTGAATCGCTTTATTCCCGTTTAATTTTTGCTGTCCTTGATTGAGATTAATATATAGATGTTGGCTGTCATCTTGATATTTCATCTTTTTCGGCACATATACATCAATCCCATCTAGGGCATCAATTAATTTGCCAAAGCCATTGACGTTAAAACGAATGTAGCGATCGATCGGAATATCACCAAGTACTTGGCTGACAGTTTGTGCCGATAGAGCTGCCCCACCTGCATAGTTGGCAAAATTGATCTTTGTTTTGCCGACTCCTTGAATATTCACACGACTGTCGCGGGGAATTGATAGAACGGCAACCTTTTTGGTAGAGGGGTCGAAACGGAGCAGTAACATTGCGTCACTCATGCCGTTGAGATTGTCGTCTAGCTCGGCTAAATATTTACCTTTAGGTCGAGATTGGGCATCAGGTAGGTCAGAGGTAAGCATGATCGTCCCTAACACCAAGATGTTAACTGGACGGTTTAGCGTTGGTACTCCTGCGATCGCCGAGGTCATGCCTTCGGAGTTACGATTAAATACTGCGGCTTCATCTGCTGATAGTTGGTGCTGCTGAAAAGGTCTGCTACTTAAGACAAATGCTAAGCCTGCACCTAGTCCCCCTGACAAAAGCGCCACAAATAACACTACAAAAAGTGTCCATTTATGTTTGATTGAAGCCACTTTGGGCTTCGGTGACTTGTTTGACAAATCAGATTTACCTAGATTGATGGGATTTGTTGCCACAGGTAGGGAATACTCCTCACGACTGAACGTTGACTTCAGCGATCGCCCATCCATGAGCGGGGATGGTACTCAATACGAGTTTTGATTTTAGGGCTTTTGGTAATTTGCCCCTCTCACTTAACTCTCACTTAAGAGTTTGCTACAGGGTTCTTAAGCTTCGCAGACTAATTTTCATCCAACTTTAGCATTGTAACGTAAATTATTATTACAAACGGCAATGTAGTCTATTGTGCGGAATCAAATTAATTTGACAGATTATGCAGGATATTTGGTCGGATAATACTACATATTTGCCAATTTAGGGATTATCCGATTGGGGCAAAACTTGTGAAATGAACCTAAAATTAACTGGGCTATACCAATTCACGAAAGTGTGACAATAAGTAGCTGGGCATAAGTAAACCCCCAAAAGCTGTAGAGCAAGCACAGCGTCCTCTACAGCTTTTGGGGGTTTATATTTAATTGCACCCAGCCACATTAGTAAGCGAATTAATATAAGTTGGGTATGTCCTTTTTGTTTTTATTGAGATTGTTGCAAGGTCTGCAAGTTGATTATGGAAGTTAGATTTCGAGAATGCGACTGGTTTGATTTATGGATCTGGATAAAATTTAATGAGGTTCCCTCTCAGTCAGAGAAGCAACTCTTAGACGAAGTATTTAATTCTTGGTTTTTACTGGGCAAATTAGGTGGCTTCAATGCTTGTAATATGCAGGTACAGGAAACGGGTGTGGATGTCAGTTACTTCGACTATGACAACCAAGCTGCCGAGGACGAGATGATGTCAGTCATGCATAATATGACCGATCTCGAATACGAAAATGAATGGGCGCGTTGTTGGGTTGACTTAGGGACGACCGATGCGATCGCGATCGATATCTTAGTTAATGCCTTGCGTCAGTTTGACAAGGAATATGTAGCGATCGAGGAAGTTATTATTGGCGGTCAAAATTCTGACTGGTTGGTCGAGCCTAAAAGCTTAGACGACGAAGACTACGATCGCTAAATTACAGCGCTTTGCGCTCAAATCCAAACCCAGCAACTTTTTGCAAGTGTTGCGAAGCAACACTTGCAAAAAGTTGCTGATATTTTTT
>NZ_ALWB01000065.1 GCF_000332215.1 Pseudanabaena biceps PCC 7429
AGCTCAAGGTAAATCTGTCATTGATTTTTTCCGTCAAGCTTTAATTGATCCTTCTTCTATTTCTCTCATTCCTATTCTTACCTGAATTCTTACGTTGATTCTTTTTGGTATGACTCCCAATATACCCCTATACCCCGCTTCTGCCAGCTAGGTAAATCGTTGAAGTTAATATTCGCTTGCTGATAAAGAAGTTCATTTTTGTCACTCACTGAAAGTCTATAAATTTTTTCTGTAGCAGATCCAGCGCTCTCGCCAGCTTTACGTAACATCCAGTAACAGTGAGCATTTAATGCATTTCGATGGGCATCTTCATTGCGCCAGCGGAAATAATCAACTACTAGATTTAACGTAGGAAGTTGAGAAATGCGACAATCAAAAGCAGCAATACTTCCCAATAGCACCGATAGTTTTGCACTTGCCTCTCCTGCCAAAATAGAATTAAGGTAAAGAATCAGGTAAGAAATTGACAAAAGAGCCAAAGCGGCTAAAGTAAAGGGATGAAAGAGCCACCGCAATATGAACGAGAAGCCCTAGAAAATATGCCAGTAGGAGAACTGGTAGAAGTAATCGTGCGGCAACAGGAATGGGCGCAACAAATATACGAAGAAATAGAGAGACTAAAAGCGGTGAACAACAGGAGTAGCAAAGACTCATCCAAACCGCCATCCAGTGACCTAATAAAGCGGTCAGAGAAAATAGACGAATCAAAAGAAGAAGAGGAGGGGAAGAAAAAGCAGGGGGACAAATCGGACATAAAGGAAAAACGAGAAAAGGATTTAATCGAGTAGATCGCTTTGAGACAGTCTCACCCGAAGGATGTCCAGATTGCGGAGGCGCATCATGGACTGAGATAGGAGTCAGCATCAGACAAACAGCAAGATTGGTAAAGCAACCAATAGAAATCGTTGAATATCAGCAACAGGAATGTCAATGTAACCAGTGTGGGGCGGTGGTGTGGGGAGAATTACCTAAGGAAGTGATAGGCGAACAAGACCTAGAAGCAAGTCTACAAGGAATGTTGGTATGGCTCGGAAATTATGGACATATGAGTTATGAAAAACAGCAAGAATGGCTAAAAGAGATGGGAGTAGGCGAAATCGGACTAGGAACCATCGCTGTCACCAATGAGCGAGTAGCTGCCAGTATTGAAGCAAAAGTAGCCGAGTTAGCAGAGTGGATTAAAGACCAACCGCAAGTGCAAGTTGATGAAACACCATGGCTGGTCAAAGGGGTAAAAGAATGGCTATGGTCATTCAGTGGAGAAGGTTATGCCCTATATCGTGGTGCAGATACTCGCAGTCGTGCCGAACTGGAGTCAGTGTTGGGACAAAGCTATGATGGCGTACTCTGTAGTGACGACTATAGTGTCTATAACGGTTACGCCGTTGAGCGACAACAAAAATGTCTTGCTCACCTAAGACGACACTTTAAAGCATTGCTGAAATTAACCCTTAAATCGCAACAAGAAATTGGCAAAGTATTTATCAGACTCATTGATGAAGCCTTTGAACATCATGCGACTTGGCGAATACACGGTGATAATCCACCATATTTTACTTGGGCAACTGATTTTAAAATTCGCGTCAACCAAGCCATTTCAGACTGGTTGCCCAAGGTTGGATATGCCGCAGGGCTTTTGTTAAACTCCCTCAAGAAAAATCAGCTCAGTGGTGGTATTTTCTTGATGATCCCCTTGTCCCCCCTGATAATAATCGTGCCGAGCGTAATCTCAGGCTTGCCGTTACCAAACGCAAAGTTTCTGGTGGTTCCCGTTCTATGGATGGCTTACACAATACCGCCGCTTTGTTGACGGTTATTCAAACCTGTAAAGCTCAAGGTAAATCTGTCATTGATTTTTCCGTCAAGCTTTAATTGATCCTTCTTCTATTTCTCTCATTCCTATTCTTACCTGAATTCTTACTAGACTAGTTAGAAAGACCTTATCCTTTTCTAAGAAGTTGGAAAATCACATTGGGGCCATTTGGAATTTTATTCATCATTACAACACTTCTTTACCTGCTCGGTCATCCTTTCCTTTTTAGGACTACCCAAAACCTTACTGGGTTTGTTTTTTAATTCACTGAAGTGTTGGCTCACTTCAATGAATTGGTATAAAAAGCAAAAAGCCGCGCTTTGCGCGGCTTTTTGCTTTTTAGGATACGCAATACTTATCAGTTGTCTGCACGGACTTGACCTCGATCATCGCCCCTGTGTCGATCACAAATTCACTCAGTCCAATTTCACTTTTGGGATTACCCCAATCGTAGGTATAACCCATTCTTGTCCAAGGATAACCACCTGTGGCGTTATAGGACTGAGATCTTAACTTCTCAAACCACTGGAGATAGGAGAGTTTGATACTCGCGTCAGGAGATGGTGGTATCTGGGTGAATTCACCAAAGGCAGTTCGATCAGTGATTTCGGAATCAGCACTAGGGCGAAATAGATTCTCTGGATTGACCCAAAATTCCACAAAACGGGTTTTTCCATTATTGGGAGGTAAGCCCAATAGTTGCTCTAAACGCAGCGTGCGATCGCTCTGATTCGTGACATCTTTTAATTTTTCTTTGCAGAAATTTTGCAATTCTGGAGCCACCGTTACCCATGTTTGGCGAGATGTCGTGATTGGCTGACCGACTTGATTATCGTAGCCTGTATAGTTTGTCCAAGTGGCAACCAGTAATTTGTCCTTAGGAGCAGTTTTGTTTTGCCAGATTAAGAACTTGTTGTCTTTAGTGATTGCCACTAGATCTTGGGAAACCTCGTCTAGTTCGGCAACTTTGGCATCCGCAACTGCGAGATTATACTTATTGATTAAGTCTGCGGAAATAGTTTGGGAATATAGTCCTTGGGGTATCTGAAATACGACAAAGGTAAAAGTAGCGATCGCCAGTAACGTCAAGGCAATAGATTTAACTGAAAACTTAAAATTGAAGCCAGACTTCAACCCAAAATTCAACCCAAAATTCAACCCAAAATTCAAATTAGTTCTCTGCATGATAAACCGCATACTTTAGTTAAGCTTAGTGAGGGAAATTACAGCGCTTTGCGCTCAAAACCAAATCAAGAAAAATTTTGAAAGCGTTGCTTCGCAACGCTTTCAAAATTTTTCTTGTGGTTCGTTTGATCGATAATTGCTGTAGAATTAATTTTACTCATATCGCTCTCATCCAAGTGAAATGCGGCTAGGATTCGTAACGATTAGCAATACTCCTGACATAATTAAAACCCAAAAACCTATAGCGCACGCTGCGCGTGCGCTATAGGTTTTTGGGTTTTAATTAAGCCCACTTACTTAGCGATCGCCATAGGAACAAAGAACATCGTTATTTAGTCATAATCGAATAGAACTCTATATGACATCCCCTAGAGGCGTTTATGAGCGCTCAATACAATTTAAAATTGGCAGTTGTTTCATCTGTCAGTATGCCGCTGAGTATAGCGATCGCGTCTTTGATCGCCAGCCCTAGCTATGCCTATTCGCCTTATCAAACAAGCGATCAAACCAACAATCGACCTCAGTCTCAGGTAAACGCAAATCAAATTGCCCAAATATTTCGCTCGACCTTAAGCTTGCCTGCGGGACAAACGATCGCTACCAAAATCAATCGCCAAGACACTCTCTACATCTCCAAGGGAGAAACCGTTAATGCCAGTCTATTAGTTGCCCAAGATATCACAGCCACAAATGGCACAGTCCTCATACCTGCGGGGGCAGTAATCGAAGGACAATTTGTCCCAGCAGAAGGTGGCTCGAAATTTGTCGCCCAAAAATTTACTAGTCGTGGTGCAACCGTCAGACTGCAAGCCGAGTCAGCCCTGATTAATGATGTCAAAGATCCCCGTGAAACTAATACAGGTGCAATTCTGACCGATGCTGGTATCGGTGGAGCCGCAGGAGCAGTGCTTGGCGGCGTATTTCGTGGCGGCGTTCATATTGAAGATGTTCTTGGCGGCGCAGCGGCGGCGGTGTTAATTGGCAACGTTACAGCCCCACAGGTAACCGTAATTGAACCCAGTACCGTAGTCAATGTCATCACCAAACAAACTATCACCTTTGCAGTCAGAGATGATTATTAAAAAAACGTGAGTTCGGGATAATTTGAAACGGGCTTCGAGAAAGGGTTTGCGTAGCAAACCCTTTCTCGAAGCCCCAAAGTAAAAGCCTTGCTATGCAAGGCTTTTACTTTGGGGCTTTTAAACCTTGCCAGCTTAACCCGAACTGACGTTTTATACTAGTTGGTAGGATTCCAATCATCTCTAAACCCAGACCAACATGGATACGATTCGGCAGCCGCGACCAAAGATTGGTACTTTTGATAAATTACGACAAGCTTCAGAATTTACCGTGGCGGGAGTTGAAGATTCGATTCCGTTGCGCGTACTAGTCCAAATTTTTGTATTTATCAGCATTGGGGCAATGGACTCGGTAGCGAGTTCCAACAATAGTATCTGGGCAATACCTCTTAGTGCGATCGCCGCAGTCTGGGCATGGTATGCAAGACGCACACGCAATATCCTTGTGAAATTATTCATTGCGATCGCGATGATTGCCATGCTGGTGATATTTCTCAACGATATCGTCCGCCAAACCGAAGAAACAAGACTATTACTAGCAAGATTGTTAATTCAGCTACAGGTTTTACATAGTTTTGACCTACCACGCCGCAAGGATTTGGGATATTCGATTGTGATCGGATTGATCCTGATGGCGCTCGCGGCTACCTTAAGTCAAACGATGATTTTTGCCCTCTGGCTGATGGCCTTTTTATTGGTGGGGCTGCCAATTTTATTGCTCGATCACCGATCGCGTTTAGGAGTTAAGACGGTCGGTTTTGAACCAGAAAAAATAGGCGTATCGCTATTACCTCTATCGGGACTACTGGCGATCGTCTTGGTACTGGGCTTGACTATATTTGCATTTTTACCCCGTTTACCAGGATTTCAGTTACGCAACTTCCCCGTAAGTGTAAATTTATCGGTGCAAAGACAAATTCCGAAGGGAGGAATTTTGTCGCGACAGCAGCAACAGCAGCAGGGAAAAAATGGCAATGGCAATGGCAATGGGGGAACTGGCACTGGTGGTACTAGCAATGGTGACTCGGACACATTGCCACCATTATTTGCCCCCGAAATTGATACGGCTTCCTCTGATGCCAAACAACTAAACAAAAAACGCAAACCCGAATTAATGATGCGCGTGCGATCGCAAGCGGAACTGTTTTGGCGAGTGATGGCCTACGACCAATTCACGGGGAAAGGTTGGCGCATTTCCCGCAATGATCCGCAGCAAATCCGCACGGTTAAACGCAATCCGCTCAATTATGAATTCTCGCTACCAATTCCCACCTATATATCGATTGGTGCGCCAAAACAATTAGTCAAACCCCTCGCCAGTCAGGAGGTAGTCCAAACCTATACGATCGTATCGCCAAATTTTCCGAACCTAATTCCTGCGGCAGCAGTGCCCAACCAGATCTTTTTTCCAAGCGAAGAATTGGATATCGATCAAGAAGGAATGCTGCGGGGACCAGGAGCTTTGCCTGAAGACCTAACCTATACGGTAATTTCCAACGTTGTCGAGCGTAATCCCAAATTATTACGACAATCATCGGGGGAATATCCGCGCTCAATCCGCAATTATTATCTTCAAGTTCCCGCAAATCTATCACCAAGGGTACAGGAGACTGCGCTGAGTTTCTTAGCAAGTGCTCGTGATGCTCAAGGCAAACCGATCGCCTTAGACAATAACTACGATCGCGTGATACAGATCACGCAAAGCCTCAAGCAAAACTATGCCATTAAGCCTCTTGGATTTGAGGAATCTAAGGGCGATCTCGTATCGCAATTTGTCGATCAGGGTGGTGGAGAGGAAAGCCATTTTGTTTCGACTATGGCAATCATGCTGCGATCGCTGGGCATTCCTAGTCGCTATGTAGTTGGCTTTGCCTCAGGAAAGTTCAACCCCTTTACGGGACTTTATGAGGTTCAAAACATTGATACGCAATCAATGGTAGAGGTTTTCTTTCCGTCCTATGGTTGGCTCGCCTTCGATCCTGTCCCCAATCGCCCCATATTTCCGCCATCGATCGAAAATAACCGTACCTTTGGTGCAGTACAAACCTTTTGGAGTTGGATTGCCCAATTTTTACCGAGTTCTGTTAATAACTTTTTTAATTGGTTATTTGATAGTATCGGCAAATTTGTGGGCAGTGTCATCAATTGGCTAGCCGAGATGGGCTGGATCGGTATTGCCTTTGGTCTGGCGATCGCCTTTGGATTTGGGATCGGTGGTTGGGCTTTATGGCAATTCACAATCTGGTGGTGGCAACGCCAAAGATTGCAGCAAATGCCGATCCCGCAACGTACCTATCGCCAAATGCTCCAATGGCTATCGGAACAAGGCAAACCCAAATCGCCGCACCAAACCCCTCAAGAATATGTGGAAAGTCTTAGCGATCGCCTCTCTGATCGCCAAGCTACGGCGATCGCCCAGATTACCCAGATCTATCAAGATTGGCGCTACGGCAATCGAGCGATCGGCTATGACTTATCGGCAGAGCTAAAAAGACTGCTCACCCAATTAAAATCAAAGGTGTAATAAGTTTTTAGGCTTTATAGCAAGTTAAGAAATGGCTACGCCATTTCTTAACTTGCTATAACAAGACTGGCGACAACTATAAAGATTTGTGATTTTATTACAAAATCTTAGCTGATTCACCGCTTTTGGTAGACTAGACTGCGAATATATTAAATTTTTTATTTTAATCATGAGTGTAGTTATTCAAGTTTTAGAAAGAGCCGACGAAGAACTCCGTTATCCCAGCATTTCCGAGTTACAAGGCGTGCAAAACTTTCTTTCCACTGGTGCTCAAAGAGTGAGGATTGCCACAATCTTGGCAGAAAGCGAAGCCAAAATCGTCAAAAAAGCAACCGAAGAACTATTTAGAATTCATCCCGATTACATTTCCCCTGGTGGCAATGCCTATGGACAAAAGCAACGTAACCAATGTCTGAGAGATTTCACTTGGTACATCCGCCTTACCACCTATGGAGTATTGGCAGGCGATAAAGAACCGATCGAGAAAATTGGCATTATCGGCGTACGTGAAATGTATAACTCCCTCGGCGTACCTTTAGTTGGCATGGCTGATGCTATTCGCTGCCTCAAAAGTGCTTCTTTAGCTTTGCTCAGCAAAGAAGATGCCTCTACCACGGAGCCTTATTTCGATTACATCATTCAAGCAATGTCCTAGAAAAATATCCTAGAAATCCGAGGAAGGCGCTATGCGTCTTCCCACCCATGAATTATAAACCCCAAAATACAAGTGGCGGCGCAAAGCGCCGCCACTTGTATTTTGGGGTTTGAGTTGTCCTATGTATCTGTCTCTACTCGCGTTATACCAAAGCTCAAAATGGCTACGCCATTTTATGCTTAGCTACTTACTTGAATTTGTAATTCTAAGAACTCACGAATCCGCTTAATTTGAAACTCCCTAGCATAATCGAGAACTTGCTCAGAAAAGGGAATAAACTGGGAATTAGCTTCCTGTAAAAGGATAACTTCTTCTTGAATAGCCAAAATATCCCCCATGCGAGCCAATTGGAGTAACTTCTCTACGGTGCAGTTGGGCGGCAGCACCAAGGGAGAAATCGTAGCATCTTTAGATTTAGAATTATTGGTAAGGGAAGACTCAGAACTACGGAGCTCTTCGTATTTCCATTCCAAATGAAGTAGCGATCTCATGACCTTAAATAGAGCCTCAGGATCGATCGGCTTGGCAATAAAATCATTGCACCCCACCGCAAGACTCAGACTGCGATCTTCGTCAAAGGCACTGGCGGATACCATCACAATAGCTGTCTTCTGAAACATCGGTAACTGTCGGAGTTGCTTTGTCGTTTCATGACCATCCAGTTCAGGCATGACCATATCTAACAAAATCAGATCGGGATCGAAACTTTTAGCTTGAACGATACAATCACTACCATCGATCGCTTCGACAACTAGAAAATCTAGGGGAGTAAGTAAATCGTTCAACACCATGCGATTCTCGGTCTTGTCATCGACGATCAAAATTTTGCGCCGAGCGCCATAATAGCCAGAAATCGAGCGGCTATCGATGGCTAAAGACCGAGAATAATGAGGAACTTCAAATAGGTCAATTTCAAACCAGAAAGTACTTCCTTCATGCAAACGGCTTTCCACATGCAGTTTTCCGCCCATCATCTCCACCAATTTTTGGCAAATTGGCAAGCCTAAACCCGTCCCCGAATAGCGTCGGGCGCGATCGCCCACCTGTTGAAAAGGCAAAAAGATATCTGTCAATGTGTCAGGAGCAATGCCCACACCCGTATCGGCGATCTCAAAACGAATTTTGTAATTATTCAATTCTAAGGCTCGAGCGCTTACCAACAGAGATACGCTGCCACAATCGGTAAATTTAACGGCATTCCCAAATAAATTAATCAGGACTTGACGCAAGCGCTTTTCATCACCATACATGGTGTTGGGCAAAGCTGTTAGGGGTTGATAGATCAGCTTCACATCCTTGGCCCGTACCTGTAGTTGAAACATATCCGTAATACTTTGCAGTAATTTCGGAAGCTCGAATTCACTGGGATTGAGTTCAAGCTTCTTAGCTTCAATTTTAGAAAGATCGAGAATGTCGTTGAGCAGAGTCAACAAATGTTCACCACTGCGCTGAATGATTTCTAATCCTTCCTGATGTTTATTGGGGTCGTAGCTACGCTTAAGGATTTGCGCATAGCCCAAAATTCCATTTAATGGAGTCCGTAACTCATGACTCATATTGGCAAGAAATTCGCTCTTAGCGCGATTTGCCGTATCCGCAATTTCCTTAGCAGATTGTAGTTCTTTTTCGGCATGTTTGCGATCGGTAATATCCGTCCCGACGGATAGAATTTCGATTAACTTACCGTGATCGTCATAGATGGGCTTATTTGACCAAGTTACCCACACATGCCGCCCATCTTTACAGATGTTACCATTCTCCTTGAGTTGATATTTTTCAGGCGCACTGCATATTTCCGCAATCATATTGCGGAGATCTTCTCCTGAAATGTCCTGAGATGAGACGAGGGTATCTAGTATATAGGTACCGATAATTTCCTCTAATTCATAGCCAAAAAATTTCAAGCCATAATCGTTTAAGAAACAAATCTTTCCTTGGGTATCCCAGCGGAGAATGATACAGTTAGCCGATTCGACCAGATCGCGATATTTCTTTTCACTCTCTTTGATATTCTCTTCAATGAGCTTGCGATCGCTAATATCTTTAAGGGCATAGATCGCAAAAACTTGACCGCCAAATTCGATGCTTTCAGAAGAGACTAAGCCCGTAATTTTCCTGCCATCCTTAGTCAGAAACATCGCCTCAAAGTTAGCTACCCGCTTATTTACCTCCAAAATGGCTAACATGCGATCGCGATCTTGCAAATCGACCCACAGATTTAAATCCGTTGGATTTACGCCGATCGCCTCTTCTCGACTATAGCCCGTAATTTCCGTCCACTTATCATTGACATCAATATGTTTATAGGTATCAGTCGAGAGTAGAGCCATCCCATCGGGACTAGAACGGAATGCCTTGGCAAATTTTTCTTCTGATTCTCTAAGGGCCGCTTCCGTGAGTTCATGTTCGAGAATTTCCTGTTGGAGGGCTTGAGTGCGTTCGTCAACCTTTTGCATCAGTAGATGCGAATATTCCTCTAGTCGATTGTGGGATTTTTTTAATTTGCGACTCATCTGATTAAAGGAACTCGCTAGTATGGCAAGCTCCTTCACCAAACAGGAATATTCAACTTTTTGATCTAGATCACCTTCAGCGATCGATTGACTAGCAAGGCTCAATTGGGTGATCGGACGGGTAATCCACTTCGCGGCAATAACTCCCAATATTGTGGTCAGACCTAGAGCCACCATGCATAAAAACATCGTAGAACGTGTATTCTCTTTGATTTGTGACATAAAGTCAGACTCAGGAACCACCACCACGATTTGCCAACTCAGTCCAAAGGTATCGTTGAGTTTACTAACCTGAAGAAAGTACTTTTCGCCATGAAAATAAATAAATGATTGTTGAATTTGATCATCAATTTGATTGGGATATTCCTTCAAACTTGCAGCGGCAATACGCGTTAATTCATCTTGGCTTTGAATTGCGAGAAGCCGATCAGATTTCTTGTCTTTAATAGATATGGCTACATCAGCATTAGAACTTGCCACCAATCTGCCCGATGGTTCCATAATGAAGGTCTGTCCGCGATCGCTAACCTTGGTATTCTGTAAGAAGTGATTGATTTCCCCTAGCAAAATTGATATACCTAACACCCCTTGAAATTCGCCATTAGGGGCATAGATCGGTTTTACAGCGGTGATCGCAGGTTCCTCAGTAATTACATCGGTGTAGACCTCACTCCAGATATCACGTTTTGCCTCGATCGCATTCTGATACCAAGAGCGCTCGCGCAAATCAAAACCCCGTCTGGCTAAGAGGATGATCTGCGATCGCCCGAGTTCATCGGTCATGGAAGTGATCAGAGAATTCTCCACAGCCAACATATTACGGATGCGTCTTGCTCCTAAGTATTGATCCGCAGTGTTTGCCACAAAAATATTGCTAATCTGGGGAAAACTCCGCAGTTGCTTCCAAAATTGCATTTGGATTCTTTGTTCCTCATATCCGCCCTTAATATTTTCTAAATCAATACTATTGGAATTGAGATTATTGAGAATATAGGGAAGTTCTAAATAGGAATGCAGACGAGTTTTAACTTGTTCGGTAACTTTATTGCGAAGTTGATTAGAAATCTGTTTGACAGCATCATGCCCGTTACGAAACGATAACCACCCAATCAATCCCACAATGCCAAAAGTACTTACTAAAAATGGCACAATAATCAACATACTTAAGGGCAAATGAAAGCCTTTCCTAACCTTACAAACCATATTGAGGCTATTGTTTACCCCTGAGGCAGTAGTTACAGTCGGAATTGAAGAATGAGGAGGAATCGCTGTCATAGTTAATTGTTCAGTTAATTTCCCAGTTGATTGTTCAGGTAATTACTCAGGTAATTACTCAGGTAATTACTCAAAGCCAAGTCTTCTCAATGTTAACTTGCGACTTTGCCAAACTTGGGGTTCTTGAGGAGAAATTTGGATCGCCCGATCGTAGGAAGCGATCGCTTCTTCCAGCAACCCTAACCCACTGAGCGCATTTCCTCGACTATACCAAGCAAAATGATCGTCGGGATTAATTTCCAAGGCTCGATCGTGACTGGCAATCGCACCTTCATAGAGTTCCAACTTACTCAACACCAGTCCGCGATTGTTCCATGCATAGTAATCGTCAGGACGTAGTTCGAGAGCTTGATCGTAGCTAGCGATCGCTTCAGTATAGTTTCCCCATTGTTCGAGGGCTTTAGCGCGACTATACCAAATTTGATGATCGTAGGGTTTATATTCTAGGGCGCGATCGTAACTGGCTACCGCTTCACCATAACGTCCAATGCTTTCAAGGGCATAGGCATGGCTAAACCACCCCTGCACGTAGTCGGGTTTTAGCGCGAGCGCCTTTTCGCAATGCTCGATCGCCTCTTCATATCTACCAAGGACGCTACAAACTAAACCTTTACCTCCATAGGAATAGTAATAATCGGGCTTATAGGAAAGGGCAATATTGTAACTATTGATTGCTTCCTCATAGCGTCCCAGCATACTCAAAGAAGTACCAAGGTTATGCCATGCCGCATAAAAATCTTCCTTATAATTAATCGCCTGACGGTAATTTTCTACCGCCTCTTCGTGGTGACTGCAAAGATCGAGCGCGACAGCACGATTGTACCAAGCCAAATGGTTATCAAGGCGAATCTGCAAAGCCAGATCGCAATTGAGGATCGCTTCTTGACAGCGATTGCCCGCAACTAAGAGTCCCCCCTGCTCCAACAATAGTTCGATCCTTCGTTCAGAAATCAAGGGCTGAGCGGCAATGAGTTTTTGCAGATCGTCAAATTTGCGATCGCGTTCTTCTTCGGTGATTTGAGCATAGGTCTCATAGCGATCGTCACTTACCCAGCGGAAAGTCTCCTGACGCATCAACTCCATGTCAGTGGGAAACTCAAACACCTCCACATTGTCACCCCAAAATTCAGGATGACTATTAACAAAAAACTTAAGGGCAAATAGGGGCAATAAGAATACAAAACAGATAGAGAAACTCTCTTTGAGTTTAGATTGCAATTGGAGAAGATGAGCTAATGGACGGGGAATAGCAGTCAACTTGGCATTCAATTCGCGATTCTCAGGATGATCGACTTTATTCTCTAAAAACTCTTCGATACCAGTAATAAATAAGAGATTCGCCTCATGTAAATCTGGCTCATTGACAATCATTTCATAGAAGTCAGGAATTGGACGATCTAGCCTCAATACAAAAATCTTTTGATTGGTGATATCTGTCCTCGTCCTTTTTATGATTTGTTCGCCTTCCGCAGGCGAACAACGGACAAACAGCATTCCAAAATCTTGTTTGTGCCTGAGCAAACCCAGTAACTGCTTATATTCGGTCTCTGGATTTTTTAGAGCATCTTTGTCCCAAGCGTTTCCAGTGTATTGCATGGCTCTCCCATTTGACTGAATACTAGAACCAATCATACCAAAGTTATAAAATTCTGTTGCGATCGCATCGCTCAGCAATTGCAACTATAGCGCAGCAATTACAAAACTATGGCTGTCGCATACAACCTACAGCAATTATCGATCAAACGAACCACAAGGAAATTTTGGAAAGCGTTGCAAAGCAACGCTTTCCAAAATTTCCTTGGTTTGGGTTTGAGCGCAAAGCGCTGTAAAAGACGAGAGGTAGTGCTTCACGCTACCTCTCGTCTTTTAGGTTGTGATTTATCCTAACGAGCTCAAACATTGCTATAAATTGCTAAGTTCCTTGGCATAATTAAAATCTGCGGCGCACGCTGCGCTTGCGCCGCAGATTTTAGCTCTGGTTTTTAATTATGCCAAGGGACTTATAAAATTTCTGGGCGATTATTGACGGTTGAACTCAAGTTAACATAGAGCGATGCAGGTAAGATCTGCATCGCTCTATTGAATATAAACCCGCTAGAGAAAGTCCATGAACGATCGTTTAGTTCGCGCCCTCACCGCCGACGGCAGAGTCCGTGTCATTGGCGTGAATATTACCCAATCCCTGAATAATGCCTATCGCCGCCATCATTTATCCCCATTAGCCATCGCTGCTCTCGGTCGCGCAATGAGCGCGAGCCTGCTACTTGCCTCAAACATGAAGAAAGAAAGAGCCAGAGTCAATGTTCGAGTCGCTGGTGATGGTGGACTTGGGTTAATCTATGCTGATGCTGGATTCGATGGCACTATACGTGGCTTTGTCGCCAATCCTCAATTTACATTACCACCTCTAGCTGATGGGCAACAAAATGTCAGTCAAGGGGTAGGGCATACAGGTTTCTTTAAAGTTATGCGCGACGTGGGCTATGGCGAACCCTATAGCAGCACCGTCGAACTAATTGCTGGTGATATTGCCAATGACGTTGCTTGGTACTTAGCTTCTTCGGAGCAAACCTTTTCTAAGCTCATTCTGACGGAAGTCATCAATCCAGAGAATAGTGATGCTCCCGTGCAGGTAGCAGCAGGGCTACTACTACAGATCATGCCTGTGGCGACACTTCGGATTGCGAAAACGACAAATCGTTCTCAAGAAGAATTACTCGTTCAACTAGAAGCCAAAAGTAATACGCAAAACTTCATCCATCTGTTGCTCCAAGATCAAACGATCGAAGATGTGATGACTGAATTATTTGCTGATATGCATTTAGATATCTTACCGATGAGCAAAGATGTGAGATTTCACTGTCCCTGCACCCTCGATCGCATGTTAGCGGCGATGAAAATGTTTGGAGAAGAAGACCTGCGATCGATGATTGCTGAAGATCTTGGTGCTGAGGCAACTTGTCATTTCTGTGGTGAGGTTTATCATGCTACGACAGAACAGCTCAATACGTTACTGGCAGATTTACTAGTTGAGACAAAAGCTTAACTGTTTAACCGCAAACAAGTCTTCCCAGTCCAAACTTCTTCCCGATTGGGCTTTATGGTAACTTCACTTCTATTCGCTTCTTGATCGATCAGCCTAATTTCTAAAAACTATGACATTTAACGCACAAATCGGCATCATTGGTGGCAGTGGACTCTATAAAATGTCAGCCCTGAGCGATATTCAGGAAATTAACATAGATACCCCCTTTGGCAAAACGTCTGATGCCTTTATCTATGGCAAATTATCTGGAACACCCGTACTATTTCTTGCCAGACATGGGCGATCGCACCATTTACTGCCATCAGAAGTACCCTATCGCGCAAATATCTATGCGCTTAAAAGTCTAGGCGTGGAATATATCATTTCCGCTTCGGCAGTAGGTTCTTTGCAGGAATACGCACGTCCCCTTGATATTGTGTTGCCCGATCAATTTATCGATCGCACCACCAGCCGTACCTCCACTTTCTTTGGTGAGGGTATTGTCGCTCACGTTGCCTTTGGCGAACCAATTTGCAAATCATTGCTGTCGGTCATCGCCTCAGCGGCAGAAGGGGTTGATTTGGGACGAAACAAAGTCCATAAAGGGGGGATTTATCTCTGCATGGAAGGTCCTGCTTTCTCGACCAAGGCTGAGTCCTTGCTCTACCGTAGTTGGGGGGCAAAGGTAATTGGCATGACAAATCTCACCGAAGCAAAACTCGCTCGTGAAGCGGAAATTGCCTATGCCACGATCGCCTTAGTCACCGATTATGACTGTTGGCATGACGATCATGAAAGCGTAACGGTAGATATGATCATCCAAAATTTACATAAGAATGCCCTAAATGCTCAACAGGTAATTCAGAATGCCGTCGCCAAAATTGCCGCCAATCCACCAAAATCTGAAGCCCATACTGCGCTTAAGACTTCGATCTTGACTGATTTGAGCCAGATATCGGGAGTAAGCCGCGATCGCCTCAAAGTGATTTTGCAAAAATATCTTTAAACCTCTAGCATCAGCCTAATACCAAAGTTTAAAATGGCTACGCCATTTTAAACTTTGAAAACCCTTACTGGGTTTGTTTTTAATTCACAAAAGTGTTGTCACACTTTCGTAAATAAATTGGTATAACCCCTTCCCAAAGCCCAAAAGTAAAAGCCTTGCTAAGCAAGGCTTTTACTTTTGGG
>NZ_ALWB01000066.1 GCF_000332215.1 Pseudanabaena biceps PCC 7429
ATTTGAAGCCAGCATGATGGTGCACTTTCGCAAACGATTGAATCTAGAGATCATCGGTAGAATCAACGAACAGATTGTAAAACATCCAATAGAATCGAAACAAAAAGAGAAAGAAGACGAACAGAGTCAAGAAGAAGACAAAGAACCACCGAACCAAGGCAAATTGCTGCTTGATGCCACTGTCGCGCCAGCCGATATTCGTTATCCTACTGACATCAACCTATTGAATCAAGCAAGAGTACAAACTGAAAAGATCATTGATGCTCTTTACGAACAAGTGAAAGCACAGTTTCCAAAGAAACCCCGCACCTATCGTCTTCAAGCAAGGACAGCCTATCTAGTCATCACCAAACAACGCCAACCCAACCGTAAAAAGCTACGCAAAGCAATTCGGCAGCAATTGGGATATGTGCGTCGAAATCTTGGACATATTGATTCTTTGGTATCCGCAGGCGCATTACTATCAGAGTTGAGTCAGCATCTTTATCGGAGTTTGTTGGTAGTCAGTGAAGTATTTCGGCAACAACAATGGATGTACGACCAACGCTGTCATCGTATTGACGACCGCATCGTTAGTCTCACGCAACCCCATGTGCGTCCCATTGTCAGAGGCAAGGCGGGAACACCTGTAGAGTTTGGAGCCAAACTCTCGGTTAGTTGTGTTGATGGCAAGGTATTTCTCGACCATCTCAGTTGGGATAACTTCAACGAATCGGGAGATCTGCCGACTCAGGTAGAATTGTTCAAAACTCGTTTTGGTCATTATCCCGAATCAGTTTATGTTGACCAGATTTATCGTCATCGCCGCAATCGTGCTTATTGCCGAAATCTCGGTATTCGCATCACGGCTCCGCCTTTGGGTAGACCTGTGGCGGATGATGGGGCGGCTGTTCGTAAGCAATCTCTTGAAGATGCTAAGATTCGCAATCAAATTGAAGGCAAGTTTGGGCAGGCTAAGCGTCGCTTTCGTTTAGACTGCGTCATGACGAAATTGGCTCATACTTCGGAAACCGCGATCGCTATCACTTTCTTGGTGATGAATTTGGAATCGCTGCTCAAGCGGCTTGTTTTTTTCTGTTTTTCTTTGCTTATGTTTTGCTGGCAACTCTTGGTTCTTCCTTCTGGGAAACAACTCTTTACCTTTAGTTCTCTTTCTTGGTTATTTCCTAGTAGACAGTCAAAGTGTTACCCTCTTCCTCTTTACCTACCACTTTCCGCTTAGTCTCTTTTTCAGTAAGCCCTATTTAGTCAGCATTTTGTGAAAACGGGTCAATTGTCATCATCATGGTCAAAAATCCTAGGAAATGCTTATGAGCTAAGACAATTGAGCGACTACGATGCAGACTTTACTGGCACATTAGCAGAAGCAGAAAAAATCTTAGAACAAGCAAAGGCTTTTGTGGCTGAAGTAGAGCAAGTGTTACAAGAGCTTTTTGGCGATCGCTACTAACTAAAGGTATAAAATAGGAGATGTCAAATATTACTGACTGTCTAAGATCATGACTCTTGCAAGCATCCCCCAAGCAGTAATCACTTTAGAACCCAAAAATCTCAAGCGTTGGACAGTACAGGATTATCATCGCATGAGTGAGTTGGGGCTTCTCAGTGGCGAAAAAACAGAACTAATTGCTGGACAAATCACGATAATGACAGCCAAAGGAACGCCCCACGTCACATCATTACATTTACTTGCTAATGTTTTGCGCGATCGCCTCGGCACTTCAGCATTAGTTCGCACCCAAGATCCTATTCATTTAGATGATTTCTCAGAACCAGAACCAGATTTAGCGATCGTCCGAGGAACAGTTTTAGATTATGCTGAACAACATCCAAGTCCTGAGCGAATTTATCTCGTCGTAGAAGTTGCCGACTCCACCCTAAAACAGGATTATGAAATCAAAGATAAACTCTATGCCAAGGCTGGTATCGCTGACTACTGGGTACTGGCTCCCCAAAAACGTCAACTGCATATCTTTCGTAAACCAATACCTATAGGCTACACCGAACATCTAATTCTTTCTGAACCCAGCCAAGCTTCGCTCCTATCATTTCCTGATTTTGCGATCGCTTTAACTTCTATCCTCCCTCCCATTTCATGAGGTAAATTATGATTGCGACTCCAAAATTTAATTACATAACTCCAGACAAATATCTCGAAATGGAAGACAAAAGCGAGATTAAACATGAATATATCGATGGATATGTTTATGCAATGGCTGGTGCAAACGATCCTCACGTTACGATCGCCAGTAATATTTTTACTATGATTCGCAGCCATTTAAGAGGATTGGGCTGTCGTGTTTATATTTCTGACATGAAAGCGCGAATAGATTCATTAAATCGCTTTTATTACCCAGATGTTATGGTAACTTGTGATCTTAGAGATACGCAAACTCCAGATCACAAAAGTTTTCCAAAACTAATCATTGAAGTTCTGTCCAAATCTACCGAAGGATTTGATAGAGGCGATAAATTTGCTGATTATCAACAAATAGAGAGCCTCGAAGAATATGTTTTAATCAGCACAAAGCATCAACGCATCGATTGTTTTCGTAAAGAAGAAGGGCGTTGGTTTTTGGAGACATATTCTAGCATTCAAAAAATTTTTCAATTATCAAGCATCAAACTTGAAGGAAAATTTGTCGATCTATATGAAGATATCAGCTTTTAAGTAGTTCGGCATAATTAAAAACCAAAACCAGAGAGCATACCGCCCGCTGCGCGGGCGGTATGCTCTTCTAAGTTTTAAGTTTACTTATGCCTAGCTACTTAACTATGCTGAAATACTTAGCAATAAATACTTGGAAGTGAGAAAGATAAGGCATGAATGCGATCGCTATTGACTTTGGGAGTAGTAACACCGTGATTGCGCGATGGAATATTGCCACTGATCGTCCTGAAAACATTAACTTTGAAAATTTCAGCCGTCCTTTCCCTTTAGATTGCCTCATTCCTTCACTGGTATATGTTCAGAATGCCGACTTAGAACTTGTGGAAATCGGACAAAGGGTAATCGATCGCGGAAAAGACTGCGCCCAACCTAGACTATTTAACCAAATCAAGCGACGGTTGGTGGCGAATGTAAATTACGTACCTAAAATTGATGGTATTAAAATTACGCCCGAATGGTTGGGGAGTCAATTTTTACGCAAATTATCTGAAGAATTGCGATCGCAACAGATTTTTCCATCCGAAATCATCCTCACAGCACCAGTACAAGCTTACGAAAAATATTTACGTTGGCTTGAGGAATCAGGTGCTAGCATATTTGCCCCCAATCTCCCCACATTAACTGCACCACGAATTCGGGTTATCGATGAACCGACAGCGGCCGCCCTTGGCTATGAAGCGAGCGCAGCAGGCTCTTTAGTGTTAGCGATTGATTTTGGCGGTGGCACATTAGACTTGGCTCTAGTCCGCCTGCCTCAGAGTGAAAATATCAGCAAATGGGGGGAACAGGTTGGGAGAGATCGCCCTCTATGGACTGAATATCAGGCGGATACGATCGCCAAAACTGGATATACGATTGGTGGAGAAGATATCGATCAATGGTTAATGCAAGACTATCTAGACAGCCATGAGTCCGATGCGGAAGGCAAGGAAACTAACCTGAGTATGCTGAAATTCTTAATGGAAAGAATTAAAATCCAACTATCGGAAAGCGAAACTGCTTCGGAAATCTTTTTTGATATCACAACCCAATCCACGACCGAGATTACCTATACGCGGAAGCAATTAGAGCAATTGCTACAAAGCAAAGGCTTTTACCGAGTTCTACAATTGGCGATCGATGAGTTAATCAATCGCGCTTTTAATAAGGGCATCTTGAAGGGGGATATTAAAACCATTCTTTTAGTTGGTGGTTGCACGTTAATTCCATCGGTACGGTTGTTTGTGGAAGACTATTTTAAAATGGGAAAGGTATACAGTCATAAACCCTTTGAAGCGATCGCCCATGGTGCGTTAAGACTCAGCCAAGGCGTAAGCTTACAAGATTATCTTTTCCATTCCTATGCAATTCGATATTGGGATCGGGGAACCTCGCAATGGAAATATCAACCTTTATTTCGGGGTGGTCAAGTCTATCCCACCCGTCGCCCCGTCGAGTTAGTGCTCCGAGCCACTCAACCCAATCAGACCGAAATTGCGCTAACGATTGGAGAATTGGAAAGCCGTCCCCTCGGTGGAGCCGAGGTTAGTTTTGAGGGCGATCGCCTAATTATGCAATTTGAGCCAAAGGCAAAAGAAACCTTTCAACCCCTCCAGACCGATGCGAGTGGAGAGGGAATACCCCAAGCGATCGCTATGCTCGATCCCCTAGGACAACCCGATTGCGATCGCCTAAAAGTTTTATTTAGCATTAGTGCCAAACGCGAATTACTAATCACGGCGATCGATCTAATTAACCAACGCCAGTTGCTAACTGACTACCCCGTAGCGAAATTGCAATAATCCTAGAGCGCCAGTTCTAATGAAAAGCCCACACGACTGTCATAGATTAAGGGCGATCGCCGCCATTCAATTTTGGTACCCAAACGTAAATTATTAGTAATCGCATAACTCGTCGATAGTGTAGTGGTGCTCATTTCCAAATTGCCATTGGGGGAAGTAAAGACATGGCTGAGCCGCAAATCCGAACTATGGGGTGACAGGACTAAAACCCCTTGTAAACCCACATCTAGCCCCGAAATTTGAGGACGATCTAGTTGATTGAACTGACGATAACCGACAATCGGGGCAAGGTTCCAATAGGAACCCAATGGCAGCATATAGTAGCGAATATTTGCCTGAAGCTCACTTTCGCGACCGCTAAACTCAGTCTGATAGCTTCCGCCGATCGTCAAAGGGGAATGCCCCACAAATAAATCTTCAACCCCAGCATTCACCCCTAGGGAATTATTGCGGGATGTCAAACCAATGTTGAGTTTTGTGTTAAAGCTGGGGATTCTATAAATATCTTCTAAAAGGTCGGGGGGATTGTCCAGCCAGCGTCTTAATACTGGACTGCTATCGATCACTTGGCGATCGATTTCTAGCTCGCTCGCCCGTCGTGAAATTTTGGCATCACCATAGGCTGCGGTGCTGATACCGAAGTAAGACAAAGCAATTATCGCGATCGCCCAAGAATTTTTCATGCAAATTTTATATGTTTTTGAAATTTGCGCCTCATTCAGCGCGATATCCAAGTTGTTTTAGATTCTAGCGCTAAATCATCAAGCTTGTCTTAAGCATTATGGCGATCGCAAACCAAGCTAATTAGACCAAGCTAATTAGCTTGGCATAAGTAAACTTAAAACCTAGAAGAGCATACCGCCCGCGTAGCGGGCGGTATGCTCTCTGTTTTTGGTTTTTAATTATGCCGAACTACTTAATGAGAAACGATACAATGGAAATATGAAATTTTCGACCTTACTGATTGTTTTTGGTGCGCTCTCAATTCCCCTTGCATTATTTGCTGTAAAAAAAGCTATGTCCGCTCCTTTGCCTGTAGGATTTCCCGCACCAACTGCCCATAATACGATCGAAGTCAAACAATATCCCGCCTATCGCGCTGGCACCTATACCTATGAAGGCAACCTTGGCGAAGCTACTAGGTATGCCTTTAATCCCTTATTTCGTCATATCAGTAGCAACAACATCTCTATGACTGCGCCTGTGGAAGCCCGCTATCCGATCGACGCGATCGAGCAACCAATTCAACAGGGCAAAGCCAAAGTTTCATTCCTGTACAACAATACGACAATCAATCCGCAAAAAATATCTCAAGACGTACAGGTTGAAGATCGTCCGCCCATGCTCGTTGTAAGTTTAGGATTGCAAGGAGCCTATGACTATGAGAGTTATCATGGACACCTTGCCAAGCTGAAGCAATGGCTAGCCAACCATCCAGAATATGAAATCGCAGGAGAGCCGCGAGAGTTTCTCTATGATTCACCCTATACACCTGCACCGTTAAAAAGGCGGGAAGTTCAAATTCCCATTCGTCAGCGTTAATTTTTTCTTCAAAAGATGAGTGGCGGCGCTAAGCGCCGCCACTCATCTTTTGGCGTATAGCAAGATAAAAGCCGCTATAGAGCATAGGCTTTAGCCTTACAGAATATCAGCTTCCCCAGATATAAATCGCTCCATTCTCCATTTTTAAAATTCTCGCTCTAATTCCATTCATATCTTTCTCTCCCCATTGTTGGTACACCAATCCACCCCGCTCGTCGGTATAGACGAAAGGACGTTCGGGAATAGGCTTAAAGGAGTCGCTTACGCCATCTTCCCATTTAACTGTAATAGCACCTTGACGCATCGAAAAAATACAGGGCATCGAAACCTTAGCTGTTTGGGAGCTATTTGGGAAGTACTGACAGTAGGCTTTACGGCTGTCAGCTTGCGCAGAGAAGGAACTCCCTAGAGTAGCGATCGCGGCAATTGCCCCAATGAGAATCGATTGACTTTTCATATTTATACCTTGTGATTTTACTTATTCTTAACTGCTCAATCGCCCTTATACCAATTCACAAAAGTGTTGTCACACTTTTGTGAATTAAAAATTAAACCTAAGTAGCTAAGCATAAGTAAACTTAAAACCTAGAAGAACGTACCGCCCGCTTAGCGGGCGGTACGCTCTCTGATTTTGGATTTTAAGTTTATTTGTGCTTAGCTACTTAAGAATAAAAGAATAAACAAACTTAAAAAGCCTGTAATACTTACTGTATGAGCATCACAAACTTTTTGTTTTGTCCTGATGTATTTATTAAACATTCCTTAATACCGTAACAGTCAAAATTCAAGACAAAGCAGCCTATGATTTTAGCAACCTGTAGACTGACTTGTTATGCAAACTAAACCTAATCCCTATACACAAGAACAGATTTCAGCTTGGTTGCGAGGACTCATGAGTGTTGCTCTCGCAGACAATGATTACAGTGAGCAAGAGCGCACCCTTTTCGAGCAAATCAGCCATAGCGAGGAATGGGGTGAGGAGGTCACGATCCATAATTTTGAGCCTATTAACGCTCAGGATTTAGCCGATGCGTTAGGTAGCGATCGCGAAGTTGGACAAAACTTTCTCCGCATGGCAGTTATGATGGCTCTTGCCGATGGCAAGTACACAAATACAGAAGATCTCGTCATTCAAGGATTTTGCGAAGCCCTAAAACAAGAAGTCAAAGCGATCAACGACCTGCGCCAAAATCTCGAAGCCGCTTCCCATCACGAAGAACACCATCCTAGCGTCCTTGAGCCAGTCAAAGAGTGGCTCGATCACATGGATATTCACGATTCGCGCCTTGCCAATTTAATCTGCAAGATTGTTCCCGCTCAATGCCCCTTTGAACGAGATATTGTCCTGTTTGGCAAGAAGATTATGCATATTCCTGCCATGTGCGAAATTAATCCTCTCTACGATCAGTTGGTAGGATTGCGTTTTCGATCGCTAAGTTATCTTGCCGATAAGGGCGAAGATGTTTCTAAGTATTGTTAACTCTTATTGTTAAACCTTAATATTATCTTCTAATTATTATCTTTATGTATCTTCATCTTCTTCAGGCCTAGGAGCTGCGCCTGTCTGCCCCGTGGCAATCCATAGGATCGAGCGTCCGCAATCGCGCAATGTCCTCAGCCAAGATTCGCGTGGATTTTTGGTGGGTACGGTGATCGGCGTTGTAAAAATGCTGCGGCTACCGAATACAAATGCAGCGATCGCCCTCGCACGAGACATATGAAAATCTCCAGTAATAAGATAAGTATGCTGAATTTGAAGATTGTTAAAGTCATCGACTAAGGTCGTAAAATTGGTGACCGTATCAGTGGCTCGCCGATCTAGATGCACCCTCTGCTCAGAAATTCCTGCATTCTGAAAAACTACTTCCGCATCTTCATCATTAATACCTGTCGAGAGCCACAGATCTAAGTTGGGATAATCCTTAGCAAACTTAGCGGCAAACTCTTCCCTACCGCGACCACCACCTAATATCAAAATCGCTTGGGGCTTAGGGGCTTGGGCATAGGCGATCGCGAGTTTAATCGGAATAATGCTCGATATCAACAAAACAACCATTGCGATAATGGCGATCATTATTTTTCGGCGCTTTGACTTAATTGGTTTCATAGATAGACTAGGGCTTATCTAAATATCTACATATCTGCGGTGTCTTAGCTCGCTGATTCTTTATAAGTAGCTAGGCATAAGTAAACTTAAAACCTAGAAGAGCATACCGCCCGCTGCGCGGGCGGTATGCTCTTTGGTTTTAGTTTTTAATTATGCCGAACTACTTACTCAATCACGACGATATCAGTAGCAATCTGCAATTAAATATAAACCCCTGTAAACCCAAAAAATTGGCACGCACTTCTTAGGCGACCAATTTTGTCTGCGACAAAATAAAACCCGCTATATCAAGCCATAGGATATGCTAAATTCAGCCATAATGCACCATCGCTCTACTAGACAATCATGCCCAGAGAATTAAAAAACGCCAGTAAAGAAGATAATAGTGACGTTTCGCCCAACGTATTGCGCGTTGTTTTAGCATTTCGACGCTGTGGCTGGGCTGCTTTCTGGACGCAGGTTGTATTGTGCGTAGTTTCATCGGTTGTCTTACTCCAACTTTTTTTGTTTCCTAGGGCAGGTCAGCCAGTTAGCCCAACGGGATTAGATACCAGTCCCGCGACACTTCCAGGACTGAGCTTTGCTTGGGTCGGTGTGGCAGTATTGGGCGCGAGTATTTTCTGGAATTATCGTTATACGCAAATGGCAAAAAAGCTGCGATCGCCCGATCGCCCAACCAAAAGCCAAACCGTATTTCAAATCAAAATCGGCTTGATTATTAATCTGCTCGGTATGTTGGTAACCTTACTGGGAGCCTTTGCGATTATCGGTGCTTTAACCCTAAGAGCAGGACAAGGGCAAGCATTAATACCAGGAGCTGGCAGCTTTAACTCCGTCATTCAGCCGCTTGACTTTCAAATTATTCAGGTAAGTTTCAACATTATCTTTGCCCATTTCGTAGGCTTAGTCACATCACTCTGGCTGCTTAACAAAGCTACCGACAAACCCAATCGCGAATAAAGGTGAGCCTAATTAAATATAAAACCCTAAAACCTGCGGCGCTCGCTGCGCGTGCGCCGCAGGCTTTAGATCTGGATTTTAATTATAAGGTTTTAAGATTCCAAAAATGGCAACGCCATTTTTGGAATTGGAATTGGTATAAGTCTGCCTTTGATAGGTTTCAATGCTTGGCTTTATAATAAATAGATATGAAGAAATGTAAATAGTGACGAAACCAATGGAGTGGAAGCAGATCGAAGAAAATTGGGTGCTGACCCCTCAGAAACCCAAGGGCGTAATTCACTTTTTGGGTGGCGCATTTTTTGCGGCTGCGCCCCATGTTGCCTATAGCCGAGTATTAGAACAGCTCGCCCAAAATAACTATGCGATCGTCGCTACTCCCTTCCTTAACAACACGTTTGATCATCGTCAAATTGCTCGCGAAGTCCATAACTCCTTTCGCAAAGCCCGTAGCAAACTATTTCTCGATTATTTCCCCGTGTTTGGTATGGGTCACAGTATGGGCTGCAAAATCCATCTATTAATTAATAGCCTTTACAAACCCACCCGTGCTGGCAATATCTACATCGCCTATAACAACTACAGTGCCGATCGCTCAATTCCTTTCTTTAAAAACCTAGCCAACACCATCCCCGAAATGTCGTCGATGGAGTTTACCCCCAGCCCTAAGGAAACTGAGCAAATAGTTACCGCCAATTACCAAACCACCCAAAATTTATTAGTTAAATTTGTTGATGATGACATTGACGAAATCTCCACCCTTGCCCAGTTACTTCAGCAGAAATTTCCAAAAACCGTCCTTCTCCAAACTCTCGAAGGTACGCACCTCACCTCTATGGGCATTGACGTGAAATGGCAAGCAGGTTCTAACTTCTCGGCAATTGACGCGATCGCCCAATGGGTCAAGCAAGAGATCCACAAAAACAACCAAACCCTTGAGCTAGTCCTGTTAGCCTGGCTCACGAAGCAAACTACCTAAAGAAATAGGTCACAAAATACACCTGCCTCGAAGGGAACAACAGCAATGAGTAGAAATACTCTAGGCAAATCAATAGGCAACTTAACAACAAAGTAGGATCGAAATCGATTGATTTTGTATTTGTATACGAGACATTAGAATTTCTAATCTTGTTTTAATCTTATTAGGATTACTGACCATTCATATTAGTTTTTAGGTTGGAATGTATCAAGGGATTGGAAAACTAGATCGATATATGTTCGTTTTTCTTAATACAAACACAGGCATATCAAGATCCTCTCATCCCTATAAATAAAGGGTTTGAGTATCTAGATTGACATATACATTTCTAAAACAATGGTCAGAGGATATATCTAGCTTATTAGGGCTATATCAATTTTTTATATAAATTTGGCGTTAAAAACAGTAGGCTTCAAAAATTTTTTTGTAAAAAAAGTAAATGTGGATACGCACTTTATGTTTAAATTAAAGACATCGCTCAAGGACTTCACACGAAGAATTCCTGATAGGATTAACTTATATAAAGCAAAAAATTATTCCAACAAAGAAGCAGATCTCAAAGGGCTAATTAGATTTTAATAGATTTTTAATCTTTCTATAATTTTCGATTTGACTATTGACTCTGACTCTTGAGTTTTTTTGCCGCGCTTTTTTACCGCGCTTTTTTGCCGCCTAGTGTGGTTCGTCGATTTTCATTTAAATCTAGTAAGGAGATATTAATGTCTTACTCAAAAACACAGTCTAAAGCCAAGGCTGGGTACGATGCAGGTGTTCAGGACTATAAACTAAAGTACTATACCCCCGACTATACTCCCAGAGATACTGACCTTCTCGCTGCTTTCCGTTTCGTGCCTCAACCAGGCGTACCTCCTGAAGAAGCTGCTGCTGCGGTAGCTGCTGAATCTTCTACAGGGACTTGGACAACTGTATGGACAGACTTGCTAACCGACCTCGATCGCTACAAAGGTCGTTGCTATGATGTCGAGCCAGTACCTAACGAAGACAATCAATATATCGCTTACATCGCCTATCCTCTGGACTTGTTCGAGGAAGGTTCTGTAACCAACTTGCTCACCTCATTGGTTGGTAACGTATTTGGTTTCAAGGCTCTTCGCGCCCTTCGTCTAGAAGACATTCGCGTACCCATCGCCTACTTGAAGACATTCCAAGGACCTCCTCACGGTATCCAAGTTGAGCGCGACAAGTTGAACAAGTATGGTCGTCCTCTGTTGGGTTGTACCATCAAGCCAAAATTAGGTCTATCTGCTAAGAACTACGGTCGTGCGGTATACGAATGTTTGCGCGGTGGTTTGGACTTCACCAAAGACGACGAAAACATTAACTCTCAGCCTTTCATGCGCTGGCGCGATCGCTTCCTGTTCGTACAAGAAGCAATCGAAAAAGCTCAAGCTGAAACTGGCGAAATCAAGGGTCACTACCTCAACGTCACTGCTCCTACCTCCGAGCAAATGATGGAGCGTGCAGCCTTCGCTAAGGAAATTGGCACACCGATCATCATGCATGACTTCTTGACTGGTGGTTTCACAGCTAACACCTCTCTTGCTAAGTACTGCCGCGAAAATGGCTTGCTCTTGCACATTCACCGCGCTATGCACGCTGTTATCGACCGTCAAAAAACTCACGGGATTCACTTCCGCGTTTTGGCAAAATGTCTCCGCATGTCTGGTGGTGATCACCTCCACTCTGGAACCGTTGTTGGTAAGCTCGAAGGCGAAAAGGGCATCACCATGGGCTTTGTTGACCTCATGCGTGAAGACCACATCGAACTAGATCGCGATCGCGGTATCTACTTCACTCAAGACTGGGCTTCTATGCCTGGCGTACTTCCCGTTGCTTCGGGTGGTATCCACGTATGGCACATGCCTGCTCTCGTGGAAATCTTCGGCGATGATTCTTGCTTGCAGTTCGGTGGTGGTACTTTGGGTCACCCATGGGGTGCTGCTCCTGGTGCAACCGCTAACCGCGTTGCTCTTGAAGCTTGTATCCAAGCCCGTAACGAAGGTCGCGACATGATGCGTGAAGGTGGCGACATTCTTCGTGAAGCTGGTCGTTGGTCTCCTGAATTGAATGCTGCTCTTGAACTTTGGAAGGAAATCAAGTTCGAGTTTGAAGCAATGGATACTCTCTAATCGATTAGCTCCCTTAATATAGTGTTTCGCAACGCGAAACACTATATTAAGAAATCTTGGTAAAGTCAGCCTATGGATATTAAGCGCAGTACTAAGTCCACAGCCAATATGTTGATCAATTTTTTGACCTTCGAGGCTGTCAAGACTATTGCCGAGCAATTGGAGGAGACCGATAAGTTAAAGGCTCTCTGGTTTAATCAGTTCTCGACGCGCGAAAGACTCCAGAATGGCGAGCTTTACATTAAAGACCTCTTTGAGGTTCACCAAGAAATGGCTTTTCGGGTAATGACGGTGCGGGAGCATCTGGCGAATGAAATTTTAGAATTTCTACCAGAGATGACTCGGACTGGCATCCAACAATCAAATATGCAGCTTCGTCGTCGGCATTTTGAGCGCATCATGAGCGTTCAGGCTTCTGAAGGATATTCGGAATGCGAGAATTTAGTTTCTGATACAGATCAAAATCTAGAAGTTAGTTCGGTAGATATTCTCGAATTTCCTCCAGAAGTTGCCACAGACTCAGATGCTGATGGCGATCGCTCTTCCCCTCAATCAAATCAATAGCAATTTAATTTCAATCGCGAGGAAATAATGCAAACTTTACCTAAAGAGCGTCGTTACGAAACTCTTTCTTACCTTCCACCTTTGAGCGATGCTCAAATCACTCGTCAAATCGAGTACACCTTGAAGCAAGGTTTCTATCCTGCGATCGAATTTAACGAAGATTCCGATCCTGCTATCCACTACTGGACTCTTTGGAAGTTGCCCTTGTTCAACGCCAGAACTCCTCAAGAAGTTTTGAGCGAAGTTCAAGCTTGCCGCTCTAGCTATCCTGGTAGCTTTATCCGCGTTGTTGCTTTCGACAACATCAAGCAGTGCCAAGTCCAAAGCTTCATCGTACACAAGCCTAACAGCGCTCGTTACTAAGCTCTAACAAACAAAAAAGCCCCGCAATGCGGGGCTTTTTTGTTTTGTTATACTAGATATCAAGTGATATAAAATCATAAAAACTTACGATAAATTAATGCTTGATATCCCAAAACAATATGTTTTTGATGAGCAGCATCGTCCCCTTGCGGTGCAGATTCCCATAGCCATATATAACCAAATCGAAGAAATTCTAGAAAATTTTGGTTTGGCTAAGTTGATGCAGGAAGTAGATGACGATGAGTTACTTTCTGGTGATGAGGCTTACTCGTACTACCAATCATTGAAATTGCAAAATGTGGAGAGTTGATTACACTAAGCGCTTTCTGAAAGAGCTTGCTCAGCTTCCAGATAATGTGCAAGGACAAATTGAAAACATCATTTTTCGGGAGCTAAAATCAGAGAATCCGTTTAATCTCGGTTACATCGAAAAGATGAAGGGGTATCCTGACAAGTATAAAATTCGTGTTGGTGATTACAGGATTGGTATTTCTGTAGATGCTTCACTCAAGCAAATAATTTGTCAGAGAGTAGCGCATCGCCGCGAAATATATCGAATTTTTCCGTAGGAAAACATTTCAGATTCTAATTAACTATAACTAGTCAATATTATGGCAATTTCTTTAGACTTACCTCAAGAATTGGAACAAGAGCTATCTGTAGAAGCAGGAAAAGTTAGTTTGTCCTTACCAGAATATATCCTGCAACTTTTGTCTGTGAGAAAGTTTTTAGATGGTCAGCTTAGAACTGGATCGGACTTAGTGAGTTATTGGCAAAGTGAAGGACTAATTAACTCGCGTCCTGAGATTAAGGATAGTCAAGAATATGCTTGCCAAATTCGCCATGCATCAGAACATCGCCAACATTTATAAAGTGATTTTATGTATGTTTTAGATACTGATATTCTGATCGATGTTTTGAGAGGCTATCAACCTGCGATCACATGGTTTACCACTTTATCGGAATTGCCCAGTATTTCAGGTTTTGTCGTGAAGGAGTTAATCCAAAATTGTCAAAATAAACAAGAAGTTAATCAAATTTTTAAGCTGAAATTTTGGAAAACTTTGGTCTGGCTAAGTTGATGCAAGAAGTAGAAGATGACAAGTTACTTTCTGGTGATGCTGCTTACTCATACTACCAAATAATTTTGTGTAACTATATTACAAAAATTACAAAAAATTATTGATTTAAATATGAAGAATGGGCGATCTCAAGATAGTATTACAACCAAGAAATAGACACAAATATTTAACTTAACAAATGGTGGTGGAGTGTCATGACTGAAAATTTAAAGCTAGGCACAATTGATTTCTTTAACCAAGGTATGGATGAGTATACCCTCATAGCTGTCAAAGCCCCTCTTGAAGAAACAATCCAAGCATTCATCAATATCTCAAAGAATCGCAAAACGAGACGACGTAGTAATTATAGCTCAATGAGAAGTGAAGATCGTCCAGTAACAAAGCTAAGTATTCACAGGTGTGAGAATATCTTGGTGAAGGAGTCTAGTGAAGATGAAGAAGAGGTCTCATACTCTATTCCTTTTATCGCTGTAAAGAACTCGGAATGGACAGTAATTTTACGTTCTTATGGTGCTGAAATTGATGATGCGCCCGATGAGGCAAAGGATCTCTCGGCAGAACTAGCAACCACGTCACTTATGCTAATGGAAGAAGATACTTCGGCAGCATTAAGATACGAGTGGTTTGAGAATGGCGATCGCCTAGAGTATTTTGAACAAGCTGACGATGAATTATATTTTGAGTCAAAATCAAGAGAAAAGCCAGATATAAAATTCAATGATTGGGATGAAGAAGTAGAAGAAGACTACGATCCAGATGCTGAATATGATGCTAGTAAGCAGCCTAGAGTCCAGTTTGTCGATGCTTTTTTCCGTGAGCTAGGAATTTATTTACCTGCTGCCTATGCCGTTGGTGACGATCAGCAACCTAGTCTAGCTGTCCTGAAGTCTTCTCTCGGTACTATTACGCGGGCAGACTGGTTAACGATAGAAATGGAATTAGAAACAAAAGAGAAAATTCACGATCCAGATGACGATGAGTAACTTTATTGAGGTAATTGACAGTATCTTCAAAGTAGCTTTTGGAGATACTCTTGAACCAGATGATTCAGTTTTTGAGAGCTTATCTTTGGCTGCTGAATCAGGAGATACCGAATTCTTTCGCCAGTTAGTTGAAGCTGAAAGCGCAAAAATTAGGAGAAAAGACCAGCCTACTTTACTTTATAGCGCAGTATCGGTAGGAAAAGAAACTGTGGTCAAGGCACTGATTGAAGCAGGAGCCGATGTTCATGCAAAAATCGAAATGTTTTTCACATTTGATGCACTGGAAACAGCAATTGATAAAGGCTTTATCAATATTGTAAAAATGTTGCTTGATGCAGGCGCTGATCCAAATTGGAACAATGCTAGTCCAGGACTGGCTTGCGTTACTAAAGCCGTTCAAAAAGGTTATGCCGACATCCTACGGTTGCTTCTTGAGAGAGGTGCAAGTGTTAAATTTGGGACAGGTTTTCGTCTTTTGGTAGAGGCTGCCCAAAAGAGTACACCTGAGATCGTACAACTTCTAATTGAAGCTGGTTGTAACGTAAATACTAGAGATTATCAAGAAGATACACCCTTAACAGTAGCCTGCAAACGCGCAAATGTTGAAATTGTTAGGGTTTTGATAGCGGCAGGGGCAAATGTCAACAAAACGGGAATGCACGAATACACGCCACTAATTTCTTTATTGTATGCTGAAAAGCTGAATAAAATGCTTTCTAGTCATGGATTAGCGGAAAAGTTGGCTGATATTGAGGAAAGGGTTTTGGAGATCTCCAAGATGCTAATTAATGCTGGAGCAGATGTGAATTGTCTAGATTCCCATCATGGAACAACACCATTAATGATGGCAGTTCAGCGTAATAATATAGAACTAGTTAAGTTTTTGATTGCATCGAATGCCAATGTCAATATGATTTCTCAACCCGACCCTAAAAGCCTTTTTGTTGGGCAAGTCAAGTGTACTAACGCTTTGCAGCTAGCAATTCAGCAGAATCTCCCCGAAATAGTATAATTGTTACTAGATGCAGGTGCATCGTAACAAACAACATTGTGATGTTTTTAGTGAATGGGAGTCAGTTCGCTCTCAATTTAGTTGCTATGTTTGGTTGGCTTGATCGCTCTATGTTGGGGAGATGAATAGGCGATTGCTGGTTGTTGATATTTGGTTAGGGGCGATCGCTGGTTGGTAGTTTTTGATTAGGGTGATCGCTTTGTTGTGGATAGATGAATAGGCAATCGCTGTTTATTGATTTTGATTAGGGGCGATCGCTGTTTGGTGATATTTGATTGGGGGCGATCGCTTTGTGGTGGGGCGATGAATAGGCGATCGCTTGTTGATACTTGATTAGGGGCGATCATTTTTGAAAAATTATGTTTAATGCGATCGCAGATTAGAATGTATGTAGTCTTGTAATTTAACATCCTGTCATTAAAAATGTCTTATGCCAAAAGCTGTTCAGGAAATCTATACACAGGTTATTTCAAATCTTCCACCAACTGAGAGACTACAGTTAGCTACACTGATTCTTAACGGCTTAGTCAAACAAGAAGCTACAGTTATTGATGATAGCGACACTTGGACAGAGCAGGATCAACTAGACTTAACTGCTTTTTCTATGCAATATGCGACGACTGCTTTTCCCGAAGAAGAGGAAATACCCGAGTGAAAGTGAAATCTGGTGATGTAGTAACTGTCGATTTTCCTGCTGTTGCTGGTATCAAGCGCCGCCCAGCAGTCGTCTTATCTTCAGATATATATCATGCAAATCGACCTGATGTAATTGTTGGGCTTATCACCTCACAGACAAAAAATTTAGGTGTCACGGATTACATACTTCAAGATTGGCAAATATCAGGACTGAGAGTTCCATCCGTTTTCCGTAGTTTTATTGTGACATTGCCCCCATCAGCTAACTTGGTTGTCATTGGGAAGTTATCGGAGCAAGATAGTCAAGGCGTTAGAAATTGTGTCAAATTATCTTTGGTCAATTTGGGTGAATGATTTTTTGATAGGAAGTAGGCGATCGCTGTTTGGTGATATTTGGTTAGGGGCGATCGCTCTGGGGACTTTGAGAAATATGCAAATTATGCAGCGAATCACTTACAATAGAATCAAATTTTGAACTATGCAAGATACTGCTGAATACACCTGCGCTTTTTGTGGAGAGACTAATACGACATTTGTTGATTTTAGTGGAGGAATGCAACAGTCGTATGTGGAAGATTGTCAAGTTTGCTGTCAGCCCAATATTTTGTATATTGAAATTGACGAAGACACCCTCGATATCGAAATTAATAGCGAACCAGAAAGTTAGCGTATAAAATTAGGGGCTTTGCTGCCCTCAATAAGGGCAGCAAAGGCTTTTAGCTACTTAGCAATCATCCGCAAAACTGATATCGGATCGCTCAATCCTTTTAAAATAACTGAACTCTCTTCGTAAATATAACCATCTATATCCTCGATCGCAAAAGATTGACTTCGCGAAGATGCGGTAAAAACAATATCATTTCCTTTGCTCAAACCTTGAACCCTTGCCGCAGTGTTCACCGTCGTCCCAAAGTAATCGGAGCGATCGTTGAGATTAACACAGATACAAGGTCCCGTATGTACGCCCACTTTAAGAATTAACTGTTGATTTTCAGATGCAAAACTTCGATTGAAATCCCTCATTTTGGCTTGCATGGCGATCGCTGCTTTAACTCCATCATCGGAGGAAGTAAATGTTGCCATGATGGCATCACCGATAGTTTTAATTACCGCTCCATTATGTTCGTCAACGATGGCAAAGAGAAAGTTAAAATGCTGGCGGACAAGGCTATAGGCTTGGGGATCGCCCTTTTCATTATAGAGAGATGTGGAACCAGCCAGATCGGTAAATAGAATGGTAACCTGCCGAATCAATAAACTCTCATTGGGGGGGATAGTCTCGCGGGGAAATAGTTCGCGAAACATCTGTAAAGTTAAGAGACGATGTCCTGAGACAACTCCATAATGGGCATCGATTCGATCGCGAAATGCGGGATCGTTCGCTTCTGGTGAGAGCGATCGCAATCGATTATCAATACTAAAAGCAACTCGCACCTGTCGATCTGCATCCGATTCATGGGTATGGCGGCAGTCGAGACAGGGACAGGTATGTGTAGTCTTAATATCCCCCAATTTCTCTAGTGCTAAATCAACTCTCAGACATTTTGGACATTGAATATCCCAATTAAGAGAAACTATTCCTTCCTTTAATGCGACTACTAAAAGATTTAAAGCTTCACGTTCTGCAAGTTGCAACCGATCGGCAATTAGGTGCGGATTGACATGAAAGAGAAAACGCTCGTCTTGATTTTGCAAAAAATCAATAAAGCGATCCTGCACTACCGAACTAATTCCGTATTGACTCAAAGATTTTACAGCTTTGGCGATCGCGCTATTGGTGTGATGTCTAGATACGTTAAAGATTTCTAGCATAGTCTTATTTTACCTGCCGCTAAACGATGAATTTGATAAGTTACGATCGGCTGCGTCTCAATTGTAATATCTTCTCAAATTTATAGCCCTGCAAACCACTCATAGCCTTCATCTACCCAATAACCCCGACGTTTGCGAAGTTCATTGGTGAAAGTAACTCGCGTTACCCATTTTGATTGCTTATAACCGAGTTTGATCGGGGAAGCTAAACGGAGAGGCGCACCATTTTCAACGGGAATATCGCTACCATTTTTCTGATAGGCAAGGATAGTTTGAGGATGCAAAGCTGAGGCAATATCCCAACTTTCATAGTAACTATCCGCCGATTCAAAATAGACATAACGCGCCCCTGCTTTGGGCTGTACTAGCTTAGCGAGATCGTACAGGCGCACCCCTCCCCACTGCACGATCGCCGCCCAGCCCTCCACGCAAACATGACGAATTACCATCGAAATTAAAGGTAGCGATCGCACATCATTCATGTTCAATTGTAGGGGATTATTCACAGCTCCATCGATTATCAATTTAAAGGAATGCGGATCGATCACGGGAGTCGTATCGAAGGAATTAATTAGCAAAGCATTAGGCTCGATCGCGCTGACAGGATATTCGGGTGCGGGATTTTTGGCTTGAAAAATTAACTCTTCAATACCTTGATTGAGCGGCTCGAATAAAGCCCTTACGTTTGCCGTCTGCGGATGGAGTGGTTTAAAAATAGAAGTGGAATTAGAAGCACCACAACTTCCTAAAAACAATCCCATGCCCGACAGCCCAGCATACTGCATTAATTGACGGCGCGAAAATCGGCGGCGGGGATATTGATCGAATTGCATATTTGATAACCTGAAGGAATCTCCTAGTGTTTTATATTGCTTATTTACATTGCCTAGCGTTATAGCTATAGCCATGGTAGTTAAGACCTAAAACCCAAAATAGAGTTACGGCGCTACGCGCCGCAGCTCTATTTTGGGTTTTGTTTTTGTCCTATAGCGCATTGCGCTCAAACCCAAACCAAGGAAATTTTTGAAAGCGTTGCGAAGCAACGCTTTCAAAAATTTCCTTGTGGTTCGTTTGATCGATAATTGCTGTAATTCAGAAGCTATGACTTCTCAAGTATTCCTTTAACAAATTGGTAATGAACTAGTAATCAACTAGTAACGAACTTGCCCTTAACGAACGCTGACGGGTGTTCTCTCTGTATCTACTGCGGAAATGCGCTCAGAAACTGAAGATTCTAGAGGTTTCTTCGTAAATCCTTGCCAAGTACTACAGGCTTGATGGAACTCGTAACGAGGATCTTCGGGTACTGAGCAGGGTTGTTTCGCATTAGAGCAGTCGCTGCATTCAATATTGCTATGACAGTGATCGATCAGTGGCAATAGTTCGTCAAGCAATATTTGCAGTTGCTGAATGGTTTCTTCGATGGATCTTGCTTTTTTGAGGAGGCAATCATGTACTGTTTGACAAGTTGCCGATTTCCCATCCTTAGCGGTCAAAATTTCCCTGATGTCATCCAAACTCAGTCCCATCGATTTGGTGTGGGTGATGAAGGCTAAGCGATCTATATCTTCTTGGCTAAATAAACGATAGCCAGATTCTGTCCGATGAGGTGAGGGAATGAGACCGATACGCTCATAGAAATATAGTGTCTGGGGATTTAGTCCTAGTTTGCGAGAAACTTCTCCAACTTGCAGCATTTGCATCCTTGTTTTTCCATCCAACAGTTACAAGCTTAGACCTTATACTATGGTATAAGGTCAAGGGGTTGGGATAAGTTTCTGCATTGTAAAGATTTCTGTTGCCGATCGCCTAATCGTGACATCAGGTTAAATAAAAATTGTCATCCTCCAGTCGGGTTTTCCTGTTAATCGACTATAGCAACGTAAGAGATAGTGAGGACGAATCAAAACCCTAAAGATGAGTGGCGGCGCTTCGCGCCGCCACTCATCTTTAGGGTTTTATATACTAAGTAAACCTTTTATTAAAAATTGTAAGTGATTTTATTTGATCGATCTAAAGATATTTTTTTTGTGCTGATTAATTGCTGGTAAATTTTATTTACTATAGGTGTCTGCTCTTTTAGTCCTAACTGCGATTTGATATGATTTTTTAAGGATGCTTCTGATTTTGGTCGTTTGACTTTATCGACTAAAGAAAGCCTTTTAACTACTTGATCATATTGATTGTCACGTTGATCGATCTGCTTGTTTAGTGATCGCGATTCGAGATCGGTTTGTGTGGGTATTTGATCGGTTGATGAGTTTGTTTGAGGAGGTACAACCGATTGTAAGCCTGTTTGTAGAGATTTTATGAGTGATACAATATCTTCACTACGCTTACAAAATATTTTTTGTGATTTCATATAGCTAATCAAAGGATCATATCCCGTGTCTTTAGAAATTATATGAAAAAATGATTTTGCTTCTTTTTCGACTAATTTTCCTAATTCAAAAGCAATATGGAAGTCAAGAGCATTTTTGCCGTTGCCATTAATTTGAATCCATTCGACTTGATTGCCTAATGCTTGAGATTTTAAAACTAAATCAATAGGGATTTTGGTTTGGTTTGTACCGATAAATATTTTGATATAAAAGCTTTTCTCTTTTAGAAAAGTTAAATCTATATTTTGAACATTTTCATAGTCAATGAAGATGTAATTATTTCTCATTAATTAAATGGGGTAAACATGATTTTAATCTGAGTATTTAGTCTAACAGATAAGTTAACATTGCCTTAATGGAACGTTAAGCTATTTGCTATTACTTCGTTAAATACCTCAGCATAATTAAAGCCCTAAAACCTGCGGCGCACGCGCAGCGTGCGCCGCAGGTTTTAGGGTTTTCCATTTAATTAAGCCCACTTATACCAAATTAAGAAATGGCTACGCCATTTCTTAATTTGAAAACCCTTACTAGGTGTAGTTTTTACAGCGCATTGCACTCAAACCTAAACCAAGGGAATTTTTGAAAGCGTTGCTTTGCAACGCTTTCAAAAATTCCCTTGTGGTTCGTTTGATCGATAATTGCGGTAATTCACAAAAGTGTTGTCACACTTTCGTGAATTGGTATTACTTACAACTTCACAGTATGTAATACCCAACGGAAGGCATAGCGCCACTTGAGAGAAAAATTACTCAAGCCTGCGGATTCGGCAATATTTATTAATTCAGGGAATTTGAATCCCCGTAATACCGACAGTGGAGCATCATTGCGAACCATGGGAGCCGCAGGTAAAATCCTTGTCAGCGCATAAATCCCATAATAGGCAAGGGGATGACGATGGAGATCGTTGATGAGAATCCCTTGCTTGGATACACGCTGCATCGATCGCACAATTTGGACGGCATTGTCATGGGCAAAATGGTGTAAAAACATCGCCGCGATCGCCACATCAAACTCGCGATCGGCATAGGGCAACGCTAAAGCATCCGCTACTTCTACCTTGATTTTGGCTTGGAGTTGGGGCGGCATTCGCTTGGCGAGAGCGGCGCGGGCATAATCTACGGTCACAGGATTGGCATCGATCGCCACAACTTCAACAGCGATCGCAGGGAACTGCGCCGCCGCCCAACGCACGATATATTCAGGGAAATCACCAATCCCCGTGCCTAAATCAAGGATGCGAATTGTTTGATTTGGTCGCGATTGCGATTGCGATCGTAGAAATGGAGCGAGAACTGCCATTGTCGTTCCATAACCACCAAGGAGCTGATTGATCGGGCGAAGTTGTTCCAACGCATCGGTAAGACGCTCATCCTTTATGGTGAAATCATCCATTAATTCATCGCGATCGGTGCGAATTTGGAATGAAGGCATATCTGCTCCTATTAGTTCCTATGAGTATAGGCATTGCTTTGCACCGCCTATACTCATCTCTAGATTATACCAATTCACTAAAGTGAGCCAATACTTCAATGAATTAAAAAGCAAAGCCCGTAAGGTTTTGAGATTCCCAAAATGGCGTTGCCATTTTGGGAATTGATATTATAGCTATAGTCAGTAATGTTAGGACAAACATCAAACCCAATAGAGAGTTGCGGCGCTTCGCGCCGCAACTCTCTATTGGGTTTGATGTCCTGACTTACAGCGCTTTGCGCTCAAACCCAAACCAAGGAAATTTTTGAAAGCGTTGCGAAGCAACGCTTTCAAAAATTTCCTTGTGGTTCGTTTGATCGGTAATTGCTGTAAGTGAATATAGCTATAGTACTTCTTTAGACTAGCTGAAATAGACATCCTTCAATCGATAGTCCAGGACCAAAGGCTAAACCAATCCCATTCTGTAACGGCGCATTAATTCCCGCCCGATTTCTTTCTAAAATCTTTTTTAAAATAAATAGCACCGTGGGCGAACTCATATTCCCATAACGACGTAAAATCTCGTAGGAATCGCTCACCATAGCATCGCTTAAGCCAAAGCCTGCCTGAATCTTTTCAATAATTTTCCTTCCCCCAGGATGAATCGCCCAAAAATCGAGATCGTTTAGAGTGAGATGGTGCGGATCTAAAAAGTTTTGCAGATAGTTGGGCAAATAATCGGCAACGATATCGGGAACCCTAGGCGATAATCCCATCAAAAAGCCCGTATCACCAATCGTCCAATTCATTAACTCCTCCGTATTATCGATCAAGAAACTATAGCCATCGGTATAGGCAAGCTTGCCTTCAGCCTCCGCAAAAGGATGGGAAGAGAGAATTGCCGCCGCCGCTCCATCGGCAAAGATGGCATTGATAATTGTGTTTTCTAGGGTGTCCGCGACTTGAAAATGTAACGAACATAGCTCCACACAAACCAAGAGAACTTTTGCCTTGTAATCACTCTGACAAATAGCGTCGGCAGTCTTCAACCCATTAAAGGCAGCATGACAACCCATAAATCCAATCATCGTTCGGGAAATCGTTGCCCTAAGCCCCAGTTGTTTCATCAAATGAATATCGATACCAGGAGCGGAAAAGCCCGTACAACTAACGACGATTAAATGAGTAATGTCTTCGGGTTGCAGATTGTCTGCTTCGGCGATCGCTTGTTGGGCAGCTTGCAAAGCGATTTTAGGGGCGTAAAGTATATATTTTTGATTGCGGCTGAAGGTGGTCGGTGCGGGCGAGAGTTCCCAATTTTGGGGATAGAGTTCAAATTCTGGCAGATTGCCGCCATAGTCGGCGAGACAGCTATAGCGATAGTCGATTCCTGAATTTGCATAGATGGAGGGAATTCTTTTTCTAATCGCAGCAGATAAGCTTTCGGTTTTTAACATAAAGTCTGCGGCTTCAGACTGGGTGAGTTTATAGGGAGGATTGGCAGTGGCGATCGCTTCTAAAACTGTATACATTGGGTTAAACTGCCTCAGGGCTAAGAATAAACAGATATCAAACTTTTTACCGCTAAGGGGCGTTGTTGCATAAAAAGGGGGTTAGAAGGTAAATTAAGTATTAAGCAGGAGATGAGACCCCGAAAGATGACAGAGAAATATGAGATCCGCAACTGGTCAGAGTATAACGCAGGGCTGAAACAAAAGAGGAAGCCTGACCTTTTGGATTAGCGAAGAAGTAATCGAAGGATGGTTAAAATCAAAACATTAAGCGGCAAACGGGG
>NZ_ALWB01000067.1 GCF_000332215.1 Pseudanabaena biceps PCC 7429
AGGGACTCTCTCAAGTTGTTAATTTGTCTACTCTTCGCCTTCATATTTTAAAATTCTTTTCTTCTGCCTGCCAACGCTACTATCTCCTCCCTGAGCCTCTTTCCTAATTGTTTTTCCACTTCCATTACGAGCGGAATATGGGTTATAGCCTATCTCGAAAGACACCGCCTCCGTATCCCTGACTACCAAGCTTTTCAAACACAAGGAATTACCATTGGCTCTGGTGCTGTTGAATCTACTATCAAGCAAATTGGGCGTAGAATCAAAATATCTGGTGCTCAGTGGAAGCGCGATAATCTTCCCCAAGTTCTTAAACATCGTTGCGCTTATCTCAACCTCAATCTTGCCTAAGTATATTTACTCAGTGCCTAATTGAGATGCTCCCCTAATAGCTTCATCCTCAATTCTAAGTAGCTAGGCATAAGTAAACTTAAAACCTAGAAGAGCATACCGCCCGCGCAGCGGGCGTTACGCTCTCTGGTTTTGGTTTTTAATTATGCGGAGCTACTTATTTTGGGCTACAGCTACTTATTATTTCCCAATACAAAATCTACTAAAAATTTGGTCTAGTACTGACTCTGTGACTTCCTCTCCCGTAATTTCACCGATCGCACTGATGGCAGCTCGCAAATCGATCGTCCAAAAGTCTAGGGGTAAATGATCAGCGATCGCTACTTGGACATTAGCTAAGGATTGTACAACTCTTAGCAGACAAGCTTTCTGGCGTTGATTGATCGCAACTTCCATATTTGCGGCGGCGATGCGATCTTGGTGAATACATTGTAAAATTGCATCTTCGAGTTCCTCAATTCCCCTTTGTTGTGAAGCCGCAGTTTTGACTATCGGAATATCTCCATTTCTTGGGTCTTTCTCTAGGGGGATTGTGAGGGAATCGGTGGCAAGATCGATCTTATTGATCACCAGTATGATCGGGCGATCGCAGACGGTTTCGTAGATTTCTATATCTTGCGCGATCCAGCCCACACTAGCATCAACGACCATTAAAACTAAATCCGCAGACTGCGCAGCGCGGCGCGATCGCTCTACGCCGATCTTTTCGACAATATCTTCCGTTTCCCTGATTCCAGCCGTATCGAGAACTTGAATGGGAATTCCTCCTACGACTAACTGCGAATCAACCACATCGCGAGTTGTGCCTGGCAAATCCGTAACAATAGCTCGATCGCTCCGACTCCAAGCATTGAGCAAACTCGATTTACCCACATTAGGACGACCGACAATGGCAACTTTTAGCCCCGTTCGCAATAGTTCGCCGCGATCGGCTGTCGCGAGGATGCCTTGGGCTTCCTGCGCAACATGTAGAACTTCCGCCTTGACCCATTCCACCTCAAGAGGTGGTAAATCATCCTCAAAATCAATCCGCGCTTCAATTTCCGTTAAGACATTCAAACATTTGCTGCGCAGATACTTTAAAGACTGAGCGAGTTTCCCTCTTAGGGAAGCGATCGCCGATTGAGCCGCTTGGGCTGATTTCGCTCCAACTAAGTCATTAATGCTTTCGGCTTGGGTAAGATCGATTCTGCCATTGAGAAAAGCTCTCAAACTAAATTCCCCTGCTTCGGCAAGTCTTGCACCATTTTCTAAGCAAAGGTTGAGTACTTGCTGGACTGCCATGATTCCACCATGACAATGAAATTCTACAACATCCTCGCGAGTAAAGGAGCGCGGTGCTTTCATCAGTAGCAACAGGCTTTCATCAACAATCGCTTTTGTAACTGGGTTTCTGACATAACCATAGAGAATTCGATGACTTTCCCATACTTGTTTTCCTCCCATAGCAAAAATTTGTTGGGCGATCGCCACGGATCGATCTCCCGAAAGCCTCACAATTCCGACACTCCCCTGTTGTGGAGAAATTGCTGTAGCGATCGCGGCGATTGTGTCCGATAAACTCATAGGTTACTCTCAAAAACTGATCAATGATTTATGGTATAGAATAGGACAAGAGCCTAGTTGCAAACTAAATCTCAGAAATAATCCCAAACTAAATCCCAAGAATAATCTTTTGAATTGCCTTGCTGTCTAGGGTTTAACTTGCAGTTTCGAGGGAATAGATACTACAAGAAGATTTCTAAGAGCATTAAATCTAAGTCTCTCCGTGACATGTTCGTAACTCCATAGCATATAAGCAATTATATTAAGCAGTATATGAACCTTTATAGGAACCTTTAGCTGCTTTGGGATTAAATTCGCATCTAGCCTCCTTAAATTATGCCAACATTATCAATGGCGATTTACCAATTTACCCGACAAAGTACGGGAATTTTCAAGTAAGGGGATGACCAAAAAAACAACGAATAAAACGAATACCATTAAGGATTCCTTAAAACTGCATCAGGCTATTGTTAATAGCGTTAACTATGCAATTATCGCGACTGATCTTGATGGAGTGATCCGTGCTTTTAATGCGACCGCTGAAAGTTGGTTGGGATATACCGCTTCAGAAATAATTGGGAATTTTACACCCGAATGCTTTCACGATCCATTAGAAGTCCAACAACGAGCGATCGCCTTAACTGATGAACTGGGATATTCCATCTCAGCAAGTTTTGAGGTATTTGTCGCTAAAGTGAAATTAGGAGAAGTCGAAGAAACTGAGTGGACTTATATTCGCAAAGATAGGGAACAGTTTCCCGTAATGCTTTCCATTTCTGCTTTGCAAGATGATGAGGGGCAAATTTCAGGATTTTTATTAGTTGCCAGTAATATCTCCAAACGAAAACAGAACGAAAAACAACTCCAAACAACACTGCGGGAACTGGCGTTTCAAAAATTTGCCATAGACCAAGCGGCGATCGTCGCTGTCACCAATATAGACGGGGAAATTACCTATGCCAATGGCAAGTTTTGCGAGATCTCTGGCTATAGCGAAATTGAGCTGTTAGGGCAAAATCATCGGCTGATCAATTCAGATTATCATTCCCCTGAATTTTTTGCCGATCTGTGGCATACGATCACCAATGGGAAGGTATGGCGGGGAGAAATTTGCAATCGGGCTAAAGATGGCACCTACTATTGGACAGATAGTACGATCGTCCCCTTGCTCAACGAGCGCGGGCTGCCGATGCAATATCTGGCAATTCGCTTTGACATTAGCGATCGCAAAAGATTTGAAGAAACGCTGCGGCTTCAGGAAAGAGCGATCGCAGCTAGTCAGAATGGCATTGTCATTACGGACGTGCGATTGCCCAACAATCCTATCGTCTACGTAAATTCTGCCTTTGAAAAAATTTCTGGCTATACAGCTGGCGAAATAATGGGAAAGAATTGCCGATTTTTGCAGGGAAGCGATCTATTCCAACAAGAAAAGGAAATTCTTCGTAATGCTGTTAAACAGGGGAAAGCCTGTCGAGTTGTGATTCGGAACTATCGCAAAGATGGGTCGTTATTTTGGAATGAATTAAACATTTCGCCTATCTTTGACAATATGGGCAAGGTCACCCATTTTATTGGCATTCAATCCGATATCACCGATCGCAAAGAAGCCGAAAAAGACTTAAAGCGGCAAATGCGCCTCACAGTATTACTAAATCGCATTACCGATGAGATTCGCCAGAGCCTTGATGTGGAAAGTATTTTTCAAACGGCGGCTCATCAGATCCAATTGGCTTTTCACGCTAGCCGTTGCCTGATCTACAAATTAGAATATCCCAATCATGACGCATTGCAGTCACCCCAAATTTCTCTAATATCCGAACAATTAGCCGAAAAAATATTTTCCGTAAAAGATTGTGAACTGCCTTTATTAAATAGCGCTTTTGGGCAAAAAATTTCTAGTCAAGATGAAGCGATCGCCATTGCCAATGTTTATACCGATCCAGATTTGGATGAATTTGGCGAATTATTTTATCGGATGCAACTGCGATCGCTATTAGCGATCCGAACTTCATCCCATAGTCTTACCAATGGCATTATTTTATTGCATCATTGCAATAGTTTCCATACATGGAATTCTGAGGAAATTGATTTATTAAAAGCCGTTGCTAACCAAGTTAGTATTGCCTTGTCCCAAGCTCAACTGCTCATCCAAGAAACCCGCCAACGCGAACAGTTAATTAAGCAGAATGCGGAATTAGAAGAAGCGAGGATTATTGCCGAAGCTGCCAATCGCTCAAAGAGTGAATTTTTGGCAACCATGAGCCATGAGATTCGTACGCCAATGAATGCGGTGATTGGCATGACAGGGGTTTTGTTAGATACGAATTTAACCAGAGAGCAGAGGGAGTTTGTCGAGATTGCTCGCAATGCAGGTAGCACCCTCCTCACGATCATTAATGATATTTTAGATTTTTCTAAGATTGAATCTGGACATCTCGAACTAGAAGAACAGACCTTTGATTTGCGAACTTGTCTGGAAGATACGATCGAATTGCTATGGGCTAAGGCTGTCGAAAAAGGGATCGACCTAGGCTATTTTATTCATCCCGACGTGGATTTAATCGTGGTTGGCGATATGACGCGGCTACGCCAAGTTTTGGCGAATTTAATTGGTAATGCCATTAAATTTACTAGTCGTGGTTCTGTGAATATTTCGATCTCCCAAATGGAGATATCGCATTATTTGCGCTGCGATCTTAGCGATCTCTATAGCGATCGCCATGAAGCAACTCAATTATTAAGAACCTTACAATTTGCGGTTAAGGATACGGGGATCGGCATCCCCAGCGATCGCCTCTATCGTTTGTTTCAGCCCTTTAGCCAAGTCGATGCATCGACTACAAGGCAATATGGAGGGACGGGACTGGGGCTAGCCATAAGTAAGCATTTGTGCGAACTGATGGGCGGTACTATGTGGGTAGAGAGTGATGTCCAGCAGGGCTCTACTTTTTACTTTACAATTACTGTACCTGTGAACAATTGCGATCGACTCTCATCGATTAGTATTGCTGATTCACAATTAACTGCTTTAGGCTCGCCAAAATATAAAACTAACAATAAAACTAACAATAAAACTGAAACTGCTGCCCAAAATTTAGAAGATCGTTATAACCGCTCGACAGTTCAAATTCCTGCTGTCCTTAATCACAATCCCAAGGGATTTGCCTTCGATCCGCTTATGGCAAGAAACCACCCCCTAAGGATTTTACTCGCCGAAGATAATGTGATTAACCAAAAAGTTGCCATCCATATTTTGCAGCGGATGGGCTATCGTGCGGATGTTGCTGCTAACGGGCTAGAGGTAATTGATGCACTGTTACAACAGCCCTATGACTTAATTTTTATGGATATGCAGATGCCTGTCATGGATGGCATTGATGCGACTCAAAAAATCTATCAAAACTGGCAAGATGGTAAGTTCGCGACCAGACCCCGCATTGTTGCCATGACGGCTAATGCTATGCAAGGCGATCGCGAAATTTGTCTTGCCGCAGGGATGGATGACTATCTCAGTAAACCGATCCGTAACTCTGAACTTGTGAGAGTTCTACAAGAATGTCCTGCGGCTACTCCTAATAATTCATCCATTATGACTTCAATTAATATGACCACTCTTCATGAAGCAGCCATTCATATCGGTGGCGAAGATCCTAATTTTTTGAATGAATTGATTGATAGTTACTTAGATAATGCGCGATCGCTACTCCAAGAGCTATATACTAGCTTTGCACAGAAAGATTTTGCAAAGATATTGAGGACAGCCCATACTTTAAAATCCAGTAGCAGCGTGATTGGTGCAGAAGATCTAGCAATACTATGCCATGAGTTGGAAACAAATCTACGTAATAGCAAATATGAGGGTTTAGATCTCAAAATCAATAAAATTACTGATGAATTTGCCCATGTTAAAACTGAGTTAGAGCGGCAAAAATATCACTAAACTCTTACATTAGAAAAATCTATGATTAATGTTAATTTCACTGTCTAATTATGTAATGGCAATCGACGATATTAGTGATCGCAATAAGCATCCAAGCCAAGAACTAAATATTCTCGACCTGTCGCCATCCAAGCCTGCGCTGATTTTAATTGTGGATGACGATCTGTTTATGAGAAAAATTTTGGTGCGCTATCTGGAGCGGGAAAACTATCAAGTGGTAGAAGCTTCCGATGGTATGGAGGCTTTAAGGATCTACCAAGAATGCCACCCAGATATGATCTTGTTAGATGCGATGATGCCCATCCTCGATGGATTTGAATGTTGTTCGCAGTTGCAAAAGCTGCCCCATGGAGATCACACCCCTGTTTTAATTATTACCGCCCTTGAAGATCGCGAATCCGTTGATCGAGCCTATGAAGTGGGTGCTTCTGATTATGTAACTAAACCAATCCATTGGGCGGTGTTGCGCCAAAGGGTTCGCCGCCTGCTCGATCAAGCCAATCTGCGCCAGCAGCTTGAAGCCGCTAATCAACAATTAGCAATTGTCGTCCAAGAATTAAGGCGGTTGGTATCCATTGACGGCTTAACCCAAGTTGCCAACCGTCGATGTTTGGATGAATATCTTGAACAGGAATGTCGGCGATCGCATCGGGAGCAACTGCCAATTTCCTTAGTACTATGTGATATCGATTTTTTTAAAAACTATAACGATAACTACGGGCATCAAGAGGGCGATCGCTGTCTCCAAGAAGTCGCACAGGCCATCAGTAAGTCCACTAATCGTCCTGCGGATTTAGTGGCGCGTTATGGCGGAGAAGAATTTGCAATTATTTTGCCTAATACCGATGCGGATGGCGGTATGAATGTGGCAATTAGGGCGAACGAAATTGTGCGATCGATGCAATTGCCCCATGCCTACTCAAAAGTTGCGGATCATGTCACGATTAGTTGCGGTGTTGCGACGCTTTTCCCATCGCAAGATTTTCAAGTAGTGCATTTACTCAAAGCTGCCGATCGGGCTCTATATCTCGCCAAAGCCGAGGGACGCAACTGTGTCAGACAAAATATTTATCTTCCCGATGAAGCTTGACCCCAAAAATTTCCCTATGGAAAAGCAAGATGCCCGACCTTATATAGTTGCCGTCAACTGTATAAGGTCATAAACCCCAAAAGAGGGTTGCCGCGCTCCGCGCGGCAACCCTCTTTTGATACCGTTGACGGCAGCTATAAATAAAATAAATGGGCGCATTGCGCCCATTTATTTTATGTTTACCAATCCCAGTCGGAGTCCTGATTGTTGCGTCCACCACCTCCATAACCCGTATTACGAGGTTCGTTATAATTGCGGCTTGGGTAGTCTCTCGATTCATAGCCCCTATTGCGACTATCGCGTTCTTTTGCTCCATAGTCTCGCTCTTGTCCCGTATTACGGAAATTATCGCGCGGAGCTTCTCGAATATAGTCCCGATTATTTTGACTTTCGCGATTATTATCACGATTCATATAGGTTGAGGGAGCAGCAGGTTTGGGGTCAGCCGCTCCACCAAAGGCAATTAGCAGAGGAAACCGCAATAGCTCGACGGAGATAATTTCTTCGGATTCATCAATGATTATTAAGGGCATTAGTCCTTCTTTAACAAGGCGATTGCCCTTAGTTGCCATAGGCTCGGGATCTTCAAAAAGAGCGATACCCTTGTCAGAGCCAAAATGCTCGCGGGTTAACCCCAAACAGTCTTGGAAACCCCGTCGCCATTCTCCGAGACGTTCGGGGGAAGTAGCTAAGACCAAGACCCGTAATTTTTCGCCATAAACAGATTTTAAGACCGATATCGAAGCTGAAGTGACGAGGATGTTTTGCAAGCGGGTTCCCATCGTCCGAATTGCGCCACGCCCAGACTGCTCAAAAAACCACTTAGAAACGCGATCGGCATGAACTTGCTCGAAAGTGCGTCTGAGCTTCCATGCAGGTCCATAGTAATCGGGAAGAGTGCGATAGCGATCTAATAACTGATCGACCCGTTGCTTATATTCAGCAAAGGTCTGTCCAGAGAGTAGTAATGGTTCGGATTCGGTAACTGGTTTCTTTTCTGCTGCTGCGACAGTTTCGACGACGGGCTGGGGGGATGGAGCGACGAGATTGAGCTTTTCGGCACTCGCGACTAAATCCTGTAAACTCCCAACGAGATAGTCTTTGAAACCCTGTACCCTTACCGCAATATCCTGTGACACCCCTGCATAGGTGCTGGTCATCTCTTTGTCAAGACGATCTTTGCGTTTTTCAAGAACGGCGATCGCGGCTTGGAGTTCTTGTTTTTGATATTCGAGGCGAGCGACATCGGCTTGAGCGAGACGAATGATGCCAGCTTGTAAATCGTCTATTTGATCCTGTAAAACTTTTGACTTGGTGGTTTTGAGGCGATCAAGTTCTGCTTTGAGATCCGTTTCTTCCTGTTTTAATTGCGCGATTATTGCGGTTTTCTCTAATATTTCATCTGACACTTCTGATAATGTAACTTCTAAATTATTTGATAAATTATTTGATAAGTTATCTGAAACCCCTTCTGACTCAATCTCTTTCAGAGATTCCTCAACAGCTACAGCTATATTTTCTGAATCTGAGATCGCAGTAGTTTCAGTAATAACTTCGCTACTATCGTTAGATGGCTGTTTGGTCATATTTTCAGCGATTGGCTCACCTAAAGTTGCTGATATGGCGATCGCTTCGGAGGACTCTCCTTGAGCGGAGGGATTTAAATTTTCTTCTACGGGCAGTTGAGCGGACTCCATAAAGTTCTCATCGCATCGGGCTTACCTATTTTATACCAATTTTTTAACAAGGCAGCTTGAGCAGTTTGTGAAAACCATTATCATGAAGTTTTACAATGATTTTTGGGCTAAATTTCGGATAAAAACCTTACGCTTATATTTCACAGATTTAAATTGTTAATTCCTCGTGCCAATAACCTCAACCTCTGGGCGGGAAATAGCTGACTAAATATAACAACGTAAGGTTCGCTTAGGACATAAACCGCCAAATATGAGTGGCGGCGCTCTGCGCCGCCACTCATCTTTAGGGTTTTATGTCCTAAGCAAACCTTACGTTGCTATAGAAAAATTCCAACCCTAGTCATCCCCATTCTGTAGAGCGGCAATAGAGAGCGGCAATAGAGTTGCGGTGATACCTTCACTTACTTGGCTATAGCGATAAATTTTGCGATCGCAGGCTAGCATCCATATTTTTTTGATTTATTTAAGTCTTCAAAATGATTTAAGATTGTTCATAATCGAATAAGCTCGATCTAATCTAAGAGAGATTTTAAATATGGCTTTAGTACCAATGCGCCTGCTGCTCGATCATGCGGCTGAAAACGGATATGGCATCCCTGCATTTAACGTAAACAACATGGAGCAGATCCAGTCGATCATGAGAGCTGCTGATGAAACCAACAGCCCTGTGATCCTTCAAGCTTCTCGTGGTGCTCGCTCCTATGCTGGCGAAAATTTCTTGCGTCACTTAATTTTGGCTGCTGCCGAAACCTATCCCCATCTCCCCATCGTGATGCACCAAGATCACGGTAATGCGCCTGCAACTTGCTACTCAGCAATCAAAAATGGCTTTACTAGCGTTATGATGGACGGCTCGCTAGAATCTGATGCCAAAACCCCTGCTAGCTATGATTACAACGTAGCTGTTACAGCTGAAGTTGTTAAGGTTGCTCACGCAATTGGTGCTAGCGTTGAAGGTGAACTCGGATGTCTAGGCTCCCTCGAAACAGGTAAGGGTGAAGCCGAAGATGGTCATGGATTTGAAGGTGCATTAGATCACTCGCAACTATTGACCGATCCCGATGAAGCTGCGGACTTTGTTGAGCGCACTCAAGTTGACGCGCTTGCTGTAGCGATCGGTACCAGCCACGGTGCTTACAAGTTTACGCGCAAGCCTACTGGCGAAATTCTTGCCATCAGCCGCATCGAAGAAATTCATAACCGTCTACCTAATACCCACCTCGTTATGCATGGCTCTTCTTCTGTTCCTGAAGATCTCCTTGCCCTAATCAACGAGTATGGTGGCGCAATTCCTGAAACTTACGGTGTACCTGTTGAAGAAATTCAAAAGGGAATCAAATGTGGCGTTCGTAAAGTTAATATCGACACTGACTGTCGTCTTGCCATTACTGCGGCAGTACGTGAAGCTTTGGCAAAGGCTCCTAAGGAGTTCGATCCCCGTCACTTCTTGAAGCCTTCGATCAAATACATGCAAAAAGTATGTGCCGATCGCTATATTCAATTTGAAGCTGCTGGGCAAGCTAGCAAGATCAAGCAAATTGGGCTTGATGAATTTGCAGCTAAGTATGCTAAAGGTGAATTGACCCAAGTTAGCCGTCAAGCGGTTAAAGCTTAAATATTAAAAAGCGATAATCATCACAAGTGAAGCTTTTTTAATTAATATATTAAGGGGCGCTTTGCGCCTCTTAATATTGCAAGCATAATGTCGCAACTATTGATTGCAGCTATTAGTTAATATAGTTACGAGGGATTGCTAACTTAGCTTTTACTCACGCAACTATCTAAAATCTTTGAAAGGATTTAAAATTACTACATATTTTGTATGTTTTTATTTAGCTAGCATTGCTATAGTTGCAGTCACTGATTCAAATAAATTCTGCTCATGACCTCTTCTTTATTTTCCACAGTCGAGTCAAATAAAGTAAATCCAGCCAAAAAGCCCAAGCTCTTGGTGGTTGATGATGAGCAAGATAACCTAGATTTGCTATATCGCACGTTCCGTAGAGAGTTTACCGTGTTCCGTGCTGATGGGGGCATTAAAGCGCTGGAAATTCTGGCAAAAGAAGGCGAGATGGCAGCGATCATCTCCGACCAAAGGATGCCTGAGATGAACGGTACTGAGTTTCTCAGCCGCACTGTCTCTGATTTCCCTGACACAATGCGAATTGTCTTGACGGGATATACCGATATTACTGACCTGATCGATGCGATTAATTCGGGTCAAGTTCATAAATATATTACTAAACCTTGGGAGCCAGACCAACTTAAATTAGTTGTCTCGGAAGCCACGCAAACCTACGATGTGCTTAAGCAGCGCTCCGAGGAACTAATCCGCTCGCAAGCCCAGAATGCCCTATTGTCAGTCATTGTCCAAATTGCCCAGCAGTCTGATCGACTCGATAGCTGTGTAATGCCCCTAGCTGATGCATTCTGCCAGAATTTCGGTGCCGATGGCGCGATTATGCAGTTGGTCGAACAGGGGGCTTTGAGCAATACCCATGCTAAATGTGGTCATAACATTTGGGATTTAGCCAGCGATCCCTTAGTCCAGCAAGCGATATCTACGGGAAAATCCCAGATCTCCCTAGATGCTGATGGGAAAACTAATTCCGCCCAACCCTGCAAAACCAGTGTGGTGATCGCGATTACTTTTCGCGATGAGGTGTTAGGGATTTTGGCATTGGGCTGGCAAGATGCCAATGCTGTAAGCTTGGGAGATATTGCGGCGATTCAGCAATGTGCTGATGAGGTAGCGATCGCATTAACCTGTATTCGTTTCTATGCCAAACTTTGAACCAGACTTTGAAAAACTTTTAGCTCTGGCGATCGCGATCGCCAATCAGGCTCACGCTGGACAACTTGATAAAGCTGGCAAGCCTTACATTTCACATCCCTTAACCTTGATGTCGCAAATGGACACGATTGAAAGTAAGATCGTGGCAGTTTTGCATGATGCAGTCGAGGACTCATCTCTGACCATTGCCGATCTAGTGCAGCAGGGTTTCCCTGAATTTATTACCGATGCGATTGCCGCTATTACTAAGCTGGATGGCGAGAGTTATGACGATTATGTTGTCCGTTTGAAATCTAATGCGATCGCCTGCAAAGTAAAGATCGCCGATCTCACCCACAATATGGACATTAGTCGGATTCCCCACCCCACAGAAAAAGATTTCCAACGTTTAGAAAAGTATAAAAAAGTTCTCCAAGAATTAACGAGCAACTAAGAAGGGACGCAAAGCGTCCCTTCTTAGTTTTTAAAGACTGCCCACACTCAGGGGAACCCAATCACCACTGGTTGTCAATCCTAAAAACATCGACTCTTGCGATCTAATGGTTTTGCCAGTAAGAGCGCAGGACTCATTTCTCTGGGCTGTTGCCGTAACACTGGCGCGGATCTGTTCAGGCGAGACCCTTTTCTGCATCGGTGTAATTTGTCTATTATCAATATAATCCCAAAGAACACCTCGGATGAGAGCCTGATAACCTTGTCCTCCCGCCAGCTCTTTGAGCTTTTCCTTTAGCTCTCGCTCTAGGCGAATGCTAGTAACTTCCATGTCTGTGGTCGCAGGCATTTGGTGTAGTGTCTGCATATTTTTTCTCCTAGTTAGTTTACAAAGTGGGGAATCCATGTTTATACTACAAGTGTAGTATGACTTTCTCAATAATTCAAAGTACATTTCCATGAAGCCCTATTCGCCCATCAGTCAGCATCAGATCGGATATCCCCAAGTTGGGCAGTGCGCCAATGCCTTGGTCATATCTGGATTTGCCACGACCATTTTGGGTGAGGATACAATGGAAATTCGTGACGATATTTTTGGCGATCGCGACAATTTAGAACCTTGCGAACGTTCGGCAAAACAAGGCGGCTCGCTGAGAGAATCTCTCGCCAGCTCAAGCAGATTTACCAGCTCCAGCCGAGTTATTAATGCAATTCATCCAGAGACATACCCAAGCGGGAGGTACAGAAATATTGCTGTACCAACATAACGAGTAGACGCTCAAGTCTTTCGCCCCCGCTTTCACACTTAGGAAAGCGGGGGCATTTTTTTACCTGTGAGGAGAAGCCAATGAAGCCCATCAGCCAATACGAACCAGAAGTATTAAGGCAATCGGTAGTTGTATTTTCGCAGAACTACCTACCAGTCGGTCAGATCGATATCAAGCGGGCGATCGCTTTGTTAATCACTGGTCGTGCCGAACCCCTTGAAATGCTCAGCCAACAAACTTGGCAAATCATTTCACCGCAATTGGTTTTACAAGTGCCAGAACATATTCGCCTGACCTTGACCAAATCGGAAAGATTTTGGCGAGTCCCGCCCGTTGCCCGTAGAGAAGTTTTGCGCCGTGACAACCACACTTGCCAATACTGTGGCAGCAACAAAAAACTGACGATCGATCATGTAATCCCTCGCGCAAAGGGGGGACTGAATACTTGGGAAAACGTAGTTATTGCCTGCGAGAGTTGCAATCACCGTAAGGGAAACCGCACTCCTCAAGAAGCCAATATGCCTCTACGTATTAAGCCCAAAGCGCCGATGCATCCCACCGTTGCTTTTGCAGAAAAATTCTGGCGATCGCAGCAAGAAAACAACAGTGGATAGCGATCCACATAGCAATTTTCAAATAGCAATTTTCAAATAGCAATTTTCAAGTTGTCCATGGCAACTTGAAAATTGCCTCCTATTTAGAGCGGTATATTCTGGAGAATCAATCCCAATGTTGAAACTCACTTACACTGAAGCTGGATTGCATTTAGAGAGATTAGATGTCTCTTTAGAGACGTTTGTCACAAATCGGACATTGCTCAGTCTGCGATCGGGCTTATCTATCCATATCGAGTCCAGTCGGGCTGCCTTTCTCCTTACCGCCGATGTCGTTGACCTTCTATTCTTAAAATCGGTGATGGCAGATCACCTCGCTAGCAAGATCAGCGTAGATAGAGTTGACGATCGCTATGTTGAAGTGTGCTTTAGCGGCACTTGGATTTCTAGCGATCTCTCGGCAGAAGAAGGAACTCTAGTGACAGCCTTAGGCGATCGCGTTGAGTTCTACTTACATAAGCTCTGGAAACTCAGCGAGTCTTCCCCAACGTTCGCTAACTTCTAGAAAGGAAGCGCTTTGCGCTTCCTTTCTAATTAACGTCAGTTCGGGTTAAGCTGGTAAATTCTCAAAGCCCGTTTCAAATTATCCCGAACTCACATTAAGTAGCTAAGCATAAGTAAACTTACAACAATTACCGATCAAACGAACCACAAGGAAATTTTTGAAAGCGTTGCTTTGCAACGCTTTCAAAAATTTCCCTAGTTTGGGTTTGAGCGCAAAGGGCTGTAACTATTTGGACAAAATCAACCTCAAGAAGAGGAGGGCTGCGCAAAACTTGCCTTGCTATATGTTTGATTGCATATTTGCATTGTGTATTTAATTGCAAAATCGCATTCGGTCTCTGTGCCCAGTACATACTAAAATGTCTCTTAGAAGAAATTTCAACATTTCTTAATCTCTATTCATTTCATAGTTAAATCCCTAGTCAAGACAAATCCAAGGTCAAAAAAATCTATGGTCGCAACCCCTAACAATACGATCTCAGCTACTCCCGCTTTTTGTGAAGGCATTCAGTACTTTGGTGAACCGTTGGAGGGGTTCGACGAGCTAGGCCGTATTCCCGTGCTTAGTCCAGACAAATCTGGTGTGAGCGATCCGCGCGATCGCGCGGCAGTATTTCAAACCTTGCTTGCCGCTGATGCCTTGCGATATCTCACTTTACAGGTCACAGCCAGTAAAGCATCAGGGCATCCAGGCGGATTTGCTAGCAGTGCAGAAGCTGTGGCTGCTTTTTATATGTTGGGGCATAAAAATATGCCCACCGAAGTGGGACATCATGCCCCTGGTTATTACAGTGCCATGTTTCTGGATCGCTCCCTTGAAGATATGGGCATTAGTACCGTGAATCAAATGCGCGATCGCTATCGCGAGAAACATGGCTTACTCGGTCATTTGTCGGGATATATTCCAGGAATTCTGGCTCCTGCGGGTCCCCTCGGACAGGGGCAACATTTTGCCATGGCTGCGGCACTTTTGCACCGTGACAAGCTATTTCCCGTGACGATGGGTGATGGTGGCATGGGCGAACCCTATCCGATTAGTTCGATCGCCCATTTTCATACCGCCTATCCTGAAGTTACTAATTTCATTCCGATTCTGGTGTGGAACGGTTTTAGTCAAGAGCATCACAGTATGGTTTCGACTAAGACCAATGCGGAAATGATTGCTTTCTGGCAAGGTAATGGCTTTGATGAAGTGATTTTGATCGATGCCAAAGATTTTGATGATCGCGATCAAGAAGGAGCCTATGTTGATAGTACGGCTTTTTCTCTAAAACAAAGGCTTGCCTTTACTGAGGCGGTGCTTGTTGGCGTGGATAAGGCGGCAAAATTTGCTTTTGGTGGCAAGCTGACTGTATTCATCATCAAGCAACTTAAAGGCGCAGGAGTTCACGCACGCGGCGCGAAATCCCATAATCTTTATGCCCATCACACACTCGATAATATCGATATCGTGGCGGGGTTAAAGGCGCGCGCGCTCAATCCTGAGGCTTGGCAAACCGTTCGCACCAATCTCGAATGGGCTGGTGGCGGTTCTTCTTCTAAAACAGCGGTCACAGAATCCGTATTACCTCTAATTGATTTGGGAACCTTGCCCTTAGAAGAATATGCGATCAATGAATCCAAGATTTCTACCACTGCCATGGGTCGCTTAGTCGGTTATGTTGGACAAACCGATAAGAGCTATATCGTAACCAATGCAGATGGAAATGAAGCTTCAGGAATTGCCAATATTAACCAAGCGCTAAAGATCAATCACCCCACTGTTGATGCGCTCTATAACCAAGAGCCAAATGGACAGGTTTACGAACCTCTAAGCGAAGATGCCTGTGCTGGTTTGGCAGTGGGCTTAGCGTTGATGGGTAGTCGGACGCTCTGGTGTTCCTACGAATCCTTTGCGATTAATGGGCTTCCCATTTGGCAGACCGTCACTCAAGCTATGGCTGAGTTACGCCGCCCTACTCCTGCAACGGTTTGTCTATTTACCGCAGGGGCTTTAGAGCAGGGGCGTAACGGTTGGACGCACCAACGTCCTGAAATTGAAGGCTACTTCGCCTCAATGATGCGTAATGGCAATATATTTCCCCTCTTCCCTCTCGATGCTAATAGCATTCAAGTTTGCTATGAATGGGCGCTAAAGGCAGTAAATAAAGGTGTGGTCATTACCGCCAGTAAATCGCCTTTACCAATCCGTACTAGTTTTGCGCAAACCAGACAAGCTCTGGAAGATGGCGCAATTACCTTGCAAGAAATTGCAGGTAGTAAGAAGGTTGTCTTTGCTGTAATCGGCGATATGATGTTGCTCCCTGTATATGAAGCGGCACAGAAACTTGCCGAACAAGGGATTGGTTCCAAGATTGTCTCGATTGTTAGCCCTCGCCGTCTCTATCGCGAAAGTGATGTGGCGTGGAATACTTGTTCTGAACCAGATGGGAAGTTCCTGAGCGATGCTGATTTTGAGGCTTTCTTTGCTGGTGATGCTCTGATTGGGGTGGTCGGTGGGGCTTCAGCCATGCTGGAACCTGTGATGCTGCGCAGTAATAGCAAGCGCGATGTGTTTGCATGGAAGCGAGGTGAGACAACGGCTTCAGCAGGTCAGTTGTTTGACTTTAATGGCATGAATGCTGAGGCGATCGCCAATCGTGCTAAGCAGTTGCTGGGCTAATCTAATTAACTAAAAGGGAAGGGCAGAGCTAAGCTCTGCCCTTCCCTTTTACAGCAATTTCCCATCAAACGAACCACAATAAATTTTTTGAGATTGTTGCTTCGCAACAATCTCAAAAAATTTATTGGTTTGGCTTTGAGCGCAAAGCGCTGTAAGTTATGGTTGCAGGTAGATTTTTTCAATTTCTGATGCTGGTAGGGGACGATTGAAGAAATAGCCTTGTCCATATTGACATTGAACTTTTTGCAACCATTCCAATTGTTCTTTGGTTTCAATTCCTTCGGCAATTACGGCTAGCCCGAGTTGATTACTGAGGGCGATGATGGTATCAACGACATGATAGTTTCGTCCTTCTGATTGAATTTGGCTTACAAACGAACGATCAATTTTGAGGCTATCGACGGGGAATCGATGGAGATAGCCGAGGGAAGAATATCCAGTTCCAAAATCGTCGATGCTAATCTGGATTTGGCGCGATCGCAGTTCTTTGGTAAGGGCGATCGCCGTTTCCGCATTGTCCATAATCGCGCTTTCGGTAATTTCTAGTTTGAGATTGGCGGGATTAACCGCAGTTTCTTCTAAAATGCGATCGATATCGGCAAGAAGGGTCGAGCAAGCGAATTGACGTACTGAAAGATTGATACTGATCGTGATCTCTGTCCATCCCATGAGATGCCAAGCGCGGAGTTGTTGGCAGGCTTGTTTAAATACCAACATGCCCACAGGGACGATTAAGCCTGTAGTTTCCATACTGGGGATGAACTCGGCGGGGGATACCATTCCTCGTTCGGGATGTTTCCACCTTACTAGGGCTTCAAATCCTGCCAGTTTATTGGTTTGTAAATCGATGATGGGTTGGTAATAGAGAATAAACTCCTGTTGTTCTATAGCCCTTTGCAGATCGTTCTCAAGAATTAAGCGGTTAAACATCTCCAGATGCATCTGTCGATCAAAGATTTGATAGCTCTCCTTGCCGCGTAATTTAGCTTGATACATGGCCGTATCTGCGTCTTGCAAAAGTTCTTCAGGCTGTTGATCCTTATTCCTACTCAGTGCAATCCCCATACAAACGGTAAGAAAGATTTCACAATTTGCGACTAAAAATGGTTGAGAAAAACTCTTGAAAATATTGTGAATAAAAGCTTCAAGGCTCGAACGATCTTCAATCTGGTTAAGCAAAAAGCAAAATTCATCTTCGCCCATCCTTGCCAACCTATAGCCATTCTGAAGATGTTGTTGTAAGCGGTGGGCGATCGCTTTGAGCAACTGATCGCCCACCGCATGACCAAAGGAACCATTGACCAGTTTGAATTGATCGCAGTCGATATAGACCAAGGCAAGGGATGATTCTTCTGAACGTAATCTTTGGCTTAATTGATCGATCAGCCATGTCCGACTGGGAAGTTTGGTGAGGGCATCTTCAAAAATCATCGCTTGCAACTGGGATGTGCGCTGTTGCACCATGGCTTCTAATTGGGTATTAAAAACCGCTAACTGCTGGTATTGCTGATGAATGCGAATCATTGATCGCACTCTGGCGGATAACTCTAAGCGATTGACTGGTTTACTAATAAAGTCATCCGCTCCTGCAAACAAACATTGGGCAAGATCCTTTTTCCCCGTTAAAGCAGTGACCATAATAATGGGTACGGCTCGCCATTGAGGCATTGCTTTAATACATTTACAAACCTCGAAGCCATCCATTTCTGGCATCATCACATCTAGCAAAATTAGATCGGGTTCGACTGCGTCTAAACAAGCGATCGCATTTTTGCCATTAGCTGCGTAATGCAGTTGATAGTTATCACTTTTCTGTCCGAGTTCTTCACTAAAACTTAAGTGTGCTTCAATAACATCAAAATTGTCGGGTTCGTCGTCAACGACCAAAATAGATGGTTTGTTCATGGATGAGATGGGTTTGGGATCTAAGATTTTGTTGTTAAGAGTCTATGGATAGTCGTTGCCAACTCTCTCAGTTTAACAGGCTTGCTTAAATATTCATTGGGTTCCTTTGTAAGATCGCGAACCGACTCTATTCCCAAGTCATTTCCCAAGTCATTTCCCAAGTCATTTCCCAAGTTATTTCCCAAGTTATTTCCCAATTCATTCATGGCGATTTCATTCATGGCAATTTCATTCATGGCAATTCCAGTTATCGCAGTTTCAGTCATCGCAATTATTGGTATGGCTTCTAAATTGGGAATCTGACGGATTTCCGAGATTGTCTCTAAACCATCCATAGCTGGCATTTGGAGCGCAATGAGAATTAAATCGGGGTCGGCTGATCGTGATAAAGCGATCGCTTCCTGTCCATTTTTAGCGAGCAAAATATGGTAGCCTTTTGCCGATAGATAGCTAGAAATGGTCATAATGTTAGCTTCATTATCCTCTACTATCAAAATTAATGGCGACGGTTCCTCTCCAATTTGACTAGATGGACTGCCAATGGCTACAACAGATTCTAATATTTCCGATTGTGAAGGTTCTTGGTAAGGAAGATCGATCATAAAGCAGCTACCTACACCCACTTCACTGGTCAATCCTACCATTCCCCCATGCATTTCTACGATGCTTTTGACTAGGGCAAGTCCCAATCCCGTACCCTGATATTGTCGATTGAGGGCGCTATCTATTTGAATGAATGGTTGAAATAGCTTTTGCATATTTTCGGGGGCGATCCCAATGCCTGTATCAATGATGGAAATGCGGATATACTGATTTATTTCTGGATTTTTTCCGTCATCGTTTCCGTCCTTTGTGATGTGAAGTTCTTCTGAGAGGAAATTTGCTTCTAGATTTCTATCTGGATTTCTATCTAGATTTCTATCTGGTAATTGCAGACAATTCACTTCTAGAGTGATATGTCCATTTTCAGGGGTAAACTTGACTGCATTATTGAGTAGATTAATCAGAACCTGCCGAATCCGACGCTCGTCCGCCATTAAGTCAGGTAAGTGGTGATGAAATTTGGTTTCAATCTGGATGCGTTTTTTGAGAGCCTGTTGCTTGATAAAGGTGAGGCTGGACTGGCAGAGAGATTTGATGGATATTTGCGAATATTCCAATTCGATCTGTCCTGATTCGATTTTGGCAACATCGAGAACATCGTTAATTAGTTCTAGTAGGTGTGAGCCACTGCGCTCAATCGTCTGAAGTGCCTTGACCTGTGCTTCATGGATTGCCCCAAATACTCCATCCTGTAGCCCCTCAGTCATACCTAAGATGGCATTTAGGGGAGTACGGAGTTCGTGGCTCATGTTAGCGAGAAATTCATCCTTGAGATGAGTTGCCCGAGCGAGTTCTTCATTAGAGATAGCTAGTTGTTGATTCCGTTCGGTGAGTTTCTGTTCGGCAAGCTGCCGATCGCTGAGTTCCTGTTGCAACTGCTCAAATAGACTTGCTTGTTGAATCGCTATAACTAACTGGTTGGCAATTTTTTGGAGCAAATTAATTTCCTCTTTTTCCCAGTGCCTTGGGCGATCGCATTGATGGGCGACCAGCAGTCCCCAAATCGTCCCATTTTGAATGATGGGAACGGCTAGTCTGGCAATGACCTGTATTTCTGTCAGGAACTTTGCTAAGGTCGGGGTAAGCAGTGCGGCTTCATTGTTGCGATCACTTAGGATAAATACGCGCTCTTGGATCGCGCGTTCAGAATTGGGCTCGTAATTCCGATTGGAATCCCGATCGTCAGTAAAATTAGGAAAGATATCTTCAGGAAAGATAATGTTAAGAATATTTTGCCATTGGGGTAAAACGGATTCAGCGATAGCTGAGCCCGAACCATCGGGAAATACTCGATAGACCAGTACGCGATCGGCATTTAAACCTTGGCGAACTTCTTCAACGGTGGTTTTGAGGACTTCATTTAACTGCAAAGTGGAACGCATCCGTTGGGTAATTCTTCCCAACAATTTTTCCTGCTCCGCCTGCTGTTGTAATCTGAGTTCTACTTCTTTGCGATCGCTAATATCTACAACTATGCAGACACATTCATCATCATTGAGCATGGCAACGCCAATGAGAACATGGATTGGATGTCCATCCTTGTGGTAGTAAATTTTTTCCCAAGGTTCGATCTCGCGACTCAGTTTTAGGTGTTGGATGACATGGAGATCGGCGGCTAGGTATTCGAGGGGAGTGATATCCGACCAGTTGATACTTTTAGCGAGCAGATCCTCGCGGGTATAGCCCAACATATTTAAGAAGCGATCGTTAGCGTTGGTAATCTCACCATGAAAGTTGGTAAACATCATGCCGACAATGCTTGATTCAAAAATCCGCCGAAATCGAGTTTCACTCTCTTGTAAAGCAATTTCAGCCTGTTTGCGATCGGTTTCATCCCTCACGATGATCAGGGCTTCATTGTCATTAATCGGGATAATCCGTACTTCTTCAAACACCAGCCGATCGCGTTTATATAATTGATGCTCGTATACTTGCAATTCACCTGTGACGATCGCGCGATCAATCGTTTCTAGCTGCTTTTGCAATAAATCGGGAGATAGAATTTCCGATAGATGGTTTTGAATTGGCAGGAATTTCTCTTCGCGATCGTAGGAATTAATATACTCTATGCATTTACCATCTCTAGTAACTCGCAATAAGAGATCGGGAATTGCTTCAATCATCGCCCGATTTTGAGCTTCGCGATTGCGGATCTCATTATTGCGATCTGCAACTTTGCGTTCTAAGGACTGGTTGAGTTCTTGGAGGGCTAATTCAGCTTTTTGGCGCTTAATTAGTTCGTCTTGCAGTTGTTGATAGGTGATAACTTGTTTTTGTTCGAGTTCGATATTTCGAGTTTTTAATAAAGCTAATTTTTCTTCTTCTAGTCGTTCTACTTTTTTTTCTAAATACTCTGCCAAACTATAGAGATCAATGGGATTAAGGGCTTGAAGCAGGCTAGTCTGGGTGATAATGCCCAGTAGTTCGCCCTGTTCCCCCACTACGGCTAAACGACCGATAAAGCGCTGTTCCATGAGCTGATGCACGAGCAATAGTGAATCTTCGGGCATAACCGTAAAAATCGGGCTGCTCATGAGTGTCGAGGCGATCCAACTGGTCAGATTTAATCCCAAGGCTTGAAATTGGACAATATCGCGCTCGGTCAAAATGCCCACCGCAATTTGGCACGCTCCCGTAATCTTCTCCTGACTTTCCACAATCATGACGGAGCTGACCGCATGGGTGGACATCATTTGCGCGATCGCTAACATGGAAGCATTTGGCTCAGCACAAACAACTTCCTTGGTCATGACTTCCTTCACCAGCCTCAACTTTAATAGGTCGAGAGGACGCGAGATTTGGCGCAAACTCTCATAGGTGACCAGTCCTATTAAGCGATCGCGATCGTCCATGATCGGCAAATGACGGATGTGATTTGTTTTTAGCAAGTTAATTGCTAAAAACAAATCCGTAAAGGCCGATTCTTTCAGGGTAAAGACATCACGTACCATCACTTCGCGTATGGTCAAGCGATCTAACTTTTGCTGTTGTGCGCTGAAATGTACTACATCTCGTTCGGTGATCATGCCCTGTAACTGATCGTTTTCGATTACTAACACACAACTAGCTCTTACCTCTATATGCAGTTGCTCTAGTTGGCTGCTTGCAGATTTGGTCGCAGCACATTTCGACCGTGCCTCACTCATCTGCGCGATCGCTTCCATCACTGTCATGTCGGGATTGACAATAATGGGATTCCGAATAATCGCCAGCGCTAAGTCTAAGGGGGGATGAGGCGTGAACATAGGTGATTTTGGGGATTTTGGACTCTGAGATCAACTCTGGGCGATCGGCAAAGAAATATGTATTGTTGTTTCCTGTTGGTAAATACTTGTTATGGAAAAATTCCCACCCGCTAATTCAACAATTTTCTTGACAATCCTCAAACCTAAACCAATGCCTTGTTGCTCGTAACTCTTCCGCTCGAATTGGATAAAAGCCCCAATTCTGGCAATCTGCTCCTCCGTCATACCCCTCCCTAGGTCTTGGATCGATAGGTTAAACATTTCTCCTACAACTTTACCGCCGATTTTAATCATTGTCCCAAGTGAGGAAAATTTGAGAGCATTATCGATTAATTCATGGATGACTGTCAAAAGATATCGGTATGGCAGTATGATATCCGCGTCCTCAAGGGAAAATACGATATCTTCGACCCGTCCGCTATTCTTAGTATAGGATTTGATCAGGGTTTCAATGCCAGAAGCCGAAAATTTCGTATGAGTCGACTCAAAGGATTGCTGCCGAATAGTGGATATTTCAAGCTCTAGATAGATCAGAAATTTTTTCGTTAAATTTTCTAAACGATGGGCTGATTCATCTGCCCATCCCAGCATCTCGCGGATTTCGGTTATATCCATGTTCTCCAGATCTTCCTTTAGCAGGTCGATAGTGCCGATAATACCGTTGAGAGGGGTATTTATTTCGTGGGACAACCGAGAGGCCAGATTTCCCCGCAATTCATTGAGTGTGCTTTCAAGGATATTGATCGTATTTTCTTGAATAACTGATAGGGTTTGGATATCGTCGTACTGGCGCTTGATTCTGAGCATCGAGTTTACCCTTGCGCGCAGTTCTAGACTGTTGATCGGTTTGCTGATGAAATCATCCGCTCCTGCATTCAGACAGTCGGCAAGATCGGATTTGGCGCTTAGAGCTGTCACCATAATGATCGGGACAACTTTCCATTGTGGGATTGCCTTTATCCGTTTACAAACCTCAATGCCATCCATCTCTGGCATCATTACATCTAATAAAATGAGATCGGGTTGAAATTTTTCAAGACAAGAGATCGCATTTTTACCACTAGCTGCATAATACAAATGGTAAGTTCGATCGCTCAAGAATGCCTCAAGTACGTCAAAATTATTCGGTTCATCATCAACAACTAAAATCGAAAATATATTTGCCATAACTTTACTTAGTTAGTGATTTAGAGGGGGCGATTTTAAAATAAGGATTGGGTAGCTTGGTACTGCCTGTTCTTACTTTCTGAGTATCTAGATCTTTTAGGGTTAAACTCAAAGAATATGCCATATAGCAATATAGATCGCGTTCTTTAACCTTAACCTTTCTATTTTTGTTTTTTCGATAGTTATCTAGTAATTATGATGAAACAAGTAGTTTTACTATAAGTTTTTACTATAAAAAATATATAAGTAGCTAGGCATAAGTAAACTTAAAACCTAGAAGAGCATACCGCCCGCGTAGCG
>NZ_ALWB01000068.1 GCF_000332215.1 Pseudanabaena biceps PCC 7429
GCCCCGCCATTCTCTGCTTGAGGTTTATGGACTGATATACTTAGCGACAGCTATAAAATATAAATATGGCAAAAATATCCCTCTGCGATCGCTGCAATTTTTACGCCCACACTCAGTTATTGGTCTGTGCAGTGCATCCCTATGGACCAGAGTGGGGAGTCTGCTCGGATTTTGTCTCTGCGGAACTGTGGAAACCCGACGATCCCCAAAGTTACGATCCCGCTATGGAATCAGAATGTGGTTGGCATCCTATCTTCACAGGTAAATGTCCAGAGTGTCGAACTCCCTTCTCGAGGATGCGTTTACCACCAGAACAATGGCGCTGTAAATGTTGTGGTTGGGAAGATGATCTCTAAGTATCTCAGCATAATTAAAATCCAGATCTAAAACCTGCGGCGCACGCTGCGCGTGCACCGCAGGTTTTGGGGTTTAATTACGCCTAGTTATTTGCCTATGTTGATTATTCTTTGCGATCGTTACTATAGACATCCCGACCTCTGACATTGTTAATTGTATTTAGCACTGCTACCGAAGCTGCCATAATATCTCGCTCCTCACCGCCAAGATATAAACGTCCAAAACTACCTACTGCCACAATTTCTAAAATATTAATAGATGCGGCTTTTTCCGCTTCATTGGCGGCAAGAGCCGCATAGGCAGCAGGTTCAACTTCCATAATGTATAGAGTCTGTCCTGAAAGTAACATTTGACCGCGCCGAAACCGATTAATCAGTTGTGTTTGATGTGCGTCCACATTCCGAATAATTTGACTGGACAGCAACCTTGGCTTAATCCGTTCTTCTTCCGTAACGCCAAGCATTTCTAAAATTGCGCGACCTGCGGCTTGGGTTTCTCCTTGGCTTCCAGAATGAATTTCTAGCAATCCATACAAGCGCTCAACTATTTGCACTCCAGGACGGACTGAAGTCGATTTTAGCGCTACGTCAGTAATGCGGTTAATCTCAATGCCTGGAGATATTTCGATCCAGAGGGAAGTGTCCCCTGGTAAGGGCAAAAATCCTTGTGCGATCGTTCCTAAATAGGCAGCATGTTGTCGCTGTAAATTGTCCAAATAGACGTAGCTGCGTAAATCGATACCCAAAAATTTTCTCCCACAAGGCTTTTACTGGGTTTTCCTAGCTGCCTGAATCAAAAAATTAGTTAGCCTACCCAATGTGTAATTTTATAGCAATATAGCTGCCTTCATAAAAGTTATCCCAACTTCCTCAATTAAATATAAAAGCCAAAGGACTAGTGGCGGCGCTTCGCGCCGCCACTAGTCCTTCGCTATCTCTATAGACCAGCTTGGGCTTTTGCGACGACTTGCCCATCCTTAAACTCCACGATCGCATTGCTCCCCTGAGAATTCTTCCAAGAATAAACTTTGCCGTTACCATTGCTTGAACTATTCTCGGCGATCACTTTACCTGATATCCCAAAGATTTTATCCACCTGTTCGACCGACATACCTTTTTGAATGCGGTTGAATTTTTCTAAAGTGATGACTTGTTCTTCTTGCTGGGGAATGGCATTGGCGGAAATCGGCTCATCCGTGAGAGAGCCATTGGCTTTTGCTACCTTGGGGGAATTGGGGTTAGGTGTTTCCGCGATCGCATTAGGATTGCCAGTTCCTGTGTTTTTTGTCGTGTCCATTACTTGGCTGGGGTTGGCTGGAGCTGAACCGTTCTCGGTTGCAATCTTCGAGGTCAAGGCTCTTACGGAAGCACCAATTCCCAAACCTAGTAAGACAATTGATAAGCCTACCAATAATAATTGCCAATAGCTGATATTTGCCTGACTTTTTCCCTCTTTAGGATTGGCAAGGACAATTGATGACCTAGGGAAATGCTCATCTAAAGACGGCTTTTCTAGGGATGGCTTTTCTAGGGATGGCTTTTCTGAATTTGCAACGGCTGGTTGTTTTGCTTGAGGACTAGTGGGAGCGATCTTAGAGATAGCCTGTTGTAGAACCGACTGCTTAGAAAGTTGGGTTTCTGGTGCTCGCGTTTCCGAGGATTGGTTTTCAGGCAAGCTTGTGGTAGGTGTACCTGTTGTTGGCGAGAGTGGAGCCTCTAAATTTGATTCCAATCCTAAAAGTGATGATTTGGGTAGATCTAGCATAAATTGCTCCGTCCAGAGTGGGCGCTGTTCATGCATTTCCTCATCATTGCGCCAACAGTGGATTTTAAATTTAGCTATTGATTCTATATGCAATTCTTGGAGTCCATTACGGACAATTGTCAGCAGTTGTTCTTTGTCTAGGGCGGAATCTGTCCGAATTTGTACTTCCAAGCTACTATCAACAATATCCACATCAATATTTAGCCGATCAATGTCAAGACACTGCAACTCCTGATAAATAATCTTGGCGATCGCTTCGGGATTTCGTTTATGGGCAAGTTCAGCAATCGAAAGCATACTTGGCTGATCGTCCTAGGCTAAATAATGAATAGCTTTTTGTGAATAGCTTTTTGTGAATAGCTTTTGAATAAATCTTGAATAATCTTGGCTATTATTCCATAGATTACACTTGCCGACCAAAAGCTGCGATCGGCTAAATTGCGTGAGTACACGAAAGTTTATTATAAAAGTTTGCGTCAAAATTAGCGATATTTATCCACAAATATCAAAACAGGAAAACTTATCGCAAAGTGGCTGGGCTATCTACCAGCAATCTCTTCAATTTATATCTTGCTTGTATTCCCTGACACATACAACTTAATAAATTTCGGTCTTGTGCATCACAAATGAGATAAATCCTGATAGGGTTAATTTGGAAACTGTAACTCGAAATTTTTGTAACCCACAGAATTCATGAAAGTACTGGTAATTGGTGGCGACGGTTATTGCGGATGGGCGACAGCTTTACATCTCGCCAATAAAGGGTATGAAGTTGGTGTGTTAGATAGTTTAATTCGCCGACATTGGGATAATGAGTTAGGCGTTGCGACTCTAACACCGATCGCCTCTATTCAAGATCGGATCTATAAGTGGCAAGCTGTTTCAGGTCAAAAAATCGATCTGTTTATTGGCGACATCACAAATTACGAATTTTTGCAAAAAACATTTCGTAATTTTGAACCCGAAGCCCTCGTGCATTTCGGTGAACAGCGTTCAGCACCATTCTCAATGATCGATCGCGAACATGCCGTACTCACTCAAGTTAATAATGTTGTTGGTACGCTCAATTTACTTTATGCCATCAAGGAGCATAACCCAGACTGCCATCTAGTCAAACTTGGAACAATGGGCGAGTATGGTACTCCCAATATCGATATTGAAGAGGGCTATATCACCATTGAACATAATGGGCGCAAGGATACCCTTCCCTATCCCAAACAGCCTGGTAGTTTTTATCACCTCAGTAAAGTCCATGACAGCCATAATATTCAGTTTGCCTGTCGGACATGGGGCTTGCGAGCGACCGATCTCAACCAAGGCGTAGTCTATGGGGTACTTACCGAAGAAACTGGCACTGACGAATTACTAATTAACCGTCTTGATTATGATGGTGTTTTTGGTACAGCGCTCAATCGTTTCTGCATCCAAGCAGCGATTGGACATCCTTTAACTGTCTATGGCACAGGAGGGCAAACACGGAGTTTCCTTGATATCCGCGACACGGTGCGCTGTATCGAACTGGCGATCGCCACCCCAGCAGAATCTGGCAAAATGCGCGTCTTCAACCAATTTACCGAGCTGTTCTCGATCCGTGACCTTGCATACATGGTGCAGAAAGCGGGGCAGACCCTAGGGATCAAGGTCGAAGTGCAAAATATCGATAATCCCCGTGTTGAGTTAGAAGAGCATTACTTCAATGCTAAAAACACTAATCTGCTAGATCTTGGTTTGCAACCTCACTTTCTCTCTGATGCCTTACTCGATTCATTACTCAATTTTGCAGTCAGATATAGCGATCGCATTGACCAGAAGCAAATTTTACCTAAGGTCAAATGGCGTGGTTAAGCTATCGCTTCTTGGGTTTTGATTTGTCCTAAGTCAAGTGACTGTAGCTATTAGGGACTTGCGAGAAAATAAGATGCCAATCCAGATTTACCAGAATCGATGGCGCGGCGGAGCCGCGCCACCAATTCTGGTTTTATATTTGGTACTTCATTAAATCGCAAGTCCCTTAGCTATCTATATAGTTATATAGTTGCCGCCAGTCTTGTTATACCAATCCACTGAAGTGTTGGCTCACTTCAGTGGCTTAGAAAAACGACCCAGCAAGGTTTTAAGATTCCCAAAATGGCGTTGCCACTTTGGGCTTTATGTCCTGATGCAGTTGACGGCAGTTATATATCCGAACGAGAAGAGGTATAACATTATGCTACCTCTTCTTTATGAATAGTTACGATTAGTCCCTGTGGTAGAAGCTTTGCAACAGAAAAAGAGGTATCTTAAATTACATAAAAGAATAATTGTCAAGATCTTCTTACCGAACCTACCATGACATCTTCTACAAAAACTTTGCGCGTTTTGGTGGTGGATGACCACGAACTAACCAGATGTACTTTACAACTAGCACTTTCCCTACAATCCTGCATTGGATCGGTTGAAGTAGCGAACAATGGCAAAGAAGCGATCTCCAAAGTACACAAGTACAAGCCTGATGTGGTGATCATGGATTTACATATGCCTGTAATGGACGGTTGGTCAGCTTCAAGCGCCATCAAAACTGAGTATCCTCATATTAAGATTGTCGCCTATTCAGCCGCTGATGGTGGCAAAGCTCAAGCTATCTCCAATGGGGCGATTATTGACGCTTTTTGCGATAAAGGAGCCTGCACGCGCAGTTTACTCGAAGCGATTAAGAGCGTGGCTTAAGTCTAATAAATTAATAAAAAATTCAATAAATCAATAAGAAAGAGTCGGCGCGTTGCGCCGACTCTTTCTTATTGGGCAACTTTACTAGGCAACTTTACTAGGGGACAAAAACTTTGCTGCGATAATTCCGCCTATAAAACCAAACAAATGTCCTTCCCAAGAAATATAGGCATTTGTGGGCAGTACACCCCAGATTAAGCCGCCGTAGGTAATGGCGATCGTAATTGAAATAGCGATCGCTACAAAACTCCTCTCAAAATAGCCGCGAAATAAAAGATAGCCAAAGTAGCCAAAAATCACACTACTTACACCAATATGAACCGAATCAGCCCTGCCAACTAACCAAGTGCCTAAACCACCAACCAAAGCCGACATAAAAGACACAAAGTAAAAGTCTTTAGTGTTTCGTAGCATCACCATCCAGCCCAAAACAATAAAAGGAACCGTGTTTGCCGTAATGTGATAAAAGTTTGCATGGAGAAACGGAGCAAATAAAATGCCGCGCAAGCCAATGAAACTGTGAGGGAGAATCCCAAAGGCATTAAGGCGGCGAGAAAAGATTAATTCATTTAAGATAAAAACAATCCAAAAGACTGATACCAAGGTTGCCAAGATTTTCACTTGGTTTTTTAGTTCACCACCAATTGCTTGTAGATTTTGCTTCACAATTTTTACCCCAGACTTAAAAATTCTTCCATCTTGGACTACCTAAACTATAGCGATCCTCAATGGTTCTTGGAAGAGTGCGCCCAAAGATTTCGCTCTTCTAAGAACTTAGAAAAATTAAATTCCAAGAAGAGAGAGGCGGCGCTTTGCGCTGCCTCTCATCGTTTAGGGTGTTGCTATAGGATTAATAAAAAACCACATAAAAAACAAAACCCGAAGGATATGTCAAGAGTCCCCTCAGGTTCTGCTTCAAATTTTTAATGACATACTGCTACTTAGAGCTTTTCAAGCAAGCCAGAACAAGCCAGAAATAGAGGCTCATTTCCTCACCACAGGTAGAGAAATGAACCTCTATTTCTATAAAACTAGGGCTTCTCAATGATACGAACATTCATGTATTGATCGTTTTTGAGCTTTTCTTTAATCTTTTTCTCAATTTCCTGCTCTTGTTTCTTTTGGGAATCATTAAGAGCCTGAGAAATCCACAAACAGTAGCTGATTAGCACAATCCCAAAAACTTCCATATAAATTTTATGTAGATTTATGCAGGTGGATATTACATTAGTTAAATTTTATTAGTCAAGCAATAAATTATAAAAATATCAGAACTTAACAATTTCATGCTAAATATGCTTAAGAACTAATCGGAATCAGGATTGCCCTAGTAAGTCCTTCAGGATATTTCGTTATATATTCAGTTTTGTGGCTCGATTAAATTTTGATACTTTCATTACATTTTATTTTTGAGTACGCGCATTTTGTATGTTATGTTGATACATGGCACAAGAGTGTCGTATTAATTTGATTAATCGCAGGTAGCACCTAATCAATAGCTCCAATTTAAGCTAATTAAGTAGCAAACAAGTTTTTTAAACAAGTTTTTTGTAGCGGCTGCTCTAGTCACCTGCTGAAGATTTCATAGCGTAGAGGTTTTCTATTATCATGTCCATTCGCCTTTATGTTGGCAACTTGCCAGCAGAATTAGATCGCCAAGCTCTAGAAAAAATTTTCAATGAATCAGGTGATTCAGTATCGTTGAAAGTTATAACCGATCGCAAAACAGGCAAATGCCGTGGTTTTGGATTTGTGACCGTCGGCTCTGATGAAGTTGCCGATACAGTAATTGAGAAATTCAATGGTTATGATTTCAACGGTGCTGTCTTGAAGCTAGAAAAAGCTTTGCCTCGCACTAAGGGCAAAGCCGAAGATGGTTCTGATTTGGAAGAAGGTTCTGAGGATTCCGTCAATTTAGAGAGTGAATCCTCAGTAACAACAAGCACGATTGCTGCGCCAATTAAAGCTGCGGCAAAACGGAAGAAACGCAATAATAACAATAAAAAAGCTTCTGGAAATGTATCTAGTTCTAGTACATCTTCTGAAGCCCACCAGCCCGATCCAAGATGGGCTCAAGATCTGGAGCGATTAAAGCAACAGCTTCTCGAAGCTCAAGGTGCTGCTAAATAGATTAATAGATCTTTAAAGAATCTTGAAAGGATAAGCGACGGTGCGAAGCACCGTCACTTATCCTTTTGATTTTATATCCTCAGCAAATCTTCCTAATGCGATCGCTGTCACCACTCGCATTAGGATAAAATCAAACCTGAAGAAGAGAAGGTTGGCATTTCGCGCCAATCTTCTCTTCTTCAGGTTGATGTACTAATCTACTGGGAAGGAATATAGGACATCAAGCCCAAAATATTGTTGTTGCGCTCCGCGCAGCAACAATATTTTGGGCTTGATGTTTTGTCCTAACAAGACTGGCGGCAGCTATATATTTAAAGATATTTAAAGAAATTCGTAAGTAGTTCGGCATAATTAAAAAACAGAACCAGAGAGCATACCGCCTGCTGCGCGGGCGGTATGCTCTTCTAGGTTTTAAGTTTACTTATGCCTAGCTAGGTCGTTTGTTTAGGATAGTAGGGACGTTCGTCTGTTAGGGGCGGACGTAACCAGAATCTGAGCGTATAAAATACTAATTCTTTGATTTCCGTCCATGCACGTTCGGATTTGACAAAAGCTTCGGCATTAAACAGAAAATATTGCGGTTTGATTTTAAACTGCTTGCCAATCGGCCAAGGACATTGTTGGCTGAGGTTGCTGTGACTATCGGAAGGATAACTAGCGGTTGTTAAAGAAGCGTTGAGTTCTTGATTTCTAAAGGACAAAAAGGCGCGAGTTGCTTCTATGGGCGAGGTGATTAGCAAAATTCGACGACTGTTCCGTGCATCTTCCTTTAATAATTTATTTTTTTCCAAAGATTTGATCAACTTGCTAATTTCATCGCCACTGCTACGTACGGTTACTCCCGATGGCTCAATAATTACAAAAGAACGAACGGCCGAAATATTGGGGAAACTGGTCAAGGCACTACACATCTGATCGGCTTCAGTCAGATCGACTTGGGGAATACCATCGCTTGGGCTGGATAGATTGGTAAAATAACCTTCGTAGCGAGGATCGTAACGTAGCCCAATATTAGGTATATCCGCCCGACTCGCAATCTCGTTTCTAACATTATCTTTGGTGCGGTTGGGGGGCGCTTCAGGTGGGGTGAGGCAGGGATAGCCCTTGGTAGCTGGATAAGAGGTGCGTTTACCACCGCTGAGGAGAATATAAGGTTTTTGTTGTGAGTCGGCGGCGTTCCATAGTTTGATGGCTTCTTGGAGACGGGGTTCGTAGGGAGGATTTTCCGCAAGGACGACGATGATGTCGTAAACGCCACGTCTAAAATCTAATAGCTCTTGGGGAGTTAAGTCTCTCACGGGACGACGATAGGACTGCTCGATCGCATTATCGCCTTGTTGTTCTAAGTAACAGGTAAATAGTTCTGAGGTGGCGTTGTTTGTAGCGATCGCAAAGATTAGTAAAACTATTAATATTTCTTTTCTAACGATACCAATTTTCTCAGCAGCGCCTTTATTATCAACCTTTTCACCACTTTTAACACTAAGGTTTTTGAGTCTTAGCCAATAATTAAAAAAGAGTAATAGTAATAAAATTCCAACTAGAGTGAATGGAAAGGTAAGAAACTCAACAACGGTTTTGGGGATCGGCTCTTCGACAAATCGAAAGTTCGCAAAAATAATGGCGACTAAAGCCGTAAATATCACTAACCCAAAAAGACGGAACCATTCCTTGGGAATAGCCCTAAACAGAATGACAAAAATTGGGATTGCAATAATCCAAATCAGAATATTGGTTAATAGATCGAACACTACCCCTCCAAAATTCTTTACTATTGCTTGGGCTTAACTGAAAACCGAGAAAGAAGGAGAATCTTCACCACTTCTTCTTTCTCGGTTTTCCCTTGCGTCTCATTCATCATGACGGCTATAAAATGTGTCAGTGCAATATGCTAGTCAATCGGGTTACATCTGTAAAGGGCTTTATAAGGTTTTATAGGGTTTTATAAGGTTTTTTCTGATTAAGTAGCTAAGCAAGCGTAAGTAAACCCAAAACCAAAGAGCGTACCGCCACGCGGGCGGTACGCTCTTTGGTTTTGGGTTTTAATTTTGTTCTAACAAGACTGGCGACAGCTATAGATATAAATTATGGGCTTTAATAAAAATAGGTAGTCTATGCCTATTTTTATTAAAGCCATAATTTATGCCTGCTAAAGAAGAGTTACGTTTACCCAGTTGGTTGCGACCACAAATCGGCAAAGCCAATGAAATCTCTGAGGTTCAACAAATTATTAAGCAGAGGGGAATTCATACAATTTGTGAGGAAGGGCGTTGTCCTAATCGAGCCGAATGCTATGCCCAAAAGACGGCAACCTTTTTGCTCATGGGGCCAACTTGTACTCGTGCTTGTGGATTTTGCCAAGTGGACAAGGGACATAAACCGATGCCCATCGATCCAGATGAGCCAAGGAAAGTTGCCGAGGCAGTCGAGCTATTAGGATTGGATTATGTGGTGCTGACTTCCGTTGCAAGGGATGATTTAGCAGATCAGGGAGCTAGTTGCTTTGTAGAAACCATGCAAGCGATTAGACGATCGCGCCCTAAAGCAAAAATTGAGGTACTCACACCAGATTTTCGTGGCGATCGCCATTGTATAGAGACCGTGGCTTTTGCTGCTCCCGTCTGTTACAACCACAATATCGAGACGGTGCGACGTTTGCAGGGTAAAGTACGGCGAGGCGCAAAGTACGAACGCTCTCTATCGGTTTTGGCAATGGTGAAAGCGATCGATCCGCAAATAATTGCCAAGTCTGGATTAATGGTGGGACATGGAGAAACGATAGAAGAGTTAACCGAGACGATGCAAGATTTGTATGCCGTGGGTTGCAGTTCGCTGACCATTGGGCAATATTTACGTCCATCCCTCGAACATTTACCAGTTCAGAAGTATTGGACTCCTGAAGAGTTTGATCGCTTGGGAGCAATCGCCAACCAGATAGGTTTTGTCCATGTGCGATCAGGAGCCTTGGTACGTAGTTCCTATCACGCTAGCCAATCAATGTAGCTATGTCGCCGCTAAATCCGCAGAAGAGAAGGTTGGCGCGAAGCGTCAACCTTCTCTTCATTTCATCGCAAGACTTGCTACAATCAAAAAAATAGCGGGTAATGGCAACGTCAGTAAATCCACTCCCCGCTAACTCTTGTTCAATGAAACAATTGAGACGCATGTATAACTTCCCACGAAGCGAAATGGGTTTTCATCAGCTAAAGCGCTTATTTGAAATGCTTTCTATATAAGCATTTTGGCTTGATCCCTCCGCATAGAAATATCGCAACACCGTATTTCTATGAACCATACCAAATGCTTTCAATGCGATCGCTTAAATCCAGAGCCATATCATGGGAGTCTGCCAAGATGGTAACGTGACCGAGCTTGCGTCCTACCGATGATGATTTTTTGCCGTACCAGTGCAGATAGGTCTTGGGGAAATTCGCGATCGCCTCGCGCTTTGCTAAATAATCAGCATCTACCCCACTTGCCTCTTCAAAGCCTAGCAAGTTGACCATTACGGCTACGGGGGCGACCATCCCTACGTCCCCTAAGGGATGCCCGCTGACAATATGCAACAATTGCTCGAACTGTGAAGTCTGACAGCCTTCAATAGTGTAATGTCCCGAATTATGGGTGCGTGGAGCAATTTCATTGACACTGACTTCCCCCGTTGCTGTCAAAAAGAATTCGATGCCGAAGACCCCGATCGCATCAAGGGTATTTACAACCTGTTGAGCAATAGTTTCTACTTTGGCTCTGACTGCGGGACTAATCCGTGCGGGGGCAATGGTGCGGCGACATACTTGATGGATTTGGATCGTCTCAACCACAGGATAAATAACCACATCCCCCGATTCTGAACGTGCGGCGATCACCGCAAGCTCACGCTCAAAGGGAATAAACGCTTCGGCGATCGCGGGTAATTGCTGCATACTTTGCCATGCCGATAGCAATGCTATCTCATTGTCTATGACCCAAGTGCCTTTCCCGTCATAGCCATGCCGTCTTGCCTTGAGTACCAATGGATAGTTGAGTTGCTCAGCCGCCGCTAATAAGTCTGATTGACTATCTACCGCATAAAATTTGGGCGTAGGAATCCCATGATCATGAAAATGTTGTCGTTGATTGAGCTTGTCAACGGAAATTGCTAGGGTTTCTAGGTTGGGTAAAAAGAGTAAATTCCCATCGCCTTGGCGATCGAGCATCGCCTGTAGGGCGGCGATATTGACAAATTCATTCTCAAAGGTAATTACTTGGCAATGTTCTGCAAGCTGGGCTGTTGCCTCGGCATCATCAACTTTTCCATAAACTACGCGATCGGCCATATCCACGGCTGAGTCGTCAGGGCTGGTTGCTTGTACGGTTAGTTCTAGACCAAGACTTTTAGCAGCGATCGCCATCATCCATGCTAATTGACCACCACCAATTACCCCGATTTTCTGCCGAGTAGTCACAACAAAATTCCTGAATCAATACTTCTGTAAATTAACAAATAGCTTCTCATTATATAAGTAACTCGGCAGAATTAAAAGTCAGATGCAAATGCTGACAGCTATAGCAAGTCCCTTACCTATTTCACACTAACGATGTCGTTTACAAAAGCAATGGGAAAAGTCGATAATTATGGAATCAAATCGCAGTGATATGGATTCTATGGGAATAATAAAAGCTAAGGTTGCGACAAAACTTAAATTGCGTCCCGTTGACTCGGCACAGCTCAAACTACCCAATGAAGCTATTGATGTTCCCATTGGTAAGACCTATGGCTTTGATAAAGCCGAACCTGCGGACAATGGACATGTAAAAGTTGTTTTAGCAGCGAATAGTGGCACTTATTTTATATTCCCTTCGCATTGGGATGGTTTGACACTAACGATCGCGCAAATAGTCAATGCCAATCAAGCCGAAGCGCTATTTGAGAATCCCATTACCAATGCGCAACTCCAAGATTTAAATTCCTGTATCAGTCGCTACAAGATTACCACCGCGCCCAGATTGCGCCATTTTCTTAGTCAAATCGCCCATGAATCAGGAGGGCTGCAATATACCGAGGAACTTGCCGATGGTTCGGAATATGAAGATCGCGAAGATCTTGGTAATGTCAATCCTGGGGATGGTCCCAAGTATAAAGGTGCTGGTGTAATTCAACTTACGGGTCGGGCAAATTATCAGGCTTTTAGTAATGCGATCGGCGATCCGAAGGTGATGGATGGGGTTGACTATGTTGCTGCTACCTATCCCTTTACTAGTGCAGGATTTTGGTGGGACAACAACGACATGAATGCGTTGTGTGATAGTGGAGCCAGTGTAGCTGATGTCACTTTTCGGGTAAATGGGGGCTATAACGGGCTAGACGATCGCCAATATTATTACGATAAGGCTAGCGGGATCTTTGCCTGATCCAAAATCAAAAAGCCAAAATCAAAAAGTCTAATAAGTAGCTGGGCATAATTAAAATCCAGCTCTAAAACCAGCGGCACACTCGCAGCGTGCGCCGCAGGTTTTAGGCAATTCTAAAGGCTGCTGGAACCTAGATATTTGCCGATCGCTGGGGAATAGATTTCGTAGAGCAAGGTGATCGGTTCGCCACCATGCCACAGCAAATAATGTCTTGCCCAATAGGTATCGATCTCAGGATAGCCAAAGGCTGCTGCCAAATTAGGACAAGCCCCCTTATAAATACCTTTAAGATCGCGATATAGCTCGGTATATCTCTGGTTGAGACTGACCCAGATCGGTAAGGAAGGATCTTTTAGGTACTTTTGCATTGCCGCTTCCGACCACCAAGAAGTCGCATGGGAAAAAATTTCTCCCGTTTTTTGCGATCGCAAAAAGATTTGGCGGCGTATGCGTGGGCCAGCGATCGAGGCAATATCCGATGGCGCTTCGTCATCATCGTCACCGATGTTGGTCATGGCAACAACTTCCACCGAGATATCGGCTTGCGTAAGGAGTTGTAAATGTCTCGTTGGCGCACCATCCCCCATTAAAAACATTTGCCAAGTCGGAGATAGGAGGTTAAAGGGCAAACCCTTACGAATATCCGCTTCACTTCCTTGCCACATTGGTTCTTCGATCCGATGCCAAGGTGCTATCTTGCCGCGATCGCGAGGTTGCGTTGTCGGAACTTGAATATTTTGAGCTGATGAAATAGTCATACAGGATTTCTCTTAACAATCCGTAACATATCTCCCCATTGTAGTCTTAAAAAGGAAAGGATTTATACGATCGCGATGGCGGCGCGAAGCGGCGCTTGTTTAGAGGGGACAGGTGCAATCATTTGCTCCTAAGAAATCGCTAAGTAGATGGGCATAATATAAAACCTTAAAAGCTGAAGCGCACGCTAAGCGTGCGCTTCAGCTTTTAAGGTTTTATATTTAATTGTGCCTGCCGACTTAAGACATCCTCAGCAGTCTAATTTGAGCGACGATGAAAATAGCGGGAATAATCCGCCCGTAATTGGTGGCGATCGCCCGCCAACCTAAATCCGCAAAAAATAACCCCCATAATGCAGGCGTAATTACTGAAAAGACTGTCCTCGCCGCCGTGTACTGCGTAGCTGCCACCGCCATACCCCGTTTGGCTAAATACGTAGAAACATAGGCATTTAGACGCGTCGCGATCGCCGTTCCTCCTGCCTTAAGAACTTCGTACCCCACTTGATAAGATGCAAAATGCCAAGCCATCTGACGGGCGATCGCATTCAATACTGCCGAACGAATGACCGTGCTAACGGCGATCGCACTACCACCTTTGACTAATAAGCTCATCGGGTTCCTTTGCGCGTCAATGGGCAAAGACTTTTGCAGATCTGACTCGGTAAGTACCGCTTGCATTGAATCGTCAAGGCTAGAGCGTTCTTGAGGAGATAGGTTTTTCCATGAATTACTAATTAAATTCAGAAATAATTCTGACTCGATATCTTCAATGGATTGATTCTTGGAATACTTGATATGGAGATGCTGGCAGACTCGCTCCAAAACTTCGCGATAGCTGACATGGCTAGTCTTGCGGCGTAACACCGTTAAACCATCAGCGGCAAGAAATTTGAAACGTTTGGCGATCGCCTCAATTAATTCATCGCGTTCCAAGTTTTGTAATTCTCTCACTGGTGGGGTAGCAAAATAATCAAGGGGATTGAATTTGCGCCGAAAAAGGATATCTGCGATTTGGTATATTTCCTCATCAGTCGCCAACGTGAGAACATTGATTAACTCGTCCATTGCCCCATCCATTGATTTTTAACGAACAGTATCTCCAGCTTTCCTAAGCTTAGAAGATTCTAGTACTAAATACTTAAAACACAAAATCTCGCTAGGTATTGGAGAATTTGCAGTGAGCTTCTTGTGACAAAGATTTTTTGCAAGGTTAACAACAATTTTCCCTGTGATTACTGGTCTTGCAACTGTTGATTTTGTAACTGTTGATTTTGTAACTGTTCGATCTCATGGATTACCCTAATTTGGCTGGATTGTAAATGATTACTTAGGGCGATGACAGCCTCTTCACAATTGCCCTGCGCGATCGCTTCATAAATTTGCCGATGCTCGCAACTAATTTCTAATACCTTTGGATTTTGCTGGATTGTTTGCATCCGCAAGAGCGCCATTTTGTCGAATAGTTGATCGAGTAAAAGCGCTAACCAAGGATTGCCAGAACATTCCGCGATCGCCCGATGAAACTGATAGTCAATATGCAGCAATTGATAGCTAGTTAGTTGATTGGGTTCTTGGACGATCGCTTTTTCGGCTTGGAGAATTGCTAACTCGATTTTGGCTAACTGCTCAGCAGTTGCGTAGGCACAAGCTTCAGTTACCGATTCCTGCTCCAGCACCAAGCGACAACGATACAGATGTTTGGCATCAGCGGGCGAAAAGCTAACTACACGTAAATTGTTATTTTCATCGCTCACGATAAGCTGCTCTTGTTGCAACTGTTGTAATGCTTCGCGAATTGGGGTGCGGCTGACCTGTAGCTTTTCAGCAATTTGTGTTTCGACTAGTCGCGAACCCGCCAAAAGCTCCCCTGACAAAATAGCCGAACGTAAAACCTGATAGGTTTGCTCTCGTAAAGATTGCGAACGTTGAATGGAACGAGGTGAAGAAAGCAACAATCAAGAATCTCCTAAGATCTGCATGAGTAATTTTCTATGATTTCGACCACTAACAGATCGATTTTAGCCATAAAAATTTTATTTGATTTGCATTAAATGTCATTAAATGACATTTAAGTAGCTGGGCATAATTAAAAACCAAACTTTAAACCTGTAGCGCACGCTGCGCGTGCGCTACAGGTTTAAGGGGCTTATATTTAATTGCGCCCATTTACTTATAGCAATCTAGCAATAATGGCAATCTAGTAATACCAGTAATATATGTATACAGTATATTGTGTACATAGCAGTTGTTTTCCATTGCTTTCCCCTGTCTTATCCCAATTTCCAAAATGGCAACGCCATTTTGGAAATCTCAAAACTTTACTGGGTTTGTTTTTTAATTCATTGAAGTGAGCCAACACTTCAGTGAATTGGTATTAAATTTCATCCATCTCTATAAGGAATAATCTGCGCATGATCGCCCTATCCCCGAAACTTGCTATTGATAGCGATCGCCTTGATCGCCGCATTGCTAAACTTGCCAGAATTGGAAATCTAGCTAATGGTGGGGTATGTCGATTGGCTTTTTCCGAAGAGGATATTCAAGCTCGTCAATTAGTTAGGACTTGGATGCAGGAGGCGGGAATGTCCGTCCGTAACGATGCGGCGGGAAATATGATCGGTACTTATGCAGGAACTGAAGCGCTAGCATCTTTGGCGACGGGATCGCACATTGATACCGTACCTGTGGGCGGTCGCTATGATGGCTGCTTGGGAGTTTTGGCGGGCATCGAGGTAGCAAGGGTTTTACAGGAAAATCAAATGCGGCTCCGTCATAACTTTGAGGTCATTGTTTTTTCCGATGAAGAAAATAGCGTCATTGGTTGCAAAGCGATCGCGGGAAATGCACCGACCGATCCCGAAAAATATCGTCGCAAAGATGGCACATCGATTCAGACCTGCTTAGAAAGAGTTGGTGGCGATTGGGAAAAATTACATACCGCCCAACGCGATCGTCACGATATTGCAGCATTTATCGAGTTGCATGTGGAGCAGGGGGGCGTACTTGAATCCTTGGATAAAGCCATTGGCGTAGTTACGGGTATCGTCGGTCAATACCGTTTTAAGGTGACGATCCTTGGTCGTCCCAATCATGCTGGCACAACCCCAATGTCTATGCGAAAAGATGCGCTTTTGGCGGCTTCCCAATTGATCATCGCCATCAATCGCCTAGCTACAGAAACTGAAGGCGAACAGGTGGCAACGGTAGGGAACCTAACGGTTTTACCTAATGCTACGAATGTTGTGCCCGCCCATGTGGAGATGAGTATCGATTTGCGCGACCTTTCCGAAGAAAATTTGCAGTATCTCATCGCACGCATTGAAAAAGAAGCGGAGGCGATCGCTCAACATACGGGAACAGAGATCGCCATTGCGCAAAAGCTCCATATATTACCGACCCCTGCCCACCCACCCATCATGGAAGCGATCGCCATATCTTGCCAAGAACTCAAACTCAGCTATACCTATTTACCCAGTCGAGCAGGACATGATGCTCAAGAAATCGGACGCTTTACCAATATGGGCATGATTTTTGTCCCCAGTCGGGCTGGTATTAGCCATTCTCAAGATGAATATACTTCTCCAGAGCAATGCGCCCAAGGTGCAAATGTTTTGTTGCGCACTCTCTTAGCGATCGATCGCAGCTATAAGTAATACCAAAACTAAAAATGGCTACGCCATTTTTAGTTTTTCAAACCCTTATTAGGGTTATTGCGGCGCACGCTGTGCGTGCGCCGCAGGTTTTAGGGTTTTATATTTAATTTTATTAAGATGCAATCAAAATATAACTATGGCAACCCTTCTAGTCAAAAATATTCATACCCTAGTGACAATGGATCGCGATCGCCGCGAACTACATAACGCTGCCATATTTGTTAGGGATAATGCGATCGAGGAGGTAGGATTAACGGTTGAATTGCCACAAACTGCCGATGAAGTCTTGGACTTACAGGGCAAACATATCGTTTTGCCAGGGCTGGTGAATACCCACCATCATTTTTATCAAGTTCTCACCAAAGTTGTGCCTGCCGCCCAAAATTGCGAATTATTCAATTGGCTGCGAAACCTTTACAAGTTTTGGTCAAATCTAACTTCCGAAAGTATTTATATCGGAGCGCAGATGGCAGCAGCCGAACTAATTTTATCGGGTTGTACTACGGCTAGCGATCATCTTTACATCTATCCCAACGACTGCAAGTTGGATGATGAAATTGCTGCGATTAAGGCGATCGGGATGAGATTTCATGCGAGTCGCGGCAGCATGAGTGTTGGTGAGAGCCAAGGCGGACTTCCTCCCGACCACTTAATCGAAAAAGAAGTTGATATTCTCAAGGATTCCCAAAGGCTCATCGAGCAATACCATGACTCCTCGCGTTATTCCATGCTAAGGATGACCTTAGCACCCTGCTCGCCTTTTACCGTATCCACAGATTTAATGCGAGAGTCTGCGAAGATGGCGCGTTCCTATACCAGTGTGAGACTGCATACCCATCTTGCGGAAACTCAATCTGATGTAGATTACAGTTTAGCTAAATTTGGCAAAATTCCTGGAGACTATGCGGAGTCTGTCGGTTGGTTGGGCGATGATGTGTGGCATGCTCACTGTGTCAAATTGAGCGACGATTCGATTTTGAAGTTCGGAAAAACGGGAACGGGAGTAGCCCATTGCCCCTGTAGCAATATGCGTCTCGCCAGTGGCATTGCACCGATTCGGAAAATGCTCGATCAAGGAGTTCCCGTCGGTCTGGGTGTTGATGGCTCGGCATCTAGTGACACAGGTAATCTTTTGCAAGAAGCAAGAACGGCATTTCTATTGGCGCGGGTGAAGGACTGCAATCCGACGGCGATGAGTGCGCGGGAGATTTTAGAAGTTGCTACCCTTGGCGGTGCGAGAGTGCTGGGACGGGATGATATTGGCGCGATCGCCCCAAATATGGCAGCAGATTTTATTGCGATTGATATCGAGCGATCGCAATTTGCTGGTGCGCATCACGATCTCGTTGCTGCGTTGATATTTTGTCCCGTCCCATCGGTAGACTACAGCTTTATCAATGGTCGCAAGGTGGTTGATCGCGGTCAATTAACTACCCTCGATCTCCCGATGTTAATCGAACGCACCAATAAAATCGCCCATAAGCTTGTCAATGAATAAAAGTCCGTACTGCCTAAGTATTAGGCAATAGAGATCATGCTTGCGATCGGCTAATTGACGAAGAAATAGACCTATTTGGGTTCCTTTACCAATGCTCTATCTCCACATCTGGAACCATCTCGAGCAGTTTGCCAGTAGTAATAACAAGGTGATTCCTTTATTGTCCTGATTTCCGGGAATCGAATTGATCGCGAACTTGAAAATTCATTTTGGAGTAGTTGAAAAAAATTTAAAAAAATTTGACTAAATGCGATCGCTATCTGCTATATTAAATGAGGTCGAAAAAAGACCAAAAAAAAGGGCGCTTAGCTCAGTTGGTAGAGCGTCTCGTTTACACCGAGAATGTCGGGGGTTCGAGTCCCTCAGCGCCCATTATCAAAAAGAGTCTCTCTTAGAGAGGATCTTTTTTGTTGTATATGTCACAAAAGCCCAAAGATGAGTGGTATTGCTTCGCGCCGACACTCGTCTTTGGGCTTTTATGTCCTCCGCAAACCTTACGTTGCTATATAACTGAAAATTTTGCTTAAAAATCAACAGCTAGAAGCGATAATGCCCGCTTAGCGAGCATTATCGCTTCTAGCTTTCAGCTCCTAGTCTGTAATTTATATGTCTGGAGATTACCTTTATACAAACTTAGATAGCGATCGCTGGTAACATCTAGGATAATTTCTGGAAAGGAGTAAGCATCTGATGTCATCAGTCAATCAGCAAGAAGTTTTAGCAAGCTTTAAAATTTTGGTAAGCATGGCAAAAGCCGATGGCAAACTACTCGAAGAAGAGTTTGCCAGTCTTGCCGATACCTTTGAAGAAATCCATTTACCTGAAGGCATTACCGTCGATCGCCTGTTGAACGAAGAGGACGAGCCGATTGATACCTTACTTACTAAAATTACTAGTGAGATTGCTCAGGAAATGGTTTATCAATCAGCCTATGCCATGGCAAATATCGATGGGGAATGTAGTTCTGAAGAAAAGTTACTGTTAGATAAAATTGGTGCAACCTTTACTAGTTCTAAGCTTTGGGGTAAGCAAGAATGGCTAGAAACCTTAGAACGCCGCTCTACCCGATCGTCCATTTCTGAGCAAGTTCGTCAAATTGACGATCCCGATAAACGTGCCACGGAAGTGGAAAATGCCACTACCGATGCCTGCTTTTTAAATGCTGTTTTAGGTGCTTTTCCGATCCCAGGAGTAGCGATCGCTTTTGATATGTTGATCTACTGGAACCAACTCGATCTCGCTCAGGCGATCGGTCAAAGTTGGGGCTACGACCGCAACCGCGAAGATTTCCGCAAAGCGATATTTGGTAGTTTGGGTATAACGGGGACCAGAATTGCCGTGAGCAATCTGGCTAAGTTAGTACCTGTATTTGGAATGGTCGTAGGTGCGACAACTGCCTACGCAAGTACTTGGGCATTGGGCAAGGTTGCCAATGAGTACTTCGCCTCTGGTGGTGAAATGGATGCTTTTAGCCTGCGGCAAGCCTTCAAGCAAGCAAAAAAAGAAGGCGAAGCTATGTACAAAACTAAAGCCGATGAGATCGCTGCTAAGAAACAAGCGATCGAGCCACAGGTTCAATTGCTGAATGAGGAACTAAAGGCTGGGACTATTACCCCTGAAGAATATCAAGTAAAGCTTAAAGAGCTTCTCTAGAGATACTCCATTCCCAGTGAATAATTAGACGTTGCGGCGCGAAGCGCCGCAACGTCTAATTAACGTGAGTTCGGGATAATTTGAAACGGGCTTTGAGAAAGGGTTTGCTACGCAAACCCTTTCTCAAAGCCCAAAATTAAAAGCCTTGCTACACAAGGCTTTTAATTTTGGGCTTTTAAAATTTGCCAGTTTAAACCGAACTGACGTTTGATTAACTTTATTTGATTTTGATTTTAGTAGCTTAAGCCCACCCTTGTAATCTTAGCTTGTAGAAATCTTCTAAAAAAATGCATGGAATTACGTTGACAAGTCAATCAAACCCACAGTTAAACGTCAAATCACCTTATAAGTAGCTGGGCATAATTAACAAAAACTAAAACCTATAGCACATGCGCAGCATGTGCTATAGGTTTTAGTTTTTTATATTTAATTGTGCCTAGTTACTTATATCTTTAAATAAATCCTTAATTAAAAATCTTTAATTAAGTGGGGCTAATGAAAAATGATTGCTAGACCCAATAGCGTTCCAATTACACCAAAAACTGTTAACGCCAAATGGAATAGTGAGGTACTGCCTTTTTTGACCATGTTACGCATGGCAAGTTTTACAAAGCTGTCTTTTTCTTTCTGCTTATTGAGAATATTGTCTTTATTGAGGGGATCGGTGTTAGATTCACTCTTATTAATGTAGCGATCGCTAGTATTAGATGTATTTTTGAGATTGCTATCCATGATTTAATTTGTCAATAACTTATAAATGATCGTTGCTGTAAAGAATTTGGATAAATAACTGGTGTAAATTTCAAATCGATTCGATGAAAGAACTTGAAAATTCTATCTAGCTTAGAAAGCATCCAAGGGCATAGTGTGAGAGGTTCTATAGGCACAATCTATAATTGTTATGTCCATTGTGTGCGAACAACTAAGCTTTGAAATGCTAAATGCTCAATTGACAGATAGTGGCAAAAAGTGGGATTCAGTTTTCAAATTATTGTAAAAAACATTTACCATTATTGTTGTCAATGCCTTATATGATTTATAGTTAATGTGCCATCTTTTAAGATGACAAACGCAAAATTCTAATACAAAATAAGTATAAGTAATTTTGCTGTTGTGTAGTACAGTTTGCGCAGGCAAAATTTAAATGCCGAACATAGTTTAATCAAGGAGATCATTACTATGGCAGTCGAGAAAGTCAATTCTTCCTCTAGTCTAGCGGAAGTTATCGATCGCATTTTAGATAAGGGCATTGTTATTGATGCATGGGTAAGAGTCTCTCTTGTGGGAATCGAACTACTGTCAATTGAAGCTCGTGTCGTCATTGCTTCGGTAGAAACCTACCTCAAGTATGCTGAGGCTGTCGGTTTGACGGCATCGGCGGCAGTACCTGCTGCTTAGTATATTTACCGCTAACACTTAATGTTAGAAGTAAGTCACTAAACAATAGTTTATTAGCCTACCGGTTTCTTTTCTACTACCCCTTTCTCACCAAAACAACTATCTTGCCTGTTTAAAGCTGGCAAAGCAATAGATTTTTGGTAGGGTAGTTATGCGGTGGGAAGGGGGATTTATAGATGAAACTTGTGACGCTTTGAAAAAATTAATTTTGAAAAAGTGAATTTGAGGTTTTAATGTTATGGCTTCTTTGATGCAAGAGTTTGCAGCAGCAAGACAGCGACGGCTAGAGGAGAGAGCAGATTTCCTAGCCGAGCAGCAAATGGCGCGCGTGCAGAGGGCAAAGGATTTGCAAGCTCAGTCAGAAGCTACTGCTAAGTATCTCGCCCATGCCAAACAGTCTAGACTTGCATGGGAGCAGGGTAGACAGGCGATCGCCGAAAATTCACTTGAGTCTCGCCGCGAGGAAATTACGGTTCGGGCGAGCCAAGTATCAGAATATTTAACCAATCTGCATAATAATCGTGTTGAACTGGCGCATGAAGACAACGAGCGCCGCGCTCAAGAGGTGAGAACTCGCACTTTTAAAACGCGATCGCAGCTAAAGCATATCCATAAAGCTAGGATTCGTGCTAGTAAAGCCGATCAAGCCCAACGCCAGCAGTTCGTGCAGGATCTCGCAGCTCTAACCCAAATGCAGCTCGAAGATCTGCATTTGGCTCGTCTTGCCGAAACAAAAGCTGATGCCGCGCAGAGAGCGCAAGAATTTAGCGATCGCGTAGCTAAAGTCAAAGCATCGCTCGGCACAACTGCGGCAGCACGCCATGCCTCCGCCATGGCTCAAGCTTTGAAACTAAAGGATTTTCGCTCCCAATTAAGCGAATCAGTCTGGGCGGGCTCTCGCTCTAATGCTATAACTCCAGTGATTCCAAAACTGGATGCTAATCCTGTTGGCAATCCAAGTAATAGCCCTAATCCCCCAAGTGTGATCGAGCCACCTCCTGAACCTGTGATTGCAAAACCAGTTGAAGTAAAGGAAAATCCCAAAAACTCTAGCAAAATCGAGCAATTTGTGGTTGACTATGTATCCCAACTATCGACAAACTCTAGTTTGCTAGAAGTTGTGAATGATCGCGATACTGTCAGAGATTTACTAGCGCAAGGGGCAAATACCTTAAAGGTCGATCCCTCGGATATTCTTAATACCCTGCTCCAAATGGCAGAAGGATCGTCAACATGACCACTGTTCTCCATGCCAATGCCCGTCAGTTTGTCAGCACTGACTTTACTAAGCAAATAGTGCGCCGAGCGCTGCGTTATCTCCAGTCTGGCTTTGCCATTCATTTGCGCGGGCCAGCAGGAACGGGTAAAACTACTTTAGCGATGCACCTCGCTGGCTTAGTTGGCAGACCGATGGTATTGATCTATGGCGATGAAGATTTGCGATCGTCGCAACTAATCGGCTCCAATTCTGGCTATTCTCGCAAAAAAGTTGTGGACAACTACATCCATTCCGTATTGAAGGTTGAGGACGATCTTCGTCAGAGTTGGACAGATTCGCGCTTGACTTTGGCAGCAAAGGAAGGCTTCACATTAATTTACGATGAATTCAACCGATCGCGTCCTGAGGTTAATAATGTGCTACTCAGTGCGCTTGAGGAAAAGCTAATCGTACTCCCACCCGACAGCTCGCAAATGGAATACGTGCGGGTACATCCCATGTTTCGGGCGATTTTTACTTCCAATCCTGAGGAATATGCGGGGGTACATCCCACTCAGGACGCGCTACTAGATCGCATGATCACGATTAACGTGGGCGAAGCCGATGTGGAAACTGAAAAGCAAATTTTGGTCAATCGGGTCGGGCTAGAACGCACCGAAGCGCTGAAATTGATTAACTTGATTCGGGGTTTTCGTCGTCAAGTGCAGTGCAGCAAAGCTTCAAGTTTGCGAGCTTGTCTTCTGATTGGCAAAATTTGTCACGAGCATGAGATTCCTGTATCTGGAAAGAGTGATGATTTTCGCGATCTTTGCTTTGATGTGTTGATCTCTCGCTATGGGAATGGCGAACCTCAGTCAGAACTCGGACTTGCTAAATTATTGGATCAGATACCTTAAATGTCTCAAGCGATTAAATCTAGTACCACTGGCTCTTCCCTTGCCGATATTCTAGAACGGGTTTTAGATAAAGGCATTGTCATTGCAGGGGATATCACAGTGTCTGTGGGCAGTGTGGAGTTACTGAGTATCAGAATTCGGTTGCTGGTCGCTTCGGTGGATAAAGCCAAGGAGATAGGTATTAACTGGTGGGAGTCCGATCCTTACTTGTCGTCAAGAACACAGGAACTACTCGCTTCCAACCAGCAGTTGTTAGAGCGAGTTAATCTCTTAGAACGCGAGTTGGCGGCGACAAAACAATTAACAGATTCCGAACTAGATAAGTAGCGTGATTTCGGGATAATTTGAAACGGGCTTTGAGAAAGGGTTTGCGTAGCAACCCCTTTCTCAAAGCCCCAAAGTAAAAGCCTTGCGTAGCAAGGCTTTTACTTTGGGTTGGCAAAGAGATAGAGACAGATAGAAGCGATCGCTAGGGCTACTAAGCTGGAAATTGTGCCATTGATTGGAGAGATTTCGCCTTGAGTGACCAATAGACTAGCGAATATAGTCGTTCCCATACCACTGCCACCAAAGTATAGTCCCGTGCCAAAACCCGCTTGACTGGGCGAAACCATTGCTAGAGCTAGGGGAATGGTATTAGTCAAAACTAAACCCAGTGCCATCGCACCAAGAGTAGCAACTAGGGCTAGATAAATAATATGGTTATTGATAAAACTGAGGATGAGACAAATTACGATCACTAATAGTCCTAATCCCATGCCTAAGGTTACCTGTTGTCTCCGAAATAGCGATCGCAGTGGTAAAGTCGCAATTCCCGCGATTAAAAGTATTCCCGATTGCCAATATTCAACCGAAAGATTGTCGAAAGCATGAAAAAGTCTATGGGGTAAGAGATGTAGCAGCAAATTGATTTCTAATCCCGAACCCAAACCAACTAGAAATGGTAAGGCATAGCCAGTCAAAGATGTTTTGTTTAAAAGGAGAACTGCTATTTTGGGAGTTGTCCCTGTCGCAAGGTAACGAGGCATAGAGCGCCAAAGCAATACTGCCCCAGACAAGAGGGCGATCGCGCCAAGAATAAAAGTCATGGAAGCGCCAATTTGCTTAAATATGAGTCCCAAAATCGGACTCGTCGCACTGGTAATAGCCAATACGAGTGCCAAGATCGCGTTGGCTTGAGGCAATTGATTGGTTGGGGCAAAGCTCATTAACAAAGCGATCGCAGGACCGCGAAAGATAATCATAGCCACCACCCAAACAGTCATTAGTAATGGCAATACCCAGCGCAGTCCATCAGAAATTTGAGTCTCGACTAGCCAAGAAACCCCTACAAAAATTAGCCCTGCCAGCGTTACCCCAACGACAATCAAGGGTAAGCGACTGCCAAATTTGCCGAGGACGCGATCGGAAAACCAACCGACTATCGGCTCGACGATCGCACCAAGTAATCCTTGGAAGATTCCCAACCATATAGCAAGATCGCTAAAGCCAATGCGGATCAAAATTCTGGGTTGATAAAATCCGTAAGCGATCCAACTGAAAGTAATGGCAGCTAATAATGCTGCGAGTCCCCATACCTGTCGCCAGAGGATTTTGGCTGGTGGTGCGAAGCTATTTTGATCGGTATTTACAGCGTTCATTACTGCGTGACAAGGCTAAATAGCACTGGGTTTGTTTTTTAATTCATTGAAGTGTTAGCTCACTTCAGTGAATTGGTATAACAGCTTACTTTTCCCGTTAAGTATAAATTTGGGCAAGAAGCCAACCTTGGCAAAGATCGCGTAAATTAGACCAACCACGCCAGAGAACTTGAATACCAATGGGAGACTTACGACGATGTTCAAGATAGCCGCCAAGGAAAGCAAT
>NZ_ALWB01000069.1 GCF_000332215.1 Pseudanabaena biceps PCC 7429
CCCCAAGAATTGATTGGCGGCGCGAAGCGCCGCCAATCAATTCTTGGGGTTTATGTCCTAGTAGAACGACAGATCATCACGATGCGGGTCGGATTATTTAATCAAATTATTTAATCAAATTATTTAATCGGAATAAATCCTAGTCTCTGGACTATCTGTTGTCCCTGAGGGGAGAGGGCAAACTCAATAAACTGCTTAGCCGCAGGGCTAGTTGATTTCTTTGCTCCTAAAAACAAACTACGGCTCAGAGGATATTTACCCGTTTTAACAGCTTCGATATCCGTAGCATTTACCCCATCGATCGCCATGATTCTCACAATTTCCTGCTTTTCCACCTGTGAGACGGTGGCATAACTAATCCCATTATCGCCTAAGTCCCTTAGAATCGCAGTGGTTTCATCCTGTTTCCATGTAATGAAGTTAGCGCTATCAGGGGCAAAATTCTGACCGAGCAACACAATATCTTGAAATGCTTCTCTTGTGCCGCTAGTAGTAGCCCGATTAATGACTTTAATGGGTTGATTAGTCCCGCCAACCTGCGACCAATTGGTGATTTTGCCTTGATAGATATCGCGCACTTGATCCTTGCTCAAATTACCTTTGAAGGGGTTATTAATGCCGATGACGATCGCGATCGCATCTTTGGCGATCGGCACTAACAAAATTCCTGCTTGGGTTTCCGCAGCTTTAAGAGGGCGAGATGATGCAGCGATCGCCACCGTTCCATTCATCAAATTTTGTAAGCCTTGACCTGAGCCATTGGGTTTTCCATCGGGTAGCCCAAAGGTAGTCGAAATATTGGGATTGATTTGACTATAGCCATTGCGCAATTCTTTGATCAAGGCAACCATCGTTGTGCTGCCATCAATCCCCAAAATGCTGGGATTGGGTTGCGATGGCTCGAAACTTAAACTAGAAGAAGTAGGCGTGGTCGTGACTTGTGGTGTTGCTGTCGTTGCGATCGGTTCTGTTAAGACTCCTGCTGATTTTCCTTGTTGGGAAAAGAACCAGTAGCCACCACTAGCAAGCCCCGCTGTGACTAACAATGACAAAAATAAAACGGTAGTTTCTTTGCCCTGTGACATAGTTCTATGTTCCTCAATATCTGGCTTAACTTTAGTGCAAATTTAGCTCTAAATTATAAAAAATCAAGATATAAGTAGCTAGGCATAAAACCCAGAAGAGCGTACCACCCGCGTAGCGGGTGGTACGCTCTTTGGGTTTCTTTCTTGATTATGCTGCACTACTTAGTAAAGTAAGGTTTGATTAAGATATAGAATCCAAAAGATGAGTGGCGGCGAGAAGCGCCGCCACTCATCTTTTGGATTACTTGCCTTGCTGTGGGGGAAAATGCCGATAGATTCAGAATCCTGTAACCGACTTGGCTTAGATAAATTCCAAACCTCTATAGGCTAAGATCGGAGCTAGCAGTAGTAACTATAGATGTGACGTGTTTCAAAAAATCCGATTCCAAGCAAACCAAATTTGGCGACATCAGGTGGTGGCACTTCTTGCCAATCTCAAAGTAGCGATCGCCCTATTGTTGACGATCGCCCTATTCAGCATCCTTGGCACAGTGATCGAACAGGGACAAACTATCGACTTTTATCGCGAGAACTATCCCGAACATCCTGCCTTGTTTGGTTTTCTCTCCTATCGGGTGATTTTGGCGATCGGATTGGAGCATGTTTACGGTAGCTGGTGGTTTCTGACATTACTGATCCTGTTTGGGACGAGTCTTACAGCCTGTACCTTCAACCGCCAGTTACCGATTCTCAAAGCTTCTAAACGCTGGTTCTACTATACCAAACCGCAAAGCTTTGCCAAATTGCCTCTGGCTACCGAAATTGTCGGCGGTAATCTCACCAATCTGGCTCAATCTCTCCAAAATCGAAACTACAAGGTCTATCAAGCCGACGATCGCCTCTATGCCCGCAAAGGATTAATTGGCAGGATTGGACCGATTGTCGTTCATGCCAGTATGTTATTAGTGCTCATTGGTTCGATCTGGGGTTCGCTAACGGGATTTATTGCGCAGGAAATTATCCCCAGTGGGGAAACGTTTCAAGTTCAGAATATTACTGAAGCAGGGGCTTGGTCGGCAAATCAAGTACCCAAAGACTGGTCGGTAAAGGTCAATCGCTTTTGGATCGATTACACTCCCAAGGGAACCGTCGATCAGTTCTATTCAGACCTATCGATACTTGATCGCGATGGGAAAGAAGTCGATCGCCAAACGATTCATGTCAACAAGCCGCTTAAATATAGAGGTGTCACCTTTTATCAAGCCAATTGGGATATCCATGCGGTACGCTTTACCCTCAATAATAGTCCCGTATTACAATTGCCTGTCAGCAAGCTAGAACCTCAGAATGGCGGTCGTCAAGTTTGGGGAACTTGGATTCCCACTAAACCCGATCTCAGTGCAGGCGTTACCTTAATTACCCCAGATTTGCAGGGAACCTTCCTAATTTATGATGAGAAGGGAAATCTGCTCACTACGGTTCGTACCAATGGCAGTGCCGAAATCAACGGCATCACTTTTACCTTAAAAGAGGCGATCGGCAGTACGGGGCTACAGATTAAAGCCGATCCAGGCATTCCCATTGTCTATACGGGATTTGGACTGTTAATGCTCGGTGTAATCATGAGCTATGTCAGTCACTCGCAGGTATGGGCTTTACAGGTAGGCGATCGCCTCTATATTGGCGGTAAAACCAATCGCGCCCAAGTCAGCTTTGAGGCTGAATTGATCGATGTGACTGAGGCGATTGTACCAAGCGAACTTGCCGTTAAGGCGATCGCCTAGGTAAGGCAATCAAGCGATCGGCAGCCAATCGCTGCCGATCGCTGCCAGTATTTTGTGTGGATGGAACTTGGAGACAATGACATGATCGAGCCGATTGGCTATATTCTCGGAACCAAAGATGCTACCCCCCTCGAATTTTGGGTGGCTGTAAGTGATGGCAAAGTACTGCGCCTCGATGATGTCGTACAGGTCAAAACCGATCGCCCCGACAAAAAGGGCATTGTCAACTTCTATGGAGTCGTCGATCATGTACGCACTATTCACGAAGGAACGCAATTTGATACGGATACCTTTTTAGTTACTAGCGGCAGTATGCCCGTTAATGTATCCTATGCTGCCCATATCCAAGTCACTCGCATCGAACCTGAAGAATATTTACCGCCCCAACCCAGCGATGCAGTCTATCTAGCAGAAGATGAGAACCTCCGATTTGCGCTCAATTTTGATGGCATGGAGCAACGCATCTCCGCAGGTATCATGCGTAACGGCAGTCCCGCCTATTTAAACTATGAATTCATTGATGGGACAAAAGGCGCTCACGTAAATATTTCGGGAATTTCGGGCGTAGCTACCAAAACCTCCTTTGCCCTGTTTTTACTCCATTCCATTTTTAATTCGGCGGCGCTTGGTGCAAAGCGCGCCAATACGAAAGCCTTGATCTTTAACGTAAAAGGGGAAGATTTATTTTTCTTAGATAAGGCAAACAATAAGATGCGTGAAGAGGATCGGGCTACTTATCATGCGCTCGATCTGCCCGTCGAGCCCTTTCGTGATGTCAGATTTTGTGTCGCCCCCAAGAAAAACTCCCAAGCCATCGAACCCCATCTCGATCAGCGTTCCGATAATATTTCCGCCTATGTATGGGGAATGCGGGAGTTTTGTCGCGATCGCCTTTTCCGATTCCTCTTCGCAGGAGACGATCTAGAACGGGGAAATATTGGCTTTTTGGCGAGCATTGTCGAAGAGCGTTTGGCGAGGTTGGCGGCGGATAATGACAAACATGATCTCAAAATGGGATTTGCCCCCAGAACGAGCCTCGATCCCGATGACGAATACGGCGAAGATGGCAAGGATAAAGTCGAAACATTTCGCGACTTAATTGAATTCCTTGAAGATAAATTAGTGGAGAATCCCGATCAAAAATGGTTGGGACGCAATGCCCCTGCTACAGCGGAAGCGCTTACCCGTCGTTTATGGGGGATTGCCGATGAAATGGGACATCTAGTCCGTGGCGACCTGCCTGCGGAAGAGTTACAAAAGTATAAACTGGATCCGCTGGCGGCGGAATATCAGTTAACGATCGCGGATATTAACAAACTCGGTAGCAAGGCGCAAAAGTTCGTTGTCGGGGTATTGCTCCAAAAGCTATTCATGGAAAAGGAAAAGCGCGGTCAATATCCCGTCGTATTTATCGTTCTCGATGAGTTAAATAAATATGCTCCCAAAGAAGGTCGGAGTCCGATCAAAGACTTGTTAGTGGAAATTGCCGAACGGGGGCGATCGCTGGGCATTATTCTAATTGGAGCCCAACAAACTGCCTCCGAGGTCGAGCGGCGCGTAGTGGGGCAGGCGGCGGTAAGGGTGGTCGGACGACTGGACTCTGCCGAGGTTGAGCGTCCTGAATATAACTTCTTGACAGGAGCCTGTCGCAAGCGATCGCTCTTATTAAAATCGGGCAGTATGTTCATCCACCAACCCGAAGTTCCATCCCCTTTGTTGGTAGGATTTCCCTTCCCCGCCTACGCGACCAGATTGCGAGAGGTACAAATCAACGAAACTGAGGCAAAAATTCTCAAGAGCAAAGTTAAAAGGCTTTGATTTTCCAAGAGATGGCGCAGCGCCATCTCTTTTTATTTCAGAGTCTAAAATCCTAAAGATGAGTGGCGGTGCTTTGCACCGCCACTCATCTTTAGGGTATTAGACCAAAGCTCAAAATGGCGTAGCCATTTTGAGCTTTGGTCTAATACCATGTAAAATTTGGTTTGGGTGCGGTAGATTAATCCAGATGATAGATATTAATACAATTGAACTTGCTCTCAAATATGCCCCTGAGTTTGATCTTGCGATCGCAAAAACAGTTCCTTCGCTCGCTAAGAGAAATTATTTAGTAGGCTCTTGCCTTGCGATTTTGTTGGGACTATTCGCGGCATTTTTTATGCCTTCAGAAATAGCAAATATGCTCGGTGGGGGAATCACGGTGATGGGCATCGGGATGGCAATCTACTCAATCCAAAGTCAGATTGATGACTCCATCGAAGCTCAGGAAGAGAGGGTCAAACTGAAGATTACGAAGAGTATTCGCAGAGCGAAAGTAACTGTTAACAATGAGCACAAGAACTTAACTAGCGCTGCTCATACTTGGCATAGATTTAGCTTTGATAATGGCAATACTACTAACCATACGATCGCCTTTAACTCCTATGTTACCAAGATCACCAATAGACCAGATTGTCTAAATGTTGACTTTAGAACCGAGCAGATACTCTACCGTACAGAAGTCTATGCGGAATTTTATAGCACCAAGAGCGGCGAACTAAAATCACGCCAACGACAGCACAAGGTTGCCGATCGCGTGAAATTTACGATCGCCCTTCCCAATCACTGGAGTTTAGACTAAGTTGATTAAGCTAATCAGAAAAAGAGCAGGAAAAAGTAACCCAGAGAATGGAGAACTGGGCAAATCCAAGAGAATGAAAAGGAGAATATTTAGGATTAGGAATTAAGGATGTCTTTGTTGACCTTTTTGGGACGAGAAGCGCGTTTTTTGATGATAGGAAAGCGAGGATAAGGATCGCGCTTGCGCCCAGATTCCAACCAAGAGACTTACCACGAGGTTTCGGAGAACAAGCAGGAGAGCCGATCCTGACTAAAAGTGCGGCAAAAGCCCTGAGCGACACGACCAAAAGTAAGATTAGTTTGAGGCTTCTGCCAAGGCAAAGGAGTATCAATCACCAGTTGACGCGCCAGCCATAACTGCCAAGAGAGTAACGGCATGAGGTCACTCCAGTGCAAAGCCTGTTGAGGAGTCAGTAATTGTGGCAGCGTCCAATGTAAACGTTGTTTGGCAAAGCGATTCCAATGGTCGATGGCAAAACGGCGTAAGTACAAGCGCCAAATCTGCTCTAAAGTTGGCATTTGTTCACCGACCCAAGCTAACCATAAACCAGAGCAATGGGGATGGGTGACTCGAATAACTTGGAAATGTCGTTGGGATGCTTTTTTAAAGTGCAAATCAGACCATTGCTGGATTTGCACCTGTCCGACCGTCTCATCCTCTAAGCTAAAAGTTGCCGATGAGTCTCCCCAACTATCAGCATTGGCAAGTTGGAATTTATCACCATGCTTGCGAGGACGACCAGAGCCACTATAGGGGTTCAGGTGCTTTGTATAAGCATCGATTCGGGCGTAGACGCAGCAATAAGTCTGCTGGGGATATCCTCGGTCAAATTCATAAAAGGCAGCACTGCCATATTCACTGTCATAAGTAGCGATCGGTCTTACGGACAAATCGCGGCATACTTGCCTCAGTTGGAAGGCTGCTCTTTGGGCTGCTGTCTCAAAACTACTGATCCGCTCGTGACATAACGGGATTGCCCAACTCCCTGACATTTCTGGTACCCATCCCAAGGTGCTGTAGTCATGCCCCAACACAATTGGTTTGTTGCCTTCAACCAAATTCGGTTGATGCACAAAACTCCTGTCTTTTAGCGTTTTGGCATGGGGTCTTCCCCACCCTGTATGGTCTCCTGCTAGCAATGGTCGAATATCTTTGGGTATTTGTTCTACACATAGTCGTCTAAGCCTTCCTCGTCTCGGACGACTATCTTTTAGTGATTCATACAGGCTTGACCATTTCCGCCGATACACCGCAGATAACGATAATTCCGCAAATGACTTTACGCTTGGACTGGTTAATACTGCATCCATCAGGTCAAATATTGCATCTCGTCCGTTTCCTAAAAATCTATATACCTGTTGACGAAATTCTTGTAGTTTGTCAATAATCATGACTGTAGATGTCCTTTTTCTTTTTCATCTACTTTAGGCAGTTTGTATCTCTTTTACTCTGCCTTTTTTTCCTTTTTTAGTCTAAACTCCAGTTATTGAGATGCTCCCCATTACCCATCGTTAACATTAAATCAGCTTCTTTCTTTAAACCTGCTTTTTGGACTAGATTTATTCCTTTGCGAGGAATTAATAAGTTGCGGGATAAAATGCATCTAGAGTTAAGTAAATTATCAACAGATTTTTCGCAAATTGAAGCAAGTCAAAGTGGTCATTTTGTATGGGTAGACCAACCAGATTTACTGGTAACTGCCGTAAAAATGGTAATCGACAAAATTTAATTTTCTCATTATATGTTCTATGCTTTTCTTCCCAAGCAAATTAAACTTACGCAAATAAACCAAGTACTTGAGTACTTGGTTTATTTGTATAGCTGTCGCCACTCACGTTAGGACAAAATCAAACCAAAAAAATAAGTGGCGGCGCAAAGCGCCGCCACTTATTTTTTGGGTTTGATTTTGTCCTAAGCCAACCTTGTGTTTAAGTAAAAATTATTTCATCCACTCGGTGTGGAAAAATTCGCCTCTGGGTTTGTCGGTACGCTCGTAGGTATGAGCGCCGAAGTAATCGCGCTGAGCCTGCGTCAAGTTTTGAGGTAGGCGATCGCGTCGGTAACTATCGAAATAATCAAGAGAGGCACTGAAAGCGGGGATCGGAATACCCAATTGGGCTGCTGCAATTACCACCTTACGCCATGCCGATTCCTTGGTCAGAATTGTTTCTTTAAAATCGGGATCGACTAGCAAGTTAGATAGCTGGGGATTGCGTTGGAACGCTAGCTTGATCTTGTCAAGGAAAGCCGCGCGAATAATGCAACCACCTTTCCAAATGCGAGCAATTTCACCAAGATTTAAGTCGTAGCCAAAGTCGCGCGAAGCTGCCCCAAGTAATGCCATGCCTTGAGCGTAGGAACAGATCTTGGAGCAATAAAGCGCATCGCGAACAGCATCGATAAATTCTTGGCGATCGCCTTCATATTTACCAGAAGTCGAACTTTTGAGAACCTTAGAGGCAGCAACTCGTTCTTCTTTGTATGAGGACATCACCCTTGCGGTTACCGCCGCAATCATCGTAGGGATCGGTACGCCCAAGTCAAAGGCACTTTGTACTGTCCATTTCCCCGTCCCCTTCTGACCCGCCGCATCCAGAATTTTATTAACTAGCGCATCCCCAGTCAGATCGTCAATCTTCGTAAAAATATCTGCCGTAATATCGATCAGATAGGAATCAAGCTCAGAAGTGCGCCATGCCGTGAAAGTTTCATGCAACTCTGCCGCGCTCAATCCCAAACCCGTACTGAGCAGATCGTAGGCTTCGGCAATCAGTTGCATATCGCCATATTCTATGCCGTTATGCACCATTTTGACGTAATGCCCCGCACTACCTTTGCCAATATAGGTAACGCAGGCTCCATCATCAACCTGAGCAGCAATTTTAGTCACAATTGGCTCGATTTCCGCATAGGCAGACTTTTGTCCGCCAGGCATCATACTAGGACCATTAAGCGCACCTTCCTCGCCTCCGCTTACGCCCATACCAATGAATTTAAGATTGATTTTCTCTAGCTCCACAGTACGGCGATCGGTATCGTTATAGAGCGAGTTACCACCATCGATGATGATGTCACCTTCGTCTAAGAATGGCTTCAGTTCCTCGATCACCGCATCCACAGGCGCACCTGCCTTGACCATGATCAATATTTTGCGGGGACGCTCTAGGGAAGCAACAAAATCAGCGATCGTAAAAGTACCTTTAAAATCCTTGCCAGCAGCACGAGTCGCTAAAAACTTATCAGTTTTATCACGACTTCGATTGTAGACACTCATCGAAAACCCATTGCGCTCAATGTTTAGAGCGAGGTTTTCACCCATCACAGCCAAACCAATCAATCCAAAATTTTGCTTGTCAGATGCCATAAAATCCTCTCTATTCATGAACGTCCATGAACGAAATATGATGCATTCTCAAAGTAAAGACAATTTTTGCTGAACTTAAGAACAAAGGTATCGTAAGCGCTGATTTGGTGGGGATCGCAAATCCTTTGTAAATCCTTAATACAATTGGTCAATCAATCGATCAAAAAAGCAAATCAAACAAAAAAAACAAATCGAACAAATCAAACAAAAGATCTAAACAGTGGATCTGTAACTTTTAGGCACTTGGGAATAAAAAATGTTCCACTAAAATGTTCCACTAAAATGTTCCACTAAGTATCTAGGCGCAATTAAATATAAAACCCCAAAACCTGTAGCGCACGCTGTGCGTATGCTACAGGTTTTGGGGTTTTAATTATACCCAGCCACTTAGGTTATCTAGCTTAGACTACGCTCCGCTAACATTGGCTGAGTGTAGTCTAAGCTACAGGCACTTTAATTAATAGCAAGTCTCTTACCGCTCATGTTTGGAACCAAAGCCCAAAAGTAAAAGCCTTGCGTAGCAAGGCTTTTACTTTTGGGCTTTGAGAAAGGGTTTGCTTAGCAAACCCTTTCTCAAAGCCCGTTTCAAATTATCCCGAATTCACGTTACTTAGTCCCTATGAAATTCTATGAAGTATTCAGGGAAGTATTAGCAGGTAAGACTTAGAACAGTGTATGCTTATTTGAGTTAGGATATTTAAAATATGCAAACATGCATATTAGCTAAAGGCTAGAGTATTTGAGCTAAAGTAAAATTTGGCTACATTGCCAAACTAAAACAAATAGCTATTCAGCCCATTAGTGCGGGGATACGTTGGACTACCTAATATTTCATTTTTTTGCGGAACTTTGTTTAGGTAGGTTTCAAATATGCGACCATCTCAGGTCCGACTGAGATCTCTATCAACTAGAATCGTTTTTGTACTAATTGTATAAGCATGATTTATTGTTGATTGGTTTACATATTTCGCTAGCAATCGCTTAGTAAGGTCTAGTCCGCATTAGACAGCTTATTTTTCTGGAGGTTCAGATGAGTAAAACCAATAAGTCCAGCCAATCCGATGATTCAAATATTAAATCACCAAAATCTGTTACACCTAAACCTCCGATTAAAGATTTGCCTAAATTAGAAGTTGTCAAAGTTATTGCTCCAAAGGCTCCAGATTCCAATCAGCCCGAAGAGATTAAGTCTGTACCTCAAAAAGAGGAAGTAGTTAAATCTGTTCCTAAGGTGATCCCTGCTGTGGCAAGGGTCAAAACACCGATCGCCAATCGGACTGGGGAGATTCCACCTACCATAGATAAAAGCCCTGAAGAATCGCAGGAGACGAAAGTCTGTTTGCAGCCAATACCTGATGCAACGGAACCATTCCAGTACAGAGCCATTGGGGTAATCAGTGGAAAATATATTGCCAATGAAGATAACTTTGCCAAAGGGCATATCTTGACGACCGATGGTTCTCAAGTTGATGCTGTGTTACTTGGCAAAATTATTTCGATTGTCAAAAAACGTTTGCAAAGCGATCGCGAATACCTGTGGGTTGTATATCCTAGAACCAATGATAAAGCAGGTAAGTTACATGTACAGATATCTGGCGTGTGGGCTCCTGTAGAACTCGGAAAGACAGATATACCAATCGATCCTAATATTCAAGATGGTTATTTCTCAGTACGTGGAGAGATCTCAAGCCAGTCTATTGAAGATAATGCTGTCATCGTTAAAGTACGCCGTACCGAGCAGAAGTTTGACAAGCACAAAGATAAAGTAACCAAAGAATACACTAAGTTTAAAGTCAGACTCTCAGGATTATTACCCACTGATGCCGTGGGTCAGTTTTGGAGCGTGAACGTCCAGCGTCAAGGAGATGTTTTGACCATTATTGATGGGGAATTCATCGGGATTATCCCCTCTAAAGGCAAACGTGGGTCTCAATCGAAGGGTCGCCCCAGTGGTGGCGGTGGCAAGTTTGCCCCAAGGAAATATGGCAGCGATCGCCCCTATAGCGATCGACCATTTAAGCCATCCTATACGGGTGATGGTGGCAGTAGTTCGATCTATCCTCCTCGCCCGAAATTCTCCGAAGACCGTCCACCCGTGCCAAAGCCATTAATTAAACGCAAAGAGTCAACTGACAGCTAAAAAATATCTAAACAAAAAGACTCTCGCAAAGCGAGAGTCTTTTTGTTTTTATCGCTGTAGATGCTCTTATACCAATTCACAAAAGTGTGATACCAATTCACTGAAGTGAGCCAACACTTCAATGAATTAAAAAACAAACCCAGTCAATGAATTAAAAAACAAACCCAGTCAGGGTTTTCAAGTTACAGCGCATTGCACTCAAACCCAAACCAAAGAAATTTTTGAAAGCGTTGCTTCGCAAAGCTTTCAAAAATTTCTTTGTGGTTCGTTTGATCGATAATTGCTGTAAGAAATGGCTACGCCATTTCCTAACTTGGTACAACGTCAGTTCGAGTTAAGCTAGCAAATCTTAAAAGCCCAAAGTTAAAAGCCTTGCTACGCAAGGCTTTTAACTTTGGGCTTTGAGAAAGGGTTTGCGTAGCAAACCCTTTCTCAAAGCCCGTTTTAAATTATCCAGAACTCACGTTAGTTAAAGAAAATAAATTTTTGTTTTCAGCGATCGCGAAAAATCATGGTTAAAATAACAGCACCTAGCACCTAATGTTCTGCTCTTAACCCATCAGTCCCCCTGCAACCGTGAAACTCCTTCAGATTTTTCAGGTATTTCCATTTTTTGATCGCACCGTCGATAAATGGGCAACAGAAGCCCGATTACTTCGATGGCTGACTTTTTTATGGTTATTTGCGGGGCTAGCCGTACTTTTTTCCGCCTCCTATCCCGTGGCTGACATTGCTTTTAAAGACGGCACTCTTTACTTTAAATACCAATTGGCTTGGGCGGCGATTGGGTTGTTGCTCTTTAATGCGATCGTCCATACGCCCTTACGGTTTATGGTCAAGATCAGCCCCATCTTTCTATTTATTATTTTGGCGCTACTTTACGCGACCCATATTCCTGGGTTAGGGACAACTCGTAATGCGGCGACAAGATGGCTATCGGTGGGATCGAGTTCGTTTCTATTGCAGCCCTCTGAGCTGATTAAACCTTTTTTGATTTTGCAGGCTGCTCAACTGTTTGGTAACTGGGCTAAGAGCCATTGGAAGGTTAGGTTAGGGTGGCTCATTGTCTTTCTATTGGTGTTGGGCGGGATTTTGATGCAACCAAGCTTGAGCGTAACCGCACTCTGTGGGATTACGCTGTGGTTGATCGCTCTAGGCGCAGGACTGCCAAATTTTCAGCTTTTGGGAACCGCCGCTTTAGGCACTTGTGTGGCTGTAGCTAGTGTCACCTTTCGCGAATATCAACGACGACGGATCATGTCCTTTCTCGATCCTTGGCAAGACCAAGCAGGGGATGGTTATCAACTGGTGCAAAGTTTGATGGCGATCGGGTCTGGTGGTTTGTGGGGAACTGGATTTGGTCTATCACAGCAAAAGCTGTTTTTGCCGATTCAATATACCGACTTTATTTTTGCCATTTTTGCCGAAGAATTTGGACTGTTTGGCGGGATTTGCTTGCTTTTATTAGTGATGATTTACGGCACGATCGGTTTAGCAGTCACCTACAAGTGCAAAGATCCCGTGATTCGCTTGATTGCGCTGGGCTCGACTTCGCTGATTGTGGTACAAGCCATTTTAAATGTGGGCGTGGCAACTGGGGTATTACCCACAACGGGATTGCCTTTTCCTTTCTTGAGTTATGGCGGTAGTTCCACCTTGTCTTGCTTAGTGATTGCTGGATTGTTAATTCGGGCGGCAAGGGAAATGTCTGCGGCAGATGTGATTCCATTTGTGAAGGCAAAGAGCGATCGCCAAGATCCGAAAAACAAGCAACAAGAAAAAATAGAAGCGTCACGGCGGCGATAGTATCTACAATGTTGGAGAAAAGCCACTTTAAGCTAGCAATTTTTACTGATGTCTGAACCCGATCTAAATTCGACCGCTGGCTATTTAGCAGTTTTGCGTAATCGTCAATTTTTGGCATTGTGGCTTGCCCAAATCGTAGCCCAGTTAGTTGACAAAGTCGTACTGATTCTATTGATTGCCCTTGCTGTGGCTGAGGGTGGGAGTGATGTCAATACGCGCGAATCATCGATCATGATTGCTATGACCTTACCAGCAGTATTTTTGGGGTCGATCGCAGGGATTTTTGTCGATTGGCACCCGAAGCGGGAAGTTTTAATTTTATGTAATTTTTTACGCGGGGCTTGTATTTTTGCGATTCCATTTGCACCGCGATCGCTTGCAGTTTTATTGCTCTTCACTTTTATTATTTCGACACTTACCAACTTTTTTGCACCTGCGGAACAATCGGCAATTCCTTTGATCGTGCCCAAACAGGATCTTTTAGCGGCTAATGCCCTGTTCACAATTACGGAAGTAGGGTCGCTGATCGTTGGCTTTGCGATCGGCGCACCATTACTCACCTTTACCTTAAATCTTTTCCCGAATGCGACAGCCTATAGTCGTGAAGTTGTATTGGGTAGTTTGTATATCGTTTCGGGTTTATTTTTGTTTGCCTTGCCTAAAAACGAAGTTATTCACCCCAAAAAAGTTGGATCGGGAATCTGGACTGATTTAAGAGATGCCTTTCAGTATGTCAGACATAATCACTTGATTGGTGGGGCAATGCTCCAGATGATTTTATTGTATGCGGTGCTAGGAGCCATGCAGAAGCTATCGCTCAACCTTGCCGAAGTCGTTACGGGCAATCGCCAAGAATTTGGCTCTTTTGTGGCTTCCGTAGGGGTAGGATTAGCGATCGGAGCCTTTCTGATCGGTAAATTTGGCGAGAAGATCGTCCATCGTCCCCTACCATTCATTGGCTTTATGGGAATGGCGTTTGGGCTGCTGATGTATGCTTTTGTATCTAATCAATGGGTAGCTTGGCTAATTGGTACTTTTATTGGCATTAATGGTGCTTTAATCGTAATTCCTATGCGAACGGTGATTCAGGAACATACCCCTGAAAATATGCGCGGTAAAGTATTTGGGCTACTCAACAATGGCGAGAATATTGCGGCTAGTTTGCCCCTTGCCGTGATTGCCGTCTCCTTAGATTTTTTAACGGGAATATTTGGCGTGCAAAATGGGGGTAAGCAACAAGTGGGTTTTCAGATCGTGTTAATTGTTTTTAGCTTGCTTGTCTTTGGACTTGGTACTTGGGCTTGGAAGCGAACAAGAAGAGCCTTAGAAAACGTTTTATAGCGGCTGCTAGTCAAATTAAGCCCGAAAAGAGAGTTGCCGCGCTCTGCGCGGCAACTCTCTTTTCGGGTTTATACCAAGCGGGTTGTCAAGGTAAGAAATGGCGTAGCCATTTCTTACCTTGGTATGAGGCGATCGCCTATTGGACAAGCTTGGCGAGTTCGCCACGATTATTTAATTCCATTACGATATCGCAGCCACCAATAAATTCACCATCAATATAAACTTGAGGAAAAGTCGGCCAATCGGAAAACTCCTTTAAGCCTTGGCGAAGATCCCCATCTTCAAGAATATTTTCAGTTTCATAAGGTTGCCCCAACTTATTAAAAACCTGTACAACGGCGGCGGAAAAACCGCATTGAGGCTGTAGAGGCGTACCTTTGATATAGAGCATGATTTTATTGTTCTTGATCTGGCTCTCGATCTTAGTTTGCAAAATAGGGCTAAGCATATTAGTTTAATCTGGTTCAGTTTGCGAGCAATTTACTACTGCTACTATAGCAATCGTCATAATCCTTTTTCATATCAACAGCCAAAATATGATTGGCGGCGCGAAGCACCGCCAATCATATTTTGGGTTAGCAAAACTTACGTCGCTATATTAAACATCATGTTTTGCTCGCCAAGTCGGATAGGTGGTTTTCGGAGCTCTCAAGCATTCTTCAACAGTTTCAGCCACATTACGCCATGTAATATCCTCGCGCCCAAGCATTTTGCGTAATTGGATGAGCGTATCTTCGAGTTCGAGATTAAATTTCTCAAAGGGTAAAGGGGATAAAGCCCTTTCAGGAGCTTGAATTACTTTATTCAAGGCTTCTTTGACAATACTAATAATTTGGTTTGTCATGTCAGATTTGACTCTTTGGCGCAAACTTTGCAACCCACGACGACTAGTGGCATACATGGGCGGCAACCGATTGAGTACGTAGGCTGCCACATCATCAATGCTAATTTTCTGCTTGATCGTTTCGTCAAGGCGTTGGACGCGACGCTCGACGATCGCAGCTACCAGACTTTCGAGAATATTGCTATAGCGATAAACGGTTCCTGACATGTAGGACTCAAAATCTTTAATCTCCGCTGAGATATCCTTTTCGGTTTTGAGCGTTTTTGCGCCATTGCCTAAAATTGGCGTGGGCTTGCGGCGCACTGCATAACTACGCGCTAATAGGGAGTTACGGCGGTCAAGGCTGACGTATGTGCCATTGGCTAACCCCTGATAATATCCTGAATCCAAGGCATCGCGGACGGCATCAGGTACGTCTTTCCACTTCAGATACTCTTTATTAAATAATTTGCGTAGTTTAACCAGCGATCGCGCTTGACTGATGAGTTCGTGGGCAGGAATGGGATCGGTCTGCCTTAAAACATCACTCTGAGTACTTAGAAATCCATTGCGAACGGTTTTAGCGATCGCGCTCCCCAACTCTTGATCGGCTTTTTTACGCTGCTGGATCCACCCCCGCTGCGTGGTGGCATACATTGGTGGTAATCGATTGAGTGTATAAGCAATTACTTCACTAAGATCGACTCGCTTTTTTACATCAGCACCTAATCTTTTGTATTGTGATTCTGCTTCTTCGATTACTAATTCTTCTAGTGCATTTCTACAACTGCTCATGGAAAATCCTTACATATTGAGGATTAGGCTCGCTTAGTTTTAGCGCGTTTAATCTATTAAAGGTATAAATCCTAGCACAAAATATCAAGTCTTATTTAATTAAAAATTCTATCTATAGGCTTTTATTTTAATTAATCGATCTAATCAGTTGAGGCTATTCACATTACGATTAATTTTATTTTCAGCAATATAGTTCCTAAAAAATAAAGTTGATTTAAAATTAAATTTCTAGTATTAGACTTTCATAAAAGTTGTTTTTTAAGTTTAAAGTAGCAGTTCTAAATAGAGAAGATCTAGCGCCAAAACTCTTGAATCTAAAAATCAGAAATCGTTAATTCCCGTTTCGGGAATGGTTGTTTTGGATAAACCTGCGATCACCCTGAGATTTTGGCAACGAATCAATTCGGTAAACTCTGGGGTATTCCTTCCCGCTAGCTTTGCCGCTGCAGGAATGCCATCCAGTAAAGCTCTGGCCGCTTCAGCTTCTCGGTAACCTCTTCTTTGCGCAACTTCGAGCGCTTCGCGATCCGATTCGATTTGAATTTGTGAACTTTTGTTTTTACGCAAAATTTGATTGATGCCAATTGTGCCTAACAGTATGGCGATCGCTATTCCAGTTATATCTCCTTGGATTGCTTCGACAATTCCACCTGCGAGGGACATGGCTGCTACCCCTTGATAAGCACCTGTTTGTAACCATCTTGTCTGTTGTCGCCAGCTTACTTCATACAATAACAGTAGATCCCTTTGTGGTTCGGGTAACTGTCGCCATAAACGAAAATTTATGAGTATTTGCGCGCCTTTCTGCCATGGCAAGATGGGCAGACTCGCAATCGGTTCGAGCTGCTCGGATGTAGATTTAATTGATGTAGTCATGCGCCAAGATGCAGGGAGGAGATCGCGTAGTCGGGCGATTTCTTCATTGATGTTCATAGGAGTTGGGAGATTATTTTTTCAGGGAGATCGCGTCTAAAAATCTTGCAAGATCCTGTAAGAAAAATATTGCCAGAATTGGTAGTGCAAATTATATGATTTTAGACACCATGAAATTTATCTCCTATCTAAACTTAGCAACCCATGAGCAATAACTTAACTGTCGCTGATGCCGAGCGCGTGCTTTGGGAACTGAGCGACCTAGACGGCGAAACGGCAACTTTAGAACGCAGGTCGCAAATTTGCGAAGCCCTAGATTATTTAACTCAAAAGTCGGACTACCATATTTTTGGGGTCTGCGCCGATACTACCAAGCAAGCTTTACAAGCCTTAAAAAATTACGCAGATCACTTTCGATACGATTTGCCTGATGCCGACCTACCTGCGATCGCTGATGGGATCTACCTGAAATATAACCCTCGCAGTCGTCGCTATCACTCTGACAACTACAAAGGGCTATATCGGGGGGTATTGCTATCTTTTCATGCTGATTTTACCGATGGCTATAGCGGTACGCATGGACATTTCCCATTAGATCTTTTTTAAAGAATAGGTAACAAACCCTCCCTATTCTTTAAAATTTTGAGAAAGGGTTTGCGTAGCAAACCCTTTCTCAAATCCCAAAAGTAGAAGCCTTGCTACGCAAGGCTTTTACTTTTGGGATTTTAAAATTTGCCAGCTTAACCCGAACTGACGTTATACCAATTCCCAAAAGTGTGGCTACACTTTTGGGAATTAAAAACCAAACCCAGTAAAGGTTTTAAAATCACAAAATGGCGTAGCCATTTTGTGATTTGGTATTAAAATACTTGATCGGTGAAGCTGCCATGTAACCCATAGGGGACGTGATGCTTTAAATGTAAAGTGGCGACTGGTTTGCCAGCAATATTTTGAGCGTCAAGAATCACTAAATCGGAGCGATTGTGAGCCGCGTCAAAAATTAAAGTCATGATCCATCCATCATCTTCAGCCGCATGATGATCCGCATGATGATCGCGAGGTACAAAAATTGGCTCGCTAATAAAGCCCCTTGGCGCAAAACTATGAAACTCTTGCTTGCCAGTTTCTACATCTACTTTAGCGATCGCTTGCAAAGGAGCGTTACCCGATTCCTTAGCGATCGCGCCGATATAGGCATAGCGATATTTCTGCCCCATACAACGGGGATTTACCACGGGAAATTCGCAGGATCGTTCTAATATAAGCTGGCGCTTTACCGTACCAAGTTTGGGATTGATTCTAAAGCGGTATAGCTGCCCCGCAACTACTCTGTCAAAATCAATATTCCGAAAATCGGTATTGGGTTCCAGCTTCGGATAGTCAGGATAGCAAACGGAATCAACAATAATCTCATCACCCTCTTCATAGGCATTGCAATGGTGAAACACAAAGCAAGGATCGGTTTCTAGGGTTTGGAGATTGCCTTGGCGATCGACTAGCAAAAACTGACTAGGCGTATTAGGTCTTAACTCTATGCATTCCCCAGCGGTGGCAAAGCCAAAAATAAAGGGCAAAGGTTTAAAAGAAACGGGATTTTGCATGAAAATTCGATAGTTCGGCGTATAGGCAAAATCATGTAAGAAACAAAATCCCGATACCGTGACCTGTGATTCGGTAGATAATTTGCCTTCGGCATTTACCTGATAGATCGAAATTTTTGATTGCGGTCCAGGTTGTACGCCAAAGCCCCACAAATCACCCGTGCGATCGTCCCTCCTCGGATGAGCGGTGAACACCTTGCCAGCCTCCAACTTACCCTCAAAATTTTCTAGCCCTAAGGTGTCCAAATTTTTAGGATTGAGCGCATAGGGTTGAGCGGCTTCCCAGAGAGCCAGTAACTTGCCCCCCTGATATACCACATTGGTGTTAGCAACATTTTTATTCCGTAAATCAAATATATTGCGGAGCCACCCTCCAGCCTTTTGCGTGCCAAAGACACCCCGATAGAGAATCTTTCCCGCTTTCTGTTCCGCTAAAAATTCAGGAGTTTTTACAAACTGATTTGTGAAATGCGCCTTGCCATCTTTAAAGGCGATCGCACAGATCATGCCATCGCCATCAAAGGGATGTCCGTACTTTTGCCCGTTAATATCCAGTTGCCCTGGTCCATTGCGAAATAAAGTCCCCTCTAAGGCGATCGGAATTTCGCCTTCAACTTCATCAATCCAATAGGATCTCTCAGTGCGCAGAGACTCATAGCCCTTTTGCCAATCTTCACACGAAAAAGTAGGCGATGCAGTCTGAACCATAGGTAATTACTATCTACAAAAATACTATTTACAAATAAACCTGCTCGTATTGTAACAATTTCGTCACAATTACAATTTAGGTTCATCAAAAGAAATCAACCCCCAAGAAGAAAAGGTTGGCGCTTCGCGCCAACCTTTTCTTCTTGGGGGGGTGATTTCTATGGAGCTTGGGGTGGGCTAGAAATTTCTTTTAAAGATTTGCCCATCTCTTGCTCTGATTCACTTAAAGACCAGCGATACGAAACCTGAACACCGTGATACTGACAGAGATCTTCAACCTGTTTCTGTAAAGCAAAAGCCTTCCGCAGGTTAATAATCGCCGCCTGAAGATGTTCTCTTGAAACATTCATCTTTGCCGCTAGATGGGGTTGCTTCATTTCATTGTGTAAGGCTGGCAAGGTCTGGCGCTCTAATAGCTGAAGCAAAAGCTCGTAGTGGATATGGGATGGAACAGGGAGTGAACTCACAAATACCTCGATCGATGCAAAACCAAAGTTAAAACTTAGCTGTATATTTAATTGGAGTTTTTGGGGCTATGCCTCAAATCCCCTCAAGAAACTATTTGAAGTGCTTCGCGTCAAGCTCGACATATCCAAGACTTAAGTTGAGACTTATATAAATTGTAGAGGATAAATTTATGCTGTTTTCACAGACATCTCTGAGACTTACATTTCTTTTTGCTTTTGGACTATCTCAAATTTTCCCCCTAACTGAAGTAGCGGTCGCTCAAAATAGCAACTTATCAAGCTCAAGCTCCTTAAATTCCCTACAAATCGCTCAGGCGAACACAATTATTTTTGTCTCTCCCAATGGCTCAGATAACAACTCAGGGTTATCCGCCGATCAACCATTGCAATCCATAACCGCCGCCCTCAAAAAAAATCTTCAGAGTGGTGCGACTATCCAACTAGCCTCTGGGACTTACTCGGCAGCAACAGGCGAGCAATTTCCTTTGCTCATCCCAGCGGGAGTTACTCTACGGGGAAATTCTAGCAATCAAGGGCAAGAAATTATTATCTCAGGAGGAGGTAGCTTCGTCAGTCCCACCTTCGCGCGTCAAAATGTTTCTATGTTGACCGAAAAAGGCGCACGCATTGAAGGCATTACCCTTACCAATAAAAATACTAGGGGTTATGCCCTCTGGGTTGAGTCGGCACAAGACGTTACCATTACAAACAACACATTTGCTAACTCTGACCATGACGGAGTGTTTTTAACAGGTGTTACTTCAGCCACAGTTAGCAATAACATCTTTACTAAAAATGGCGCAAACGGTCTTTCCGCCGTTGGTGTAAGTTCGGGACAAATTCAGTCCAATACCTTCGACAACACTGGCTTTGGTTTGGCGATCGGTCAAAAATCTCAGGTAGTGGTTCTTTCTAATCGCATTGTTAATAACCGTGGGGGCATCGTTGTTTCCAATCTCTCCACCCCTTCATTTCGCAATAATTTCATTGCTAACAATCAAGAAAATGGATTAGTGATCCTAAAAGATCGTAAGGGGCAGCCCACAGTCGATCTCGGTACAACTACGAGTCCTGGTCAAAATATTTTTCAAAATAATAAATTAACTGATATCAACAATGCCTCTGGCGTAACTGTCATTGCGATCGGCAATCAAGTTGATCCTAAACGAGTGCAAGGCTCCGTCGATCTTGTCCAAACAACATCACCAATTCCCTCCCCCACAACCCCAACAACCCCTACACAAGTCACGTTTAAAGATGTTCCCTCAAACTACTGGGCGCAAACTTTTATTCAAGAGCTAGCTAGCAGAAATATTATCAAAGGATTTCCCGACGGGAGTTTTCGACCTAATGAACCCGTTACTAGAGCACAATTTGCTGCCATTCTGAGTCAAGCTATGAATAAGTCAACTGTACGGAGTAACATCATTTTTACTGATGTCTCTTCAACTAATTGGGCTGCCCCCGCTATTCAAAAAGCCTACACCACTGGTTTCATGTCTGGCTATTCCAGCACGACATTCCGTCCCAACGAAAATATTTCCCGCGTGCAAATTCTAGTATCCCTAGCTAACGGATTAGGATATGTGCCAGTCAAGTCTACAGATGCAACATTGCAAGCTTACACAGATGCGAGTACTATTCCCACCTACGCCCGTAACAGTGTTGCAGCCGCCACCGAAAATCGTTTGGTTGTTAACTATCCAAGCCTCAAGATCTTGAATCCAAATCAACCATCTACGAGAGCCGAAGTCGCCGCTTTTGTCTACCAAGCGCTTGTGCGATCGGGGCAAATCCAAGCCGTATCCTCCCCCTATATCGTTAATCAATAATAAGTAGTCGTTTAAATTTATCTAAAAGTTCCTCAACTATACGTAAATATATTGAAATAGACCTCCTTTGGCTCAAAGCATTGCCCATAAATGTTTTGAGCCAAAGGAGGAGGAGTGGGGAATAAAACTTGGGAGAAAGGTATTGACAAAGGGAAGAAAGGTTGCTAACTTAAT
>NZ_ALWB01000070.1 GCF_000332215.1 Pseudanabaena biceps PCC 7429
CCAATGATAAGTATGAAAAGAAGCTGATGCTACCGCCACCAAAGTCGTACAGCAAATTAATGCTCCCACTTCGAGCCAATCAATCCAAAAACAGGATGCCTTAGGAACAGAAGAAGAAGGCATTCAAAGAAAACTTTCCTTGTCTAGAATCCAGCGAAGAGAATCGATCGCAGGATTACCAGTGAGATCATTACTCCAGAGACGAGGAACCCTTGATGGAGGTGAAGCAGAACCCGATTTAGAAGCTTCCATTCAAACGGCAAGAGGCGGTGGACAGTCCCTCGATCCTCATCTACAAACTAAGATGGGACAAGCGATGGGAGCGGATTTTAGTAGCGTGAGGGTGCATACGGATTCACGGTCTGATCAGTTAAATAAGTCAATCCAAGCCAAAGCCTTTACGACGGGACAAGATGTATTCTTTCGGCAGGGAGCTTATAACCCCAGTAGCAAAGGTGGTCAGGAATTGATTGCCCATGAGTTGACCCATGTCGTTCAGCAAAATGGAAGTGGGACAAAAACTGTTCAACGGCTAATTACGGCAGAAGAATTATCTTCACCAGAGAAAGCTGGTGCACCCAAACAAGACAAAAAAATTGGGATTGGGAAACTCAGCTTTACAAAAAAGATGAGTGGCTTGTATAAATCAGTTCTGATTTCACTAGATCAGTATCATAAATACAAACCTGATATTGTTAGTCCTAACAAGAGCAGACGAGATGGCAAAGCAAATTCAATCAAACAACTTCTAAGTAATATAAAGACAGCTTGCCAAAACTACTTTAATAAACATAGTGACGTTGAGACTGATCCCAGAGCAAAGCATATTTCTGCTCTTTATACTTATGCAGAAATGGAGATCCGAGCAGTTGATGCGATCGCTAAAAATCCATCTTATCAGGGAATGGATTGGAAAATGGCGATCGCACCATTCATGCGTATGCATGAACTTAGTAGTAGTGGAGCGTTAGATAATAGCCAATTTCATGGTTCTGGAGCAAGTCTACTCGATAAGATCGATGGGCGAATTATGTCTGGGGCGGCTTTAGAAAAAGCAGGCATAATTCGCGATACTGGCGAAGGTGATTTTTTTAGTCGTGCGAAGGAAGAAGATGAAAAAATTGGCGAGAAGGAATTTATCTCAACAGGGCAAGGATTGCCTGGAATGGGTACTAGTCTACAGTATGCGGTCGCCGCTAGTGATGATAAGAACTATAATACTGCTCGCTATAGTGATGATGAGTTAAAGGATGAACTAAATAAGCTTTTTGTAATTATCAACAACTGGGATAACAATCTCAATCAAGTTCCAGAAGATGACATTATGGGGGCACGGAAAAATTTGGGTCAATTCAAAAATCTTTACAACCGATTGGAAGGTGAACGCAAAATACGTGAAAATCTACCCAAAAATCATGCAAGAAGAAGGGGAGAAACATACAACGAATCAACTTATGGGCTGTTAATCGAATTTGCTAGTCACGATCTTGACATCCGCAATCCGAGACCAGATATAACCTTCAGAGATGATAACGAATCCTATCGAGCGCTTGGGGGAGAACGTAGCATTCATAACGAATCGGTAGATCTACGAGATCCTGGACGACTGTTGCGCGTTTACTGTCCACTCAATAAGATGGATACTGTCCGCGAAAAAGTCGCTAAAATTGTTCAACATCGTGAATTTGAAGTAATTCCATTTGAAGCACTTGTAAATATGCCAGACGCAATGAAATGGACTCAAATTGCTACGGCTGAGACTCTGGAAACACAATATGAAAATATGCGTAAAATGGTCTTAGAAGCCTATTCTCGAGGTATGAATACGGGTACACCGATTGACAAAAATGCGCTAACAAGAGCAGCGAAAAGGATTGGGCTAGAATAATGATAACTAGAGCGTAGAGGACACTGGTTCCTAAAGAAGTGATAGATGCTTGTAAGGCTTATCCAATAAGGATTTATTAGGACATAAGCCCCCAAAGATGAGTGGCGGCGCAAAGCGCCGCCACTCATCTTTGGGGGCTTATATCCTGACTTAAGTGACTATAGCTATAGTACAAAAATACAGTCCATGTGTTTTTGCACACATAAACTTATTAAGGTTTTATAGTTAAATAAAGTATCGAATGGCAGTATATCCAAGATTATGGATATACGAGAATTTTAGAATGGCTTAACAAAACTACTAATCTACGAATATTTGTAGTCTATATTGCAATTTCCCCTTAACGGAGTAGCAACTGCATAGGAATATTATGCGGTAATTCAATAGTTTCTACCTGTTGTTTCTAATTCCTAAAAGTCAATAATATTTATTTTACATATTATTTTATATATGAAAATTACAAAAGAAACTACAGTTCAAAATCAAAATTTAGCTAGTTCTCCAAATTTAAATCTGCAAACCAAACCCTTTGCTACACCTAACTCTGATCATTTAAATGACCTAAGTAAAGATGGCGAAAAGGAGAGTAGCCATAGAACTAATTTTTCGGGAAATTTACTTGAAAAATTAATTTCTAACTCCAATAACGAGCAAACTGGGGCAATTCAGAGAAAACCTAAAAATCGCTTAAAACTACCAATTAACGAAGGAATTAATAATTCGATTCAGGCAAAATTAAATATTGGCGAGCCCAATGATAAATATGAAAAAGAAGCCGATGAAACCGCCACAAAAGTCGTAGAGCAAATTAATTCCCATAGCCAAGAAAATTCTGTCCAAAGGCAAAATGATTCGATCTCTGAATCAACTCTGCCCACCCAGATCTCTCCACTCCAAAGAAAGTTAAAAATAAAGAGAGATAATAATGATGGAAATATACAAGCAAGCACTTTAGTTCAGAAACGTGAAGCTCTTGGAGGAGGAGAAGCCTCCACAGACTTAGAATCGTCAATTCAGAGGGCTAGAGGTAGCGGTCAATCTCTAAATCCTCATCTCCAAGAAAAGATGGGACAAGCAATGGGAGCAGATTTTAGCGATGTAAAAGTACATACCGACTCTCAGTCCGATCGCTTAAATCAGTCAATTCAGGCAAAAGCTTTTACCACGGGACAAGATGTTTTCTTTCGTCAAGGGGAGTACAACCCCAGTAGTAAATCTGGTCAGGAGTTAATTGCCCATGAGTTAACCCATGTGGTGCAACAAAATGGCAATAGATTGCGGCGCAAACCTCTGCCTAATTCTAATCAGGTGAGCCAAATCCAAGATGCTCCTACAAATCAAGTGCAAAGATTGTGGAATAAAAAGACGTTTCGCGAACATACCAAAGATGGAATATTGGATAGAAGAGGAAAAACCATCAAAAGTATCGAGCAATTGATAGATGAGTATGGTAAGCTCAATCCCTATAGCACCAAGGATCTAAAATCGACACAAGATCTTGCTAAAGAAATTCGAGAACATGTCAATAACTGGATACAGGATCATACTGGAGATAAATCTAGAAGTACTCGTATGGTTGGGATGCAAAAATTTCTTACACATCTTGATACAGAAGAAATCCCGAAGCTAAATAAAATCGAACAAGATATTCTTGATAAAAGAAATACAACAGCAGGCACTCTAGAGCTTGAAGACAGTCAGCGAACGGGAAAAATTGACGCAATCAAGAAGAAATATGAAGGTAGTGCTAAATCTTCCCTAGAAAAGGTGGGCTGGCTCATCGATGCCTCAGTGCCAAATCCTGGAGACAAGAGTAAATTAGAGATTGAGCTGAAGATTCCATGTGATCCATCAGGGATGGGCTTTGTAGGAATGCACCTAGTCTGTCAGAGCGAACGCAAAAAAGTAAAGGAACTGAACACAAGATGTGAATTGACAGTAACTGGAGGTGCTAAGTTTGCAGGGCTTGCCGAACTAAAGGCTGAAATTGGAGGATACTTCGAGTCCCAAGCCGCAGATAGTAGTAAGGTTATGCAGTTGGTATCCTATGCCATCTATCGTCGATTTGTCGAATCGAAAGTATTACCTGTGGAAATGTCTAACTATATGTGGGGTGGAACCACCAGCAGTGTAGGATACAAACGGGCTGAAAAGTGGGCAGGTAATGTTGAGAAAGAAGTTTTTGGTAAGGATGATAAAGCCTATGTCGAAACGGGGCTAGTTGGTGCGATAACCGCTCAGGGAGGAATTAAAGATGTTGGTGGTGTTGGTTTAGGTGGAAAACTGGCTGTCAAGGGTTCAGGTGGAACTAGATACGACCAAAAAGGAGTTAAGGAAGGCAAAAAACGCTTGCTTAAAGACCAAGGCGGCGGCGGTTTGGGCGATTCCTATTCCTATTCTGGACGAGGGGATGCTCAAGAGAGTATTGGTCGGAGAGTTTATCAATTGGAACCGAGCTTTGAGGCGACCTGTGCCATGTTTAAAATGAATGGGAAAGCCAAGTTTGTTTGGTTAGGCGATCCTACCAAGGAAAAAGATTTAAAAGCCAAACTTGATGAATGGTCTATTGAATGTGCTGGACAGGTTTCGATACCAATCCACCAAGGGGTGCTAGGAGGAATGCCTGCCCTTTTAGGCGATATGGTTAATTCGGTTGGTCAATCGGTAAGAAGAGCAGCAGCGTCTGAGTCTGGCTCTAAATCAAAGGGACAAATACTTGGCTTGTTGTTGGGTATGTCTGAAGACACTGCGATCGCAGGTGCTCAGGTGTTCGGCGCTCCTGCTACTCAATTTACTGTGTTTAAGCCTGGAAAATCCCTAAATGACCAGATGGGATTAGCGGGCAGCAAGGGGGAAATTGGCGTTAAGCTTGGATTTAAATACAAGAAAAAACCTGCTGATGATAAGGGTGAAATTGAGATTTCCCTTGACTATACCAAGAGCGGGCAGCTTATGTATGTAGATAAGATATTAGCTGCGCAACAAAATGCTGTTGATATGCTAACTGTAAAACAAGAAAGCTTTAGCCGACTTGCCACTTTTAAAAGAGATAAAACAGGCAATTGGGCTTGGAATCCAGAATTAGATTAATTTACTTTAACTACTAGTTTAACTGCTAGAAAGTTTTTATACTCTTAAGCGATTAAGCGATCGCCTTTATACTGACATCCACCATGAAAACTTCCCACCATCCCCTTGACCTTGAACTACAATTTCACGATCCCGAAGGCTCTCCAATCACAATGCAAGTAATAGATTTGAGCGCTGATTTCCTTGATGAAATTATCACTAGATGTGTAGTGACATTTAGTATGAGCCCAGAAATTTACCAATATATAGATACGCATGAATTATTTAATCTCTATACTGATGTGCGCAGTCAGCTATTTGGCGGAGAATTTAAACCTAATCTAAATATAGAAATTGAGGCAAAGCTGGATCCATCATTTATATTTGATATTGCTACTAAATTTAGAACAATTGAAGCATTATCAGAACATATCCAAAGTATTAATCAGAATCATCCCAATGATATTCTCCTCAACACCGAAAGCTGGTTTGCTCTAAATGTGAAGCAATTAGTAGAGTTACCGCCAGAATTTGGGGAAGGGAGTCTTAAAGTTGGCTACAGTACTTCTTGGGCGGACTAGGTAACGCTTCAATAATAAACATAAATTTCACAAACGTTAATTCGTTAATTTTTCGTGAAATAAATAAAGCTCAATAAATATTTACAGCAATTATTCGGTTAAACGAACCACAGAGAAATTCTTGAAAGTGTTGCTTCGCAACGCTTTCAAGAATTTCTCTGTGGTTCATTCGCAAAGCGCTGTAAGTTGTGTATTGTCATTTCAATTTAAATATGTGAAGCTTATTTTTACGGAATAATCGTACTTTTTTTACAGTTGATTTTTATAATTAAATTTAGAAAGCTGAAGCAATGAAGCGTACTTATCAAGAGTCTCATAAACCCATAACTTCAGCTAAACCCACAACCCTCAATTTACAAACCAGAGGCTTCTCTCCACCGCAGAGTGATGAGGATATTCCAAGGCAACCTATAAAAAATTCATCGGAAAACATATTAGAAAAAGTGATTTTTTCGTCAAAATCCGAATTTTCTCCTACATCAATTCAGAGAAAACTGAAAAATCGCTTAAGATCTATTTCCGATCTCTATACTTCTACGCCGATTCAGGCAAAGTTGAATATTGGCGAACCCAATGATAAGTACGAGAAAGAAGCAGATGACACTGCATCAAAGGTAGTTCGGCAAATCAATTTGCCAATGCAGGATAATCCTGTCCAAAAACAAGAATCAATTGAAAAAGGGGATGAGAAACTACAAAGGAAGCCCTTGATACAGAGGCGCGCAAATATTGGCGGTGGTGACGCATCACCTGATTTAGAGTCATCAATTCAAAATGCAAGGGGGCGCGGTCAGTCTCTAGATCCTCATCTCCAAAGCAAAATGGGGCAAGCAATGGGCGCAGATTTTAGTAGTATCAGATTACATACAGATGCACAGTCTGATCGCTTAAATAAATCTATTCAAGCTAAAGCATTTACAACAGGTCAAGATGTATTCTTTCGGCAAGGGGCATACGATCCGAGTAGTCGAGGTGGGCAGGAGTTGATCGCCCATGAGTTGACCCATGTTATCCAACAGGGCGCACCTGTCAAACGCAAGTTAAACATTTCTGCAATAGAACAGACTAGTTTGTTGAGTAATGATTCAACTCCAACAAATACATCTCCTGTAAATACTTCTATTCAGAGATTGATGACTGCTAAAGATTTTAAAAAAATAACTTATTCTCGCTTTCATCAAAGGAAAAGAATTGCAGCGATAGATGAATGTCTAAAAAAAATAGAACAGAGTGGGGCAGATAGTATTCTGCTATCTGAATTATTAAATGCGATCGATGCATGGCTAAATGTTGCTGATGAGGATAGTGAAAGAAGATCAGGAGTTGAGAAATTGCGCCTTGAAGTTGTTGGAGAAATCGCAAAAATTGGTGAATCTCTCAGCAATGAAATGGATCCTGATGAAATACCTACAACCAGAAAAAGACGTGGAGCCATGTCTGCCGAAGTAACTGGTGCTGGTAAGACATACAATGGTGATTTTAGTGATTTTGATAGCAAGCAATTTCGAGTGTCGGGACGTGCGCCCAATCGTCGCATCGAAGAGGTAAAACGTAAACGGATGAGAAATGGCAAGGTTGTCTACTATGCAATGGGACTTGTCACTGGATTTAATGGGAAGGCAGCGATGATTGCACCTTATCCAGAACCTATATCTTTAGGAGATTGGTATCCTCAAGTTACGCACATCAACGGTATGGCAGTTGCACCCAAGTCAGGAATTTTAAGTGCTGCGGCTTTACAAGAGTCAGTTAATAAAGCATTAGATGGACAAAATGATACAGCTTTAGGTCAAGATGCGGTGGATGTTCTCTATACCTATAGTGCACAAAGGGGAGGAACAGTGGGTGATTTGATCGATTGTATCAAAGGTAAAGTGGAAGTCAGGGATAAAGCAACGGAAAAACAGGAAGAAATTATGCTTGACGCTGTCCATCGGCAAAAAAGGGTTACCGTATCTGCCCATAGTCGTGGAACGATCAAAACAGATAATGCTGTTAGGAACGCCCATAAAATATTAACTGATGAATATCTTCCTTCTATAAGACAAAAGCGATATAAAGAAGTTCTTAATTACTGGGAAGCAAACGATTTTGGAATTGGACTCGAACCTAAGATCCTTGCGGAAATGAGTTTTAAAGGATTTGCAGCGGAGAAAGCTAAAACACAGATGAATCAATTCATTCAATTGATATATGCAGGAAACGCGGTTCAACATCCATCTGCATTTGTTGATATAAGTATCTATGTTGGTGGTCTCGATCCTGTAAGTATGTTTGTGGGAACGTATAGTGAAACAGGAAGAATGATTGATGCCGCTATTGGCAGTGGAGGTTCAGAGGACTCCGAAGTACATAGTGTAGGCAAAACGAAAGGGCATGGATTTGTCGGTAATTACATACCTGCGGTTAGTCAAGAAATTGCAAAAGACGTTAAAAAGCGTTGAGCCGACTTTCTCCTCAGCACCGAAAATTCGGTTGCTCAAAATATAGCTGTATTTTGAGCAATTATAGATATAGTCACTTTTGGAGATTAGTAGTAAAAATATTGCAATTAAAGCTAATTAATTCACAAAAATTTATATTTATATAGGCAAATGAGCGTAATTAAAAATAAAGCCGTAAAACAACTAGTTTACTCAATATTATAGGTATTGACTCTAATTTTTAATTATGTCCAGTTAATTATAAAGGTAAAATTTATATTAGAGTATAGTGTGTATAATCGAGTACTATACAAAAAATGGAGACAAGAATAATTTGCAATTTGTTCATATAGTGAAATAGAATATGCCATTTTTGCATAACTCTTACCCATCTATTAAAACAAATCCAAATAAAGAGAAAGAGAGAGAGAAAGAAAGAGATTCCAAAATAGCCAGAATCTCTTACTACTTATCTTTTTTTACAGAATTAAAGAAAGATTAAAGATTGACATATAAAGCCAATCTTATTAATCGATTATTAATCAAGAAAGATCAGTCTTTATATATCGTGGGTGAAACTAAGATATGAACCACAAAAGTGACACTTCCTCTCAAACTCCCTCGGCAGCAAAAAACATATCTATAAACTTGCAAACTAGACCATTCCCTAAATTGGCAACACCAGAGGGAGGGACTCGTGAACAAGAAGTCAGTCATAGTGGCGTTAGCTATTCTGAGAATTTGCTAGAAAAAATTATTCATACGCCAACACCTGAAGCGATCGCACCAGTTCAAAGAAAACTAAAGAATCGTCTGCAAACAATCAGCAATCAAAGCGAAACTCTCCAAACAAAACTAAATATTGGGGAGCCAGATGATAAATATGAGAAGGAAGCTGACAAGACGGCAAAGACTGTAGTCGAAAAAACTGTAGTCGAAAAAATTAATAAACCAGATATTCAAAGAACTAAGTTACCCAAACTTTCGAGAACTGATCTAGTTACCCCGATGGATTCTACTCTGCAAAATCAACCTATTCAAAAACAGGAGGTAACAGAGGAAATGGAGATAGAAAAATCACAAGAATCTCTATTAGGGTTTACAGAAAATCCAGAACCACCTCCGATTAAACCCAGAGAGATCGGTGGAAATCGACTTAGAAGAAAACCTTTGCTCCAAAGGCATGAAAATATTGGCGGTGGTGAGGCTTCTCAAAATTTAGAATCATCAATTCAAAGAATGCGTGGCAGTGGTCAACCTTTAGAGCCTAAGCTGAAATTAAAAATGGAACGGGCAATGGGAACTGATTTCAGCACTGTAAAAATACATACTGATACTCAATCCGATCGCTTAAATCAATCAATTCAGGCAAAAGCTTTTACAACGGGACAGGATGTATTCTTTCGCCAAGGAGCCTATGCCCCAACTAGTCGAGATGGTCAAGAGTTGATCGCCCATGAGTTAACTCATGTCGTGCAACAGAATGGGAATAAGCTAAGGCGATCGCTACAGCCTTTATCACCTCAGCCTTTATTTGCACAACAGCAAAAAAAATTATCCGTTCAAAGAAAATTTAACCTAAAAACATCTGAAGAAACAAGGCTATTATCTAGTGATACGGATAAGAAGCAGGAAATGGTCTCTAGTTTAGTGAATGCCTTAAAGACTAAAAAGGATGCACTAACACAATACGAAGAAAAAGGGAAAGAACAAGATATTGAGACCTATGTTAATCACCAGAATCTCAAAACAGAAATTCAAACAATGTTAGACAGTAATATTGACTATGGGGAAGTAGATATCAATAACGAGCAGCAGTTAGCTTTGTTTTATTTTCGAGTCAAGAAACAGCTAGATCCTGAACAACGGAAAAGGCAGCTAGAAACAGCTAAAGAGACAGGGCAAGCAAATGCTCAAGACTTTATCGATAAACTTGATGAAGGTTCCTATGAAGATCGAGTGAAGCATAGCGTTGGGGTTTGGGAAAATGGGAAAGAAGTTGAGAAGATTTATAACCTCGCTATTCTTGGAGCAGGAGCTAGTGCTGCCTACTATATCGAAAACAACCTAAACAATATCGATCTAGACAAAACAATTCTGATTGGCGAAGAACAACCTTGGCGGAAAGAAAGAGGTGCTAAAGGAGTAATTAATCATCCTATGAATATGATTACTCCCAAACATCAGAAAGGGAAAGAACTCCAAGATTCAGAAGGAGGGCTTGCTTCACGGCGAGATTTTTCCGATGAAGTTGATAAGGTGGTCAAACAAATCCCGCGCAAAGCCAACAAAATCCTCTCAGTCCAAAAACAAGGCTATGCGACCAAGTACTATCGTATCGATCTTGGTTCGGAAGTAGTTTATGCTCAGAATGTAGTTGTAGGCTTAGGAATTGGGAAACATAAGCTACCTGACGACATCGCAGGAAATGAACAAAAACAAGCAGACATAAAAAAATCAGAAAATGCTTTCAAGGAAAATATTCCTAGAGTTCTCAATATGGACGAGTTCCAGCGAGCTATCAGCGAAGAGACAATCACAGCGGAAGAGATTAATAGTATGGTGATTTCAGGACCTAATGCAGGTATAGATGTCGCCACTACTGCCATCAGAAAAAACATCAAAAAAGTTTCTTGGATTGTCGGAAATAGCGGTCCTATGTTTTTGCCAGGGACTGATAATGTTTTTGCAGCAAAATCGCAAAAGAAGGCAACAAAGGTTAAGGAGGAAAACGAAAAAGTCAAAAAAGATGGAGAAATTACCTATTATCAATATTATTACAACTCTGTTGATGTGGGAACTGATGGCGTAACAGTTCATTATGGAGATGGGAAAAAAGAGGATCAGGGACCTCCAATTAAGGCAGATTTACTCGTATATGCTTTAGGTCCTGATGCTAAAAGTCTCAGAGACATGTTTACACTCTCGGATGGCTACGATAACAAGGGCGATAAGATCGCCCTTGAAGCTGTCTATGACATCAATCAACATTTCAATCGAGATGATTCTGAAAATTTGGAAGCACAGTTAAGACTCTATTTTGATTATTATTTCCGAGAAAAGAAAAAAGTTGAAGAGAGTCAAGTAAAACCAGAAATAGAAAAAGCAATTGAGATCTTCAATGAAGTAATTAAAAAGATCCCCGCAAAACCCCAAGAACGTCCTGAACATCGAGCGTTTAACACTCCGATCGCGAAAAAACTACCTACAGTATTAGGTTTAAAAGCTCGCAAAGATGACAAGTATGATGAGTCTTCCCTAGAATTTATGGGTGGCTCTGCCTACCGATTAGCAGAAATTGATGAAACAAAATACGCCTACGTTTCACAGTCATTCCAAAATCTCTTAAACGATGATTTTGTCGAACTAGAGGAAAACTTTAAAACAGAAGAGTATTCAACTAATCATCTTGCTAGATTGAAGCAGTATTTAGAGTTCTGTTACGATCTTGCAAGGGACATGGAGCAAAAATCTAAATGGGAAACATGGGATAATAAATATTATACGGAACGAGTCCAAAGTTACCGAGAGACTTTGAATGATATGAGGAAAAACAACCCGTTATTCTCCGAAGTAAATGTTAAACGTTACAAAGGATTGCTGACTCGAGCTACCCATCACCAAGATATGCTTGAAGAATATTTTGCCAATCGTTTAAAAAATCCTAACGAACAGAAGGCAAGTACTCATATGGCAAAAAATCAAAAAACACTTCCGCAAAATGTTTTGCTGAGCGATCAATTAACCGCTACTCGGAGCACAATTGAAGCAAGGCAGGAAAGCATTCCATCCTATATTGTCGAAGGAGTAAATTTAATTACAGGTGACCAAACAGTTATTGCCTCGTATATCGCTTCAGCATTAGGAAATATCCCAGCCCCACTTGCCGATCATTTAACATCTCAAATCATTTTTGCTCGCAGACATATGCAGGATGAAGAAGGTCCACTTCCAGCACCTAACGTTGATGATCCTAACAGTACTTTCAATATTAACGCTCAAAATAAATTCCAAAAAACATGGAATGATTTTCTTGATAAGGCTAATAATGCCTTCTCTGCCTATGATTGATAGATTAATTAGGTTAAAATGATGGCTGAATAGTCAGTCTAATTGCTAACAATTCATTTAGGATTGCCAATGTTGCGTAATTACCTTTTGTCTGGCGCGATCGCCTTATCTTCCTATATCGCGATCGCTCAAGCAGCGATCGCCAATCCTATCGATCAATTGCTAGAAACGAGAGCTTGTCCTGAATGCGACTTAAGCAATGCCAATCTAGTCGAGGCAAAACTTAGCGGCGCAAATCTGAGTTTGGCAAAAATGCGAGGGGCAGATTTACAAAAAGCAAATTTAGTTGGGGCAAACTTGATCGGCACCTATCTCAAGGATGCAAATTTTCAAGGGGCAAATTTGCGATGGGCAAACTTTACTAATGCCGATTTAGAAAATGTGGACTTCCGTGGGGCAGACTTGAGGGGCGCAAAGTTTAACGCCGCTTTGTTAAAGGATGTTAATTCGCAAAAAAGCCTTTTTTGCCGCACGATCATGACCGATGGCAAGCTAAATAATCGGGATTGTCGAGTATCTGGCGACTAGTTTATTATCAGCGCAGTCTCATAATCTCGTTAACCCAGCGCAAACGCTCGGTATGGGTGAGGTTCAGAATATCTTCCTTTGACCAATGGAAGTAAAAAGCAATGAAGGCTACCTCTTCATATAACCTCTCCAAAGGGTAGCCTATAATTCCCCCGATGCATTGACATTCTGGGGTTGCAATTCACTAAATAAATCTTGCAAATAGAAAAAATCTGGTAAAAATAGCTGTTCTAGTTGTTGAGGGATAACTTTATTTAAGTTGCCTAACTTAGCGATCGCTTGGGCCAGTAATAAAAACACAATATCCATCTGGGGATTGGCGCTTGCTAATTTCTGTACAGTTAGTTCATCCTTAGCTGTCAAAAGTTTCATGAGCCCGCGATCGTGCAGATCGCCACGGGCATCAACAAATCCCTTAGGCAATTTAAACTCAAATTCGTCTTCGATCATAGGTAGTCCTAGGAAAGTATTTACATTTAAGGGTATACAGCGCAAAGCGCTGTATACCCTTAAATATTTAGCACTAACCGATCATAATGCCAATTCCCCAAATGGCGTTGCCATTTTGGGAATCTCAAAACCTTATACCAATTCACGCAAGTGGGACAACACTTAAGTGAATTATAGCTATATTCACTTAAGTCAGGAAATCAAACCCTATAGAGAGTTGCGGCGCGAAGCGCCGCAACTCTCTATGGGGTTTGATTTTTGTCCTAACATTACTGACTAGAGCTATAAAAACTAAACCTAGTAAGGGTTTTCAAGTTAAGCGTAGGGTTATTTTTGACTCGGTGGAACTTCCGACGGTAAAAGCATACCTCCCGATCGCCTATTGCCAGAGCCATTAGAAGCGCTATTAGGGATTAACGGCGAATCAATTTCAGGGATATCGGGAGGCAAAGCAATGGGTGGGGGAGTTTCTGATTTAGGTGCGGGGGGTGGAGCGATCGTTTGGACGATGAAGGAACGCATAACTACCTGCCCATCGGGATTAGTCACTTGCAGGGTATAGGTTACCTCGCCAGATTTGGGACTGAGGGGCAAGGCAAGTTGTCCTACCGCCGCAATATTGCCTGGAGCAGGAAGTAGATCGATCTTGGCGGCTGCCGAAGCTTCTATTTTCCACGATAGGGTTAGAATCGAAGGGACATCGGGATTGAGATTAAAGGAATACTGCGGTAAGGCATCCTGACCATTAACCTTTAGCTCCAAAATTTTGGCAGGATAAGGCGCAATTTTGGCAATTTCAGTTTTTCTCGTCACGGGAACCGCCTTGGGATCCTCTGGAGGCTTAGTCGGCACAATCGCTAATTCAAAAATGTAGTTGCCTGAAGCCTTTGCCTCTGTAGGGACATTCCTACAGGTCATTTCATCGTTAGCGATCGTACAATAGGGACTTAGCGATCGCGGCAGACCTTCAGCAAAAACAAATCGCAAGGGAGGACTCTTAACTTCACCTTCAGGCGATCGTCCCACTAGAGTTAACTCCCTCACTTGACTGGCATTGGATATGCGCCAGTTGAGCCTTACTTCATTATCAAGATCGGGCTTGGGTCGGATAATTCGGAACTTATTTGCCTCGCCCCCGATCCCAAGGGCTGTTAAAAACACTCTCTTCTCCAAGGCTCCTGCAAGTAAACTCAATTCTGAACTTGAAACAGTACTTGAAACAGTACTTGAAGTAGATGCTGTATCGCTAGTTGCATCACTTGATCGAGAATCAGAGGGTCGAGAATCGGCGACATTACTAGAAACAGATCCTGATGTTGATAGAGATTCTGGAGATGGATTATCCCCTGTTTTCACGGGCTTGGATACAACCACTGGCAAAACTGGTTTGGACTCCGTATAAAGCGGTTTAGTTGAGGTAAATTCGACAATCTGAGATTGCGGTAATGGTTCCACTAAAATCTTGCTGGTTTTGACCAAAGGAATCGCCGCCGTCTTTGGATTTTTTGATGATAGATTCATCTGAAAAATATATTGGCTCGGCTTCCGCGCATCAGTGGGCACATTCTGACACAGGAGCTCGCGATCAATTACGCAATAGTCTTTGAGTTCAGGAGGAATGCCCTTCGTAAAGTTATAGACTACAGGCTGACTGAGAATCTTTTCGTCGGGAGATAAACCCTCTACTCTAATTTCGCGCACCAATTCAGGGTAGGAAATCCGCCAGCGTAAGCGAATCGCTTCATTTTCTGATTCTTTATAAGTTGAGGATTCAGAAGTAAACTCCACTACCTGTGGAACGTCGGGTGGACGAAAGAAGAACCACCAAATTAAAAAAATTACCGTCCCAATTAGCCCCAAAATTCCCAAAATCAAGAGGACAAATTGCCACCAAGGACGGGCAGGGACTAATACGTTACCTAGGTAGCGATCATTGGGCAGGAGGGCATCCTGCTTATCCTCCAATTCGATAATAAAACTGAGATAGCGATCGCCCCAAAATTTCGGCTTACACTTTTTCGTCGTTTCGATCGCAATATTTACCTTGACCGTTCCAAAGGGAGAAATTTTAATTTCTTCCTGCTCCAAGTTGTAGATCAACAATCCTTCCTGTTCAGGACTGCTAGCCCGCAAGGTTAATTCACGCGCAATATTTCCCTTACTTTTAAAGCGCATTTCGTAAACGGAAGGCTGATTATTCACCCTTGTGAGGATCGTCACCAATTGGATATCCAGTTGATAGGTAGGGAGAATCTCAAAATATGCAATGTCTAGTAGTGATAAATCTGGATTGTTAGCCGAATGAACTCGAATAGTTGGGGCGTAAATACCAGCCCACACATCTAAAGGGGGCTTGAGAATGAGATTAATCTGTCCTTGAGTGTCAGGATTAAGGGGCAAACCATCGGCAGCCTCAACAACTCCTGCTAGGGCTAGACCTTCAGGATAATAAATAGAAAACCATTTCGGATCAAGATCGGGAATGGTCACCCGAAAGCGATCAACCCTTTCCGAGCGGTTGGTAACACCAATCAGCAATTGCCAAATCTCACCCGATCGCATGGGATGGGGATTGTCAGAGGTGGTGCGCGGCAGAGTCACAAAGGTGGGATCGTTAACCCTGACTACTTCTTGCAACGCAGGAAGCACGATGACCCGCCCTTTATATTGGATCGGTGTATGTTCTGGATAATGCTGGGGCGCGTCGATAATTAGGGTATAGCCATATTCATCGGGCGTAGTAGTGGGGGGAACTTGAATCTGGAATACCACTTCGCAGCTCTGCCCCACACTCAGAGCTAAGGTCTCAGATGGATAAGGACACCAAGCATAGATCGAACTTGAGTCTCGATCGAGCGCAACGCTAATTACGGCACTGCGATCGCCTTGATTGGTAACCGTAATACATAGCTCAAAGCTCTCCCCCGTAGTGATCGAGACTACCCCCGATGGATTGAGAATAATTGATAGGGGGCGAATGGCAACAGATGCCGATGCTATGTTACCTAGCGCTTCAGTGTTCTGTTGATTGCGAAAATCAATTTCATAGTAGATCAGCCCCTGATTTTGCCGCATTTCAATAAACCCTTGGCTCACTAAAGCCTCAAGATCGTTGCGGATATCCTCGAGATCGGCTTCAGTATAAGCAGCGATCGCCTCCAACGTCACCTGTTGCTGACGCATAATCCAATGCAGAATATGATGTTGCCTTGGGGATAGGGTCAAAATATCCACCATGCTCAAGCCTGCATTTTGCTCTGTATCGCTGTTATCAGTATTTGAGGCAAAGATGCTTGGTTCGCTCCTCATATTATGCGGGATTTTCTTAGGTAATTAGGTCAAAGATTATAATTAAGAATACAGCCCAAAGCCCTATGAAAAGTTTAAGTAATCACAAATTACTCAATTACCCAGCAATATCGAGCATTATTATGACGCTAAATTATGACGCTAAATTATGACGTTAAATAAAGTGATAACCCAAGGTCGAGATTTGTAACCCATAATCTTTCACTATGCTAGCTAATGGGATTATACAGCCCTTTGCACTCAAACTCGGCATCGGGAAACTAGGGAAAGCGTTGCTTGATAACGCCTTCCGTAACTTACTTGGAGTCATAGCGATCGCAAATAGCTATAGGCGATCAACAAAGTTATAAGTAGTTCGGCATAATTAAAAACCAAAACCAGAGAGCATACCGCCCGCTGTGCGGGCGGTATGCTCTTCTAGATTTTAAGTTTACTTATGCCTAGCTACTTACCAAGTTACTTACCAAGTTAAGAAATAGCTACGCCATTTCTTAACTTGCAAACCCTTACTAGATTTAGTTTTTAATTCACAAAAGTGTTGTCTCACTTTTGTGAATTGGTATTAAGCCAAAATTATCGAAACACCTAACAAAACACCTAGCAAAACACTAGCAAAATGCGAGTAATAACCCATGAATGAAGACGAACTCAAACAACGCCTAAATCTAGAGATGGAGACGATGAGCGTTAATAAGCTGACTGAAACCGCTAATCTCGCCCTATCCTTGGGCTTAATTGCTGGACATGGATTTCGGGGCGGGAAATATGAAATTTTAAGTCAAGGGAAGGTCATCTTATTGCCAGTTAACGAAGCAGAAACTTATTTAGAGCAATTGATCCAGACATTAACCAAATAAGCATGACAGTATCGCCAATTCCTATCGTTAATAATGACTGGCTAAAATCCAGCCAGTACGATCTATTCATCGAGATCTCCCGATTGCGTTTTACCGTAGAGCAAAAAATCGCCACCAGAAAAGGAGAGCCCTTAGAATCACCTACTACAAATTTTCCCCGTCTTCCAATCATAGATAGTTATTTAAATCTGCTATGCACAAACTTCTCTCTTTCTAATTTTGAGAGAGATATTTTGCTTTTATGTGCGGCAATAGAATTCGATCCCAGTTGGGGCGAACTTTTTGCGGAAATCACAGGGGATCTCAAACAAACCTATCCCACCTTTAGCCTAGCAATGTCATTGCTAGATTCGGGTGACTGGTTAGCTTTTTCCCCTGCCGCCAATTTACGCCAATGGCATCTAGTGGAGATTGGTGTGGGCAATTCTCTTACCTCAAGTCCATTGCGGATTAACGAACGAATCCTGCATTATTTAATGGGAGATCAGCATCTGGACGAGCGGTTACTCAAACTATGTGAGCCTATAGTTGCGAATCCAGTTCAGATTGAATCCCATCGACAAATCGTCAAACAAGCGATCGCTACTTGGATCAGTGTGTCAGAATCTGATGAATATGATCGATTGCCCGTGCTCCAACTCTGTGGCGAAGATGTAGCCAGTAAAACCGAGATCGCCATGGAAATTTGTAGAGAGCTAGGGCTGACTCTGTATAAAGTCTCGGCAAATATTTTGCCTAACGATCTCAGTCATCTCCAGTTAATTGCTCAACTCTGCGAGCGGGAATATACGCTAGGGATGATGGCTCTATTACTAGACTGCGATCGCGACGAATATCCGCAACCCAGCCAAGAGACTGCGATCAGCTATCTAACCGAGATTCTTAACTGTCCGACGATCATCAGCAGTCAGAGTCGTCGCCGTCAACACCAACGTACGATTATGACCTTTGATGTGCGATCGCCTTCCATCCCAGAGCAACAAGCTTTATGGGAAAAGGCTCTCAGCGATCTTGATGTCTCTGACTCCCTCAATGGCTCTATTCACCAACTCGTCTCCTATTTCAACCTCTCGCCTACCCATATCTACAATGCATCTCTCAAGGCTAAAAGCCTACACCAAAAAGAATCGAGCCATACATTCCATCAATCCCTCTGGCTAGCCTGCCGCACCCAGTCACGCCCAAGACTGAACGAACTCGCTCAAAGTGTAGAAACAACTGCTAACTGGGAAGATCTCATTTTACCCACCAAGGAAAAAATTGTCCTGCAAGATATTGCCGCCCATGTCCGCCAGCGCTTAACCGTCTATGAGAAATGGGGATTCGCAGGCAGAAGTCGGCGCGGCTTAGGAATTAGCGCTCTGTTCGCAGGTAGTAGCGGCACAGGGAAAACAATGGCAGCAGAAGTATTGGGCAATGAGCTCCAGCTCGATGTCTATCGGGTCGATCTCAGTTCGGTGATCGATAAATATATTGGTGAAACCGAAAAAAATCTCAAGCGCATTTTTGATGCAGCGGAAGGGGGCGGCGTAATTTTACTATTTGACGAAGCAGATGCTCTCTTTGGCAAACGAACGGAAGTAAAGGATAGCCACGATCGCCATGCCAATGTCGGGGTCAGTTACTTATTGCAGAGAATGGAAGCCTATCGCGGGCTTGCCGTTCTCACGACTAATCTGAAAAACTCCCTCGATCAAGCCTTCTTAAGGCGACTGCGCTTTGTCATTCAATTTCCTTTTCCCGATGCCGAGCAACGGGCAGAAATCTGGCGCAGAGCTTTTCCCAAGCAAACACCCATCCTCGATCTCGACTATATCAAACTTGGCAAACTCAGCGTTGCGGGTGGTAATATTCGCAACATTGCCCTCAATTCTGCCTTCATTGCTGCGGATCGTAACGAGCCCGTCCAAATGAAACATATCTTGCAGGCAGCAAAGATCGAATATATAAAACTGGAAAAGCCGATGATGGATGCGGAAGTAAAAGGATGGGTTTAAGTAGCTAAGAAAACCAGAGAGTGTACCGCCCGCGTAGCGGGCGGTACACTCTCTGGTTTTGGTTTTTAATTCACACAAGTGTTGTCACACTTATGGTAAATTTCGCAGGCTTGCGGATTTTAAGTTTATTTATACTTAGCTACTTACGATAAAATCTGAACATGAGTATAGCCAAGTCCCCTATTGTCCTTGTCAAAAGATCGGTTTGGAATAAACCGATCGCAACTGCGATCGCTATTGTGTCTATCTTCGCCAGCATCACGACAACATCAGTAACATCGACAATCGCCGCCAATCAAAGCCATGTCGATCAACTGATCAAAACCAAAGAATGTTCGGAATGCGATCTCCCCGATGCGAGATTGGGCGGAGCAGACTTAATCGGGGCAAATATTAGGGATGCCGATCTCCGCAAAGCTGATCTGAGAGGAGCAAAGCTAGATGGGGCAAAGTTTATGCGATCAAATATGTTAGGTGCAGATCTGCGCTTTGCATTGCTATCGGGAGCAGATTTTTTAAACGCAAACCTCTTAGAAGCCAAACTTGAAGGGGCAAATCTATTTCGGGCAAATCTCAAATATGCCAATCTCGAACGAGCGATTTTCCCTCAAGCTTCCTTAAAGAACGCCGATCTACAATTTGCCAAATTAATCGGCGCTAAAATCAATGGAGCTAATTTTGAATCTGCTAATCTCTCCTTAGCCGATCTCGAAAAAACCGATCTCACGAACTCGCGTCTAAAGAGAGCAAATCTCCGCAGAGCCAATTTGAGCGAATCCAATCTGACAAGAGCAAACCTAGAAGGTGCAAGTTTGGAAGGAACGACCTTTGCGGGTGCAAATCTATTTCATGCCGATCTGCGATCGAGCAAAATCGATAGCGATACATTTTTCGAGCCAAAGTGGTTCCTCGTCTGGAAGGTTGTCAATCAAAGATTAGAAGGGCAACCCCTCGTTGAGGCAGATCTATCAGGAGGAAACTTTGAGAAGGCAAATCTTGCGGGCACAAATTTAGAAGGAGCAAACTTTACTGAAGCCTATCTATTTATTACCAATCTCCGCCGCAGCAATCTGGTGCGGGTTAAATTTAATGCCGCTAATTTGCGCTATGCCGACCTTACCAAGGCAAATCTCACGGAAGCCGACTTTGAGGGAGCACAATTATCCGATGCTAATTTAGAAGGAGCGAATCTTCGCCTTGCCAATTTACGGGAGAGCATTATTAATGAAGAAACGGTTCTCGATCGCAAGTGGCGTACCGTTTGGGAAATCGTCAATCGTGGCGGCGAAGATCGCAATTTCAGAGGCACTGATTTATCAGGCGCAAACTTACGTTTGGCAAGGCTAAGGGGAGCGCAGCTAGTGGATGCCGATCTCAATCAATCTGATTTGCGTGGTGCAGATTTTGTCGGGGCAAACTTACAACGCACTAATTTCTCAGGTGCAAATCTCACGGGTGCAAATCTGCGGGGTGCGGTGATGCAAGGTACTAACTTTTGTGGCGCGACGATGCCCGATGGCACTGTAGGAAAATGCCAGTAATACCAATTCCCAAAATGGCAACGCCATTTTGGGAATTGGTATTAACGTCAGTTCGAGTTAAGCTGGCAAATTTTAAAAGCCCAAAAGTAAAAGCCTTGCTACGCAAGGCTTTTACTTTTGGGCTTAGAGAAAGGGTTTGCGCAGCAAACCCTTTCTCTAAGCCCGTTTCAAATTATCCCGAACTCACGTTTTGTTATTAGTTAGGGATAAAACCTAGAAGAGCATACCGCCCACTGGGCGGTATGCTCTCTGGTTTTGGTTTTTAATTCTGCCTAGCTACTTATTAGTTTAGATTGGGATTAACGATATGTCCTCTTGTGGGGTCGGGGATGAATAAACCGAGACGGAGCGATCGCAACATCGCCTCCCAAACTTCTCGCATTTGCGCTTCTCCCTCTGTCCAATAATCAAATGTGAAGAGAACTTGGACATTGCCACCAATACCTACCAAAATACGTGATGTGGCGGGTCTTTTTTCGGTAGCGTCTATATATTGGATATCGCCCCAAACTAATCTCATTCCATCACGGTTAGCGCTCGTCACTTTGCCTTTGGCAGTGATTTGGCGATTGTCATCATCAAGAATCTGCTGAAGGGTCTTTTTGAGGGGAAATGTGCTCCAATCATTGGGGGGAAGACGATTAAAGGACATTTCTAAGGCTCCTGTATCGTCGGTGGGTTCGAGATCGTGAAAACTAACGGACTTTTCTTTAAATTTAACAATCCAATCCTTTGGGAAATCAAACCGCACTGCTCCGCGATCGGCTACAAATATCTTGTACCCTTCTTGCGATTCCCAACTATGGTCGCTACGTAAAGTTAAGTCTTTTTTCTTCATGGATTTACATAAAAATAGAGGAATAAAGGAACGTATCTATATTAGAAAGCAAGAATCATTATGGGACTCGTTTAGAGACTATTAAGACCCATTTGAGACACAAAGCCGCTTTTTGTACGTAAGTAATTCAGCATAATTAAAATCCAGAATCAAAACCTGTAGTGCCTGCTGCGCGTAAGCTACAGGTCTTGGAATTTGCTACTTACTTAACGAAATTTTATTTAGAATAAAAGGCTGGCAATATAAAGGCGATCGCAATGCCCCCAATTACCAGAACTTCCATCATAAGTAGAATTGGGCTGGATGGCTTAATCTTAAAGCTTTTAAACCAATGGATCGGGGTATCTTCCGCGCGAATTCGCCAACTGTATATAGATAGTAATAGCGGCATTCCACCTACCTTGGCACTCATCAACAGATGCATAGCAATGCTGAGAATCATCAATACCCATGAGATTAGATGCCCAATATATCCTGCATGGTTAAAGTCTTGATTGGGAAGCCATTCCTCATCCATCATCCTTCCTGTAATTACGGCAAGGGTTCCCGATAAAAGGATTGTCGTATTAACCAGCCTTTGGATTGCGACCCACCAAATCGGCTTACCAACTTCTTGAAAATGTGATAGGGGAGGCTGTACCAAGCGTCGCGATCCAATATGAAAGCAATACAAAGCAAAGATTGGTAATCCGATCAGAAATATAAGGGCGATCGTGCCGTGAATACCTTGGGTATCGCGAATTATGGGTAAGTTAAGGGTTCCAAAACGCTTGTCATATCGGTCATAAACCATAAATCCCGTAATTAAGGCAGCAAAGACTAATAAAGCGATCGCATTATGTAATAAACGAAGTAAAACAGGCTGGTATGGAGTATTGCGCGACATAAGCTTTTTGCTATGATTGCTAATGAATTGCAGATAAAATAAAAATGAGCAAAAGCGTAATAAGCAAAGTTTTAGCGATTTTGGCTGCTCACCTTGTATTTAATATTACGATGTTTTTTACGGGGTCACCTTTGGCTAGCGCTCCAGCTATATCGCAATCGCTCAAATGGTTAAGTTTTGGTATTCATGAGCAGTACGGAATATGGACGCTTATTTGTATTGCCTTTGTTGTTAATTCATTTTTGAAAAGGATTCTTTAGGGAATAGAACAATGCTTAAATACGTCATGTACTTTGCGATGTTTGTTGGTGCGATCGTTGTTGCCGCATGGGTATCACGAGAGGCTAGCTACTTTTTTAATAACCTGCTCTATCAAATTCGCTATAACTGGATGCCTTTTTTAGCGGGCGCAATCTTAGTGGCGATCGCTTTTAAGGTGTTTAGCAATAAATCATGATGGCAAATAACCGATCTCAATGACCGATCTAGCAGAGCGTATTCTCGCAGCTTGCGATCGCTGCACTATGGCAGGACAGCGAGATTACGCGATCTTGTGCTTACTAATTGGGAGCTCGCTGAAGCGGCAGCAGGTAGCGGCGGTTAGTATTCGCGATTTTAATTACAATCAGCGATCGCTACAAATTCAACGTCGCTACAAACACCAAAATCAACAAAATCCATCGGAAATTATTAGTCTCACATTAGACACAGCCGACGCATTACAAGACTGGCTTAATCTGATTCATATTGCGGATGATATTAGCGCTCTTCAAGCACCGCTATTTATATCCCTTGATCGCGCTAAGTATGGTCATAGGCTTACGGGAACTGCCATCTATGGCATTGTCAAACGGGCTGCAACCAAGGCAGGAATCGCCGAAGCGATCGCCCCCGAACAGTTGCGCTTCAGCCGAGAAAAATACGCCTTAAACCAAGATATTGAGACACAAAGCAAGACTATAGACGAGACTGGGGAGACTCATTTGAGATCGCCTATGGCATCTAAATTAGTATCTAAATTAGATTATGAGAATCAAGATAGGACTCATTTTGATACCCATGAGACTCAAATAAGCGCCATTCCCTACGCTCTGACGGAATTTCAGCCAGACATTCTCAATTCTCTTCTATCTGACAAACGTAGTCTCAACACTAGACGCGCCTATGAAAAGGATTTACGTTACTTCTTTCTTGCTGCCTACGGACAAAAGCCCACAGAATCAGTCATAGCGCAATTTTTACGGTTAAATCGATTTGAGGCGATCGCGATCGCCCTGCGCTACAAGTCAGATCTCATTACTCAAGGCTTAAAAGAATCCACAATTAATCGTCGTCTATCGGCTCTAAAATCCTTGGTAAATTTCGCCGCTAAGTTAGGTAAATGCGAATGGAATCTTAATGATGTCCAAACCGAAACCGTCCAAACCTACCGCGATACGACAGGGATTAAACCCGAAAGTATCCGCGCCATGCTTTTAAAAATAGATAGAACTACTATCAAGGGAAAACGCGATTTTGCGATTTTGCGACTGCTTTGGGATAACGCCTTGCGTCGCAATGAAGTTGTGAGCGCAAATATCGGTGATTTTGATGGCGAAGGGCGATCGCTCCAAATTTTAGGTAAAGGACGTGGCTCTCAAAAGAGTCTCATCAGTCTTAGTTTGGGAACATCAAGCGCAATTCAAGACTGGCTATCTCAGATTGAGACTCAAAATAGCGATCGACCTTTATTCCAGTCTCTCGATCCTGCTAATTACGGTCACAGACTAACGGGTACGGCAATTTACCAAATTGTTGATCTACTTGCTAAAGATGCAGGAATTGCTAAAAAAATGTCTCCCCACCGCATCCGCCACTCCGCAATCACCGCCGCCCTTGATGCCACCAATGGGAACGTTCGCAAAGTGCAAAAATTATCACGACATAAGAAGCTAGACACCCTCATGCTCTACGACGACAATCGCACGAATATGCAAGGCGAATTGTCAAACTTGCTAAGCGATCTGATTTAAAAATTGATTACTTTGCCCGTAATTGCAATGAGAACAAAATCCTACATGAAGGAAAACTATTCCATTTGATAAGCAACTTGATAAGCAACATGGTCTAATACCTTCCTCACGGCAATAATATTTATTCTAAACGCCCTTTAAAAATTGCTCGACGCTTTGCTGCCACAGTTCTTTATCAACCGTAACGAGCAAGCTATGATCCGCGTTAGGAAAAATGGTTAGTTCCTTAGAACCTTGTAAATTCTGAAAGATATGATCAATCTCCGCTAAAGTAATCCATTTATCGAGTTTTCCATGCAATAGCAAAGCAGGACATTGAACTTGCTTGGCGTAATTCACTGGATTATGCGTAAAACCATTGATCCCATGCTGAATACTTCCCCAAAAGACAATCATCTCAGCGATCGGAAATGGTGGAATCCAGTTTGCTCTCAACCGACTTCTAACAGCATCTAAAAGTCTTGCAAAAGGAAGTTCAAGAATCACAGCATCAGGATTAACTTTTTCATCAGCCACTGCTTTAAGAATCGCCGCACTTCCCATTGACACACCATAGAGAATAAAGGGACGCTGAAAATTTAAATGTTGAGCATGATTAAGAGCGATAGCAACATCTTTAGCTTCCCGTACGCCTAGAGTTGTCGTATTTCCACTAGAACCTCCTAAACCTCGGAAATCAATAAGCAAAGTATCGTAGCCCAAATGATGAAACGCCTTGGCTGGAGCTAGAAGTTGTATAGCTTTACTTCCTGCATTACCAGGAAAAAGCAAAACAGTGCCACTAGATACAGGCATTTGCGTGGGAATAAACCAAGTCTCTAGCCACTCAGTTTGATTGATAGGGATACGTTGTGTGACATATTCAAGCCCAATATCACTGGGAATTGTGGAACTGGTAGATTTAGGAATTCCTAACCCCCAATGTCCAGAGGAACTATAGTGGGTTAGCACATAAGCGCCCAAGTAAGACAAAGCATTCAGGGATAAAAAGACCACCAGTACAAATAGGAACAGAATCTTTCTAGTTTTTTCTCCGAGTCTAAAAAACTTGAATGCTGCCATTGCCCCTACCTCACTTTTTGCTTGATCAAATATACTCCCAGAATTTAGAGATTGCGGCGCTTCGCGCCGCAATCTCTAATTCTTCACTGGGAAGGGAGTAGCAATGCAAGTTTTGCTGAGGACAAATCCCAACCAAATAGATAAGTGGCGATCTACTTTTTTATTTACTTTTATTTACTTTTTTTATTTACTTGTTTTTCTGTAAAAAATCTGGCATACTCACTCTACTACGGTTTCTCTATCGAGTTACCGTAGATTAAGCGGTCATAATGATACAAATCCTTTGTATTGCCCTGTCTCTATGATTCGGGCATATCAAAAGCTGCCAAAATTCACGCGCCAGTTCAACCATCAAAACTGATGTCTGTGAATTTATCTCCAAATTTCATTCAAAGAGGATCGATCGTGGTCGATATTAAATTTGCATACTGGGTACCAAATGTTAGTGGCGGATTAGTCGTCAGCAAAATTCCCCAACGCACCGATTGGAGCTATGACTACAATGCTTGGCTAGCTCAAACGGCTGAAGAGGTTGGGTTTGAGTATGCCTTGGCTCAAGCGCGCTTTATTGCTAGCTATGGAGCAGAATATCAACTTGAAGCCCTAACTACAGTTGCGGCGTTAGCCCCTGTCACCAAAAAGATCAAACTAATTGCCGCTGTCCATCCAGGACTCTGGCATCCTGGTGTAGTCGCCAAGATTGGTGCTTCAATTGATTTTATTTCTAAGGGGCGGTTTGCGTTGAATGTGGTCAGTGGTTGGTTCAAAGGGGAATTCACAATTTACGGTGAACCTTGGCTCGATCACGATGAACGCTATCGTAGATCAGAAGAGTTTATTCACGTCCTCAAAGGATTGTGGACGGAAGATGAATTTCACTTCAAAGGTGATTTCTACCGAATCAATGGCGGTTGGGTAAAACCCCAGCCCGTCAATCTCAATCCCCATCCTGAGATCTTCCAAGGTGGCAACTCGAAGGCAGCTCGGCAAATGGCTGGACGAGTCTCGGATTGGTATTTCATGAACGGGAACACAATTGAGGGTGTGCGCGAGCAAGTAGCAGAAGTTTCTGCATTGGCTAAGCAAGCAGGACGGACAATTAAGTTTGGGCTGAACTCGTTTATCATTGTGCGTGACTCTGAATCCGAGGCATATGAAGTGCTACGGGAAATTATTGCCCAAGCAGACATAGAAGCCGTAGAAGGATTTGGGGAAGCGGTCAAGCAAGCTGGCTCGGCAACCCGCGACAAAGTTGGCATGTGGGCTAATTCCAACTTTGAGGATTTGGTGCAGTACAACGATGGGTTTAAGACGGGATTGATTGGAACCAAGGAACAGGTGGCTGAGAAAATTCAGCAGTTTCACTCCGCTGGTGTCGATTTGATTTTAGGAGGCTTCCTGCATTATACCGACGATTTACCCGCCTTTGGGCGTGATGTGATTCCACTGGTGCGCCAGTTGGATTCGCAGCGTAAATCCGATCGCTCCCTTGTCGCCATCTAGCTTTTAAGAAAGATAACTAGCTTTTAGCAATGCAAAGATAACTGCGAGATCGCAGCAAATTTTCAACGTTTAACTTCAACGTTTAACATGTAATCAAGGACGAATTTATGACTTTCGTATTGGACATTAAGGCAAACCGTAAACAAACTCATATCATTAAGGATGATCAAGAGGCGATTGCGATCGCCCATCAGTTGGCATCAAAATTTACCCAAGGTGCTTCTGATCGCGATCGCGAAGGAAAAGTCCCTCTCGAAGAAGTAAATCGATATTCCGAGAGCGGACTTTGGGGGATTACCGTTCCCAAGGAATATGGGGGATCTTTTGTCTCAAATGTCACGCTAGCAGAAGTGACTAAAATTATCTCTGAAGCCGATTCCAGCCTCGGACAGATTCCCCAAAATCACCTGTACATCGTGGAATCGATTCGGTTGGATGGTACAGACCAGCAAAAGAAGTTCTACTTCGATCAAGTGCTGAAAGGGAAGCGCTTTGGTAACGCATTCTCAGAGATTGGTACCAAAAATGTTGCTGATGTCCAAACCCGCGTCACAAAGACTGGCTCTAAATACCTGCTGAACGGACGAAAATTCTATTCCACAGGCGCACTGGTAGCAGATTGGATTCCCGTCGTGGCGAGTAATGATGATCATAAAACGGTGATTGTGATTCTAGAGCGTGGAACACCAGGGCTAACCATCATTGATGACTGGAACAGCTTTGGACAGCGTTGCACTGGTAGCGGCACCACAATCATTGAAAATGTAGAAGTGTCAGAGGAGCAGATTATCCTCCAGTTCCAAGCCTTTGAGCGCCCAACCACCCAAGGTCCCGTAGCGCAAATTATTCAAGCCGCTGTGGATGTGGGAATTGCCAAAGCAGCGCTGAAAGATACCCTGCACTATGTCCGCAACTATGCCCGCCCTTGGATTGATGTCGAGATTGAGCATGGCTACGAAGACCCCCTTACTCTCTACAACATTGGTCAGGTGGTGATTCAGGTTCATGCTGCTGAAGCGCTGCTACGTCGTTCGGGAGAATACATCGATCTTGCCAATGCCAATCCCACCGATCGCACCGTTGCCGAAGCATCGATCGCCGTTGCCGAAGCAAAAGCGATCGCCGCCGAAGCATCAATTCTAGCAAGCAACAAACTATTTGAACTAGCAGGCACCAAGTCAACCCTGAGGCAATATAACCTAGATCGCCATTGGCGCAATGCCCGCACCCACACTCTACATGACCCCGCCCGTTGGAAGTACTACGCCGTTGGCAACTTCTACCTAAATGCCGAAAACCCACCTCGTCATCCTTGGCTTTAGAATAAATCCACGCCTGAGTTGGGATAATTTGCATTTTAATGCAACTGGATTGATACAGCTAAGTAGCTAGGCGCAATTAAATATAAAACCCCAAAACCTGTAGCACACGCTGCGCGTGTGCTACAGGTTTTGATTCTGGGTTTTAATTATGCCCAGCTACTTAATAATTAAGCTATGTCTATCCACTACATAAATGGAACTTAGAGCACTTTGCACTCAAAGGCAAACCAAGAAACCTTTTGAAAGTTTTGTAAAGAAAAACTTTTAAAAGGTTTCTTGTGGTTCTTTATGATTAGGGAATCTAGAGGGAATCTAGTCTGATGGCAACCTGACTTTACCGTTATTATAGTTTTCCCACAATTCAAATCCCATTTTGAACCTTTGTTTAGATGTATCCATATATGCTTTACCTTCAGACAACAAAAACTTTTTCATCACAGGTTGCTTTGATAGATTTAATAATTCCTTTAATTCATCTTCTGAAAAATCGGCTTCCAGCCTTGCTGCATAGTCATCTTTAAAGTGACTCCACCCAATTTCTCGCACAAACATCTTTCTGAATCTTGTATAAATCTTAAAATCATCGCCCTTACCAATTAACGTACCCATCAAGTGATCGAAATGCGTATCGTATCTTTGGGAAATTCCCATCTCTAGCAGTACTTCGTTTGCTAATTTATGATTGGAAGTTTCACTGGCAGATATTTTGGATTGGTACTCAACTAGAGGAAGTTGTTGCGAATTCACTGCGTGTACTGTGAAGAAGGTAAAGCAGATGACCAGTAACAATCCAAGAAACCTTGAAAATTTCAACTTTACTTTAAACATTAGAATTTAAGCACCTGAAGTTCGATAATGAATATATCGGCGGCACAATGTTGCCTATCACCCACCATAGGTCGTTCCTCTATCATACCCTATCAAATCTTGGCGATCAATCTTAGCAATCTAAACATGTGAGTAGCTAAGCCCACAACCAGAGAGCATACCGTCCGCATAGCGGGCGGTATGCTCTCTGGTTTTTAGATATTGCTATACCGATGATTACCGCAAGAGAGTGTTAAATTGAGTTAACTCTATTCGATGCCCATCGGGATCAACTACAACTGCTCTTCGTCCCCATTCTGACATTGATGGCTTCGCGATAAAAATGACATCCTCTTTCTGTAGCTCCATCGCAAGCGTATCTAAATCAAGAACTTGAAATCCTAATCTAGTTCCTGTTGTCACCTCCATTTGAGCTGTTTGAGGGTAAATCTCGAAAGTAACTTGTCCTATTCTACTAGCAAAATGTTCCAATCCATTTCCATGACGATGCTTAGCAAAATTTAAGCCTAGCATTTGATAAAATTTAATGGATTTCTCTAAGTTAACGGAGCGAATAACAACAAGACTAAGATATACATCAATCATTCTAAACCTCTAGCTAGAACGCGAGCATAAAATTTATTACTCATTCGATTCTGCTAAGTAGCTAGGCATAATTAAAAACCAAAACCAGAGAGCATACCGCCCGCATAGCGGGCGGTATGCTCTTCTAGGTTTTAAGTTTACTTATACCTAGCTACTTAGCTGTAATTTTTTTGCCGTCTCAAGATCGTCCACTTTGTAAGCATATTCGCTTGGAGTGAGGAGTACATCATAGTTTTTGGCAATGACATGCTGTCGTTGCTCTGCAACAAACTCCGAAATATCTTCAATATTTACAATCCACTCTCGTGAATATTTGATTGCTACTTCCCCTTGTAAACCTAATTGGATTGCCCGACGCTGTAGTTTTTCTCCTGTTGGCGAGTGATCGGGATCCCATTGCAAACGAATTGGAGAGGCTTTAACAGCATCACTCCAAGCTTGCTGGTTTTCGTAAATCTCAGGAATATTCGTTGAATGAACGGCTTGGGAAAGAATTGAGTCAAAGGCGGAGCGTTGAATACGAATTGCTAAAGTTACTTCCTGTCCCTCCTTTGTTCCCCAACCTGAGCGATACATCATCCACAGAAAGTTGGGCTTAATCCAAGTCATACGTGAAAATTTAAAGTCTCCGCCGAAGTAGCCATGGTTTGCAGCAAAATGTCCAATAGCAGGAGGATAGGCTTGATAAACCACGATTGAATCTACATCATACTGTGCGAGAATAACCCTTCCGCTTGGTTGCCAACGATCTTTTTGATTCAGATATCGCTCAGTTTGTACTTTCATTATTTGCAAAGAAGAAAATTAAATCTAGGTCAGCAAAGATAACTTGCTTGGTTTCGTTGTCGTGAAGATGAGCCTTAGGTTATACCATTCTCACGAGTTACATATCTGGATGCTCCCGAAGTACAAGCTCTCGAATAAAACTACTATAATCATCTTTCATTGGAAGCTCCATATCAGCTTTGATATGTCTTCTTATTGCAAAGACTTTCTCTCCTGACTTGGGATTAGTTGATTCGTAAAGAATCAGGTAAGAAATTGACAAAAGAGCCAAAGCGGCTAAAGTAAAGGGATGAAAGAGCCACCGCAATATGAACGAGAAGCCCTAGAAAATATGCCAGTAG
>NZ_ALWB01000071.1 GCF_000332215.1 Pseudanabaena biceps PCC 7429
GATTTTGTTTTGTTCTCCTCGTTTCCCATTTTTTACGTAATATGTGTTGAACCACACTTTGGACATTTCATTGTTTTTCATTGCTAAAACTCGTTATCTTTTATTTACTCATTCATCTCTCATTTGTGCAACGCCCTCAATACAGACATCATCGGCTCGATCGCTGAAAAGGGAGAACAGGATTACTATCGTTTTGAGGGTAAGGCTGGACAAGTTCTCTTCTTTGACGATTTGGGAAGCAGTTCGGGTATTTACGCTACTCTCTACGATCCTAACGGTCGATATACTGGTTTTCAAATTAGCCAAGGAGATGGGAATCCAAATGACTCCGCAGGGTTAAGACTGACTAGTGATGGAACTTATCTAATTAGTATAGATGGTAGTGGAGAGACAACGGGTACTTATGGTTTCCGTTTGCTAAATATGGCTGATTCTCCCCTAGTGGCTCTGAATACAGATATTACGGGGACTTTTGACAATAGCGATCGCGGTAGTGTGGGTTATCGGTTTAATCTAGCCGAACGCACTTATATATATGTTGATGGTCAGCTAGGTGATGGCTACTGGAATATTTATAATGCCAGTGGGCAGAGGGTTACAGGGAATTATACTAATGCAGATCAAGAACTATGGCTTGGAACTGGTGAATATTGGCTGGTGGCTCAAGGCACTGGTAATACTGATACCGATTACAAGCTAAAAATTATTACTCCAGATCTGCTAGCTACTCCTTTAGCTTTGAATGGGGTTGTTACAGGTTCAATTAGTACTAAAGGCGAGCAGGATTACTATACCTTTACAGGCATTGCAGGCGATAAACTATTTCTCGATGCACTTGGCAGCTCTCCAAATTTATCTTTCTATATTACCGATCCATTTGGACGGAATATATACAGTACAGGTAATATCTCCGATGCAGGACCTGATACTAACAATACAAGTTTGCTGTTGACTAAGAACGGTACTTATACCATTACCATTGATGGAAATGGCGAAGTAACTGGCAACTATAAGTTCCGCATTTTGAGTGATAGCTCTTCCCCATTAATCAGTATCGGCGATATCATTCAAGGCACTTTCGATAACGGTGGGGTGGCGAGTAATGGCTACCGCTTCAACGTTAGTACTACTCAGACAATTCATGTTGATATCCAAAATGGTCAAAGTCCCAACTATTGGATTATCTATGGTGGTGATGGTCAAGTTGTTGCCCGCCAAAATTTCCCTAATAGTGCCGATGTTAACTTGACAAAGGGGGAGTACTGGCTGGTTGCGATCGGGAACAGCTCTGCTGACAATACTTATAAGCTTCAAATTAATTCATCGTACCTTGCTTCTTCTAACGATCCCACGCCCATTCCTTATATACCAAACACTACGATTAGTGGAACTATAGCCTCATCAATTGTCTCACCAATCTTAAACTCTAACAACTCACCTGTTCCTTATACAGTTACTGCTTCAAGTGAGTATTATGGATATTACCCTGCTTATCGAGCCTTTGATGGGAGCTTGAATGGTTCTAGCTTCTGGGCTACTAATGGAGAACCAAATCCATTCATTCAAATCGATCTGGGAACTCCTACTACAGTCTCTGGGTATTCTTTTGTTTCGCGAGCGGATGGAGAATATAACCAAAGCCCTCGTTGGTGGGTACTTTCTGGCAGTAATGATGGTACGACCTTTACATCCCTAGACAGTAGGTCGGGACAACCCGTTTGGGGCGTTGGCGAAAAGAGAGAATACGCACTCGCAACTGCTGACAATTATAGATATTACAGATGGACATATACGACTGAGGGCGCAATAGGTCAAAATATTATCTCTATTCAAGAAATTCAGCTACTAAATTCAATTGTTGATAGCAAGAAAATTTATTCCTTTGATGCGACTTCAGGACAAAGCTTCAAATTTGATGGTCTTTCTCTTGGAAGCAACTTAAAGTACAGTATTATCGATCCAAATGGAAAATTATTAATTAGTAATGCTAAGGAGATAGAATCTAGTAAGGAAATTTTTGCTAGTGAAACTGGAACTTACAAGCTAATTATTGACTCAGCCACAAAAGATGGCGGTAGCTATAGGTTTAATTTAGTTCCAACACCTTCTACACCAATTCCTTACTCGCTCAATACTACGGTGAGCGGAACTATAGCTGGCTCAGTGGTCTCACCAATCCTTACATCTAATGTTGCCTCTCCTTATAAAGTTACGGCTTCGAGCGAATATTTCCCAGCATATTTTGCCTTTGATGGTAGGACAAACAACTCAAATGGTTATGCTATGTGGCATACAAATGGTGAACCCAATCCATTTATCCAAATTGATTTAGGAACATCTACATCGATTTCTGGATATTCTTTTGTTTCGCGAGCAGATGGGGAATATAATCAAAGTCCTCGGCAGTGGGTGTTTGCTGGCAGTAATGATGGAATTAATTTTACGACATTAGACAGTAAATCAGGACAACCTATCTGGGGTACTGGAGAAAAGAGAAGCTATGCTTTGGGAGAGACGGATAGTTATAGATACTATAAGTGGTCGCTTACAGCGCAATCATCCATAGGGCAAAGCTATCTATGTATTCAAGAGATTCAACTACTAAATTCAGTTTCTACTGGAGACACGAAAAAAGTCTATTCCTTTGATGCAACTGCAGGACAGGGATTATATTTTGACAGTCTTACTTCTAATTCGGCTTTACAATATAGCATCATCGATCCCAAAGGTAGAACATTAGTTAAGCAAGGAAATTTAACGAGCGATCGCGGTGAAATTTTTATTGGTGAAACGGGAACTTATCAACTCATCATCGACGCATCTGGAGGATATGCAGGCAACTATAGCTTTAACTTGGTGCCCTATGGTAATAGCTCAACAATTGCTACCCCTGTAACCCTAGGTAGTAATCTCTCAGGCACGTTTGGCGCGGATGGAAGAGAAGCTAAATTCTATCGATTTACGGCTAATGCCAATCAGTTATTAGCGATCGACCCATCTGGTGATAGTAATACCTATTGGTTTATCTATTCTCCGAAAGGCGATACCGTTGCTTCGGGTCGGTTAAGTAAGTATAAGGAATTTTTCCTCAATCAGACAGGAGAATATACGCTAGTTATTGCAGGAAATGGGGCGGCGAATAATAGCTATCAACTCAATCTATTAGCACCTAGCACGACTACGACTCCCTTAGCTATTGGTACAGATATCTCTGGCAACATTTCTACTAAGGGTCAGTATGACTCCTATACATTCACAGGTAAGGCGGGTCAGCAGTTATTCTATGATGCCTTAGGTGGAGATAATTATCTCTATGTCACAGTCTACGATCCCACAGGTAGAAGGATTGTCGATCGCGCTAATAATACTAGCGATCGTAATCTTCAAGACGGGCTAATCCTGCAAATGAATGGGACTTATACCCTGCAAATTGGCGGCTCAGACTACTATAGCTACTATGATTTATACGAAACTTCTTACCCCACTACCTCACCATATACAACCCATACGGGCAATTACAAATTCCGCTTATTAGATAAAGCTGATGCCACTGCGGTGAATGTTGGTGACTATATTACAGGTACTTTTGATAATGGAGCTTTGGGTTCCAAATTATACAAACTCTCGCTTACCGAAACTAAAGCGCTCTATTTCGATGGATTACAGGGCGACGGCACTTTTCGGATTTATAATTCCAACGGTTATGAGATTACAAACCTCAATCTGAATGACGGATATGATCGCGAATTAACTCTGGGCGTGGGAGAATACCTAATCGTCATGCAAGGTAGAGGTTCAGCCAGCAACTACCAGCTCAGAATTTCGCAACCACCAGCTTACTTAAACGTTCCCATAGATTTTGATACTGTAATTAGCGACAGTATCACCGATAAAGGGGCGAAACGTTACTATAGCTTTAATGGGAAAGCAGGTAAGCAAATTTACTTTGATGGTTTAGGTGGAAACTTCGGCAATAATTTGGTGATTTACGATCCCACAGGTAGAGTGGTATTTAATCAGAATCCTCAATATGATGCTACATCAAGCCAAGAATTGATTTTGCAGATGGATGGAGTTTATCAAATTGTAATTGATAGCTCTTCCCACTATTACTATGACTATAGCTATGTCTATCCTTACCTAGGTGATTACAAGTTCCGTCTATTAGATAAAGACAATGCCACAGTGGTTAATGTTGGTAATGATATCACTGGAACATTTGACAACGGAGCTTTGGGATCAAAAGCCTATAAACTGACCCTGACTGAAACTAAGTTTCTCTACTTTGATGGGATGCAAGGAAATGGTGTATTCCATTTATATAGCCCTAACGGACAGGAGATTACATCGTTAGGATTAAATGACGGACATGATCGCGAATTTAATCTCGGGGCAGGAGAGTACTTAATTGTCATGCAGGGGAATGGTAATGACCCCAACTATAAACTACATATTAGCGAACCGATCATTCTACCTACAGAATCGATAGACCTTGGTGCAGTTGTCAGTGGCAATATCTCCGAAAAAGGTGTGAAGCGTAGCTTCACTTTTACAGGTGTTGCAGGACATCAGTTATTTTATGATGCTCTGGGTAGTGATTATAGTTTTGTGGCAATTTATGACCCTAATGGTCGAAGAGTCTTCTTCCAAGATGGTCGTTATGATTACAACCCTTATGATGGCAGTGGATCGTATAGCAACTTGGTCAATAATTCCACTGGACTCATCTTGCAGATGAATGGAACCTATACAGTTGTTATAGATGCTTCAGATCACGATTATTATCGCTACTATGCTTCTCAGTATGACTACGTTGTACCTCAATTAGGCAACTATAAATTCCGACTGCTAGATAAAGTCTTAGCTCCAGAAACGACATTAGATACAGTTGTTTCAGGCCTACCTGATAACAACGGATTGGGAACAACTCAATATCGACTAAATATCAGTGAGCGGAAGTATGTTTATTTTGATGCCCAAGGAGGTAGTGGTAATTGGATTATCTATTCTCCCGATGGTAAAACTCGCGTCGCTTCGTCAGAATTGAATCGCAGTCAAGAATTTTGGTTAGATGCTGGTGAGTACACGATCGCTATCCAAGGAGTACCTCAAGGCTCGAATACAGTTCCCTATCAATTTAAAATAGTAACTCCAGATTTGATTAGTACTGCCTATAAAGTAGGCGATACAATTTCGGGCAGCATTAGTGAAAAGGGAGAAAAAGACTTCTACACTTTTGAAGGAAAACCAGGGCAGAGATTATTCTTTGATGGTCTATCTACTACCGCCAATATTTATGCCACCCTCACTTCGCCAACAGGCAAGACAATCTTTAGTAGATTGGACACCCAAAGTAATTATGCTAATGAAGTTCTTGATGAGAATGGAATCTATACCCTCACCATAGATGGTTCGAGCTACGATTATTATGGCAATGTTTCTCTGGGGAATTACAGTCTGCGTTTATTGGAATATGCCAACGCTTCATCCTTTGCTACATCTCAAGCTGTATTAGTACAGACTAATACTGATATCACGGGTAGTCTTAGCGATGCTAATGGCAAACAGTCCAATCTCTATCGTTTCACAGGGACTCAAGGACAAACCCTATATATCGATACGATAGCAGGCGATACTTCTAATTTTTGGGGCATCTATGCACCAAATGGTACAAGTGTAACCTATGGTAACTTGTCAACTCCTGGGGAAATAGTACTCTCGCAAACAGGAGAATATACCCTTGAAGTGCAGGGTCGAGGCGCTAGCAATCGTGACTATACAATACGCCTGATTACGCCAAATAGTTCGATCGCTAATTACACGTTAGGGAATGTTATTAGCACCTCTCTAGCTCGTAAAGGCGAAACCGACACCTATAGTTTCACAGGTAACCTCGGACAGAGATTATTTTTTGATTCAATCACGGCTCCTCCGAATGTCAGAGCAAGACTATATAGCCCCACAGACATTCTATTGAAAGATAGCCTTTTAAGTGAAGGGGAATGGCTGCCTGAAACCTTAGCAGAGACTGGTAAATATCGACTAGTAATAGATGGTGATGGCGGAGCAATTGGGAACTATAGCTTTAGTCTCAGCGATCGCGCCATTGCCTCTGAAATTAGTCTTGCCACATCAATCTCAGGAACCATCGCAGCTAATAGCGCCAACCTATACAAACTAAATGGTAAGCAGGGACAAGTACTTAGTTTTGACCTTACCGCACCAAATTTGGTAGGTGCTAGTTGGGTCATCTATGACCCTTCGGGGATAGCTATAGCTACTCCCAGTTCCGCATCCCCAGACTTTAAAGTAGCTCTAGCTTCCACGGGAATATATAGTTTAGTTATTAATGGTAGTAGCGGAGGCGAATACAGTTTCCAAGTTACCGACATCACTCCTGCGGCGGTAGCCAATTCAGGAATCGGTGTTGTCCAGACCGTAAGCATTAATAATGCAGGGGCAACAGTCGATTATGAATTTACGGGTAAAGCAGGTACGCAGATATTCTTTGACGCTCAAGCCTATGATTCTTCTAATAGCTATAATAACTACTACTATGGCGGCTATGATTACTATAGCTACTACTATTCTCGGTTTAGGTTGATTAATCCAGATGGAACCGTCGCTCAAGACAACCAATCTGCGGTCTCAGATCAAGTCTTGACTCTTTCTCAAACAGGTACCTATAGGTTGCAGGCTTATAGTGCCTATCCATATGCTGCTTCAAATTTTAGGTACAACCTATTAGAGATGCCGAATAGTTTCGGTTCCCCAACACTTAACTATCTTGCCTTAAACGATACAGTAACAGGAACCCTAAATAATAAAGAAACTAAAATCTATACCTTTCAAAACTCTGTCGGCACTAAGGTACTGTTTAATGGCATGTATGGAGATGGAGTCAATGCCTATCTGTATGACCCCAGTGGGCGAGTAGTTATGAGTCTGGGAGTTAACTCATCAGATTCAGCCCCATATACGCTCACCCAAGAGGGACTATACCATTTAGCAATATCGGGACAGGCTAACACCTACAGCGGTTCATTACAACGTAGTTATTCCTTCCAATTGCTAGATGCTAGTACTGCTCAAGAGGTTGAATACAACCTCCCCATTACAGGCTCTTTAGACAATGGAGAGAAAGGAACTTTCTACAAAATTACGGCTGAGGCAAATAAGATCCTTTACTTTGATAATTTGTCCTTCAATACTAATTGGTACTATCCCTATGAATATCGCTGGACACTCTATGGGGCTGGTAATAATGTCATTGCCAGCAACGAATTACGCAATGATTTTGAAGTAAAAATCGACAAGGCTGGAGAATATTATCTGTATGTCGCAGGAGCCTATGCCACCAATCCTGTCGATTACAAATTCCGCGTAGTTGCCACTGATATTAGTAATCGCAGGGATGTGATTGTTCCTGGCTCTGGTATATCTGGGGCAAAAAATGACGATGGCTCCCTTGCAACTGTAGCGGTGGAATTACAAGCCAAAGATGGTAAAGGCGGCACAGCCACCCAAAATTATGACATTAAGCTGTTTGCCGACCCCAATAATGCAAATCCAGTTATTACTAGTATTCCCGATACAAAGTATAGCCTTGCGGAAGATGGATATCGCTATCAAGTTAAATCTCTCGATCCTGATAGCGACTCTTTAGTTTACCGATTAATTAACTCACCCATTGGCGCAGTCATCAACCGTGACACTGGCGAACTACTCTGGTTCCCTTCTGCTTCGGTCGTACCTGGTAGCAAGGCTAATTTCACAGTGGAAGTGTCTGATGGCAGAGGTGGAAAAGACACCCAGACTTTCACAGTAGATGTTTATGGCAACTTAGGCAAAATTCAAGGTGCGGTATTTGACGATCTTAATGGTAATGGTTTACTGGATAGTAAATTAATCAAGGGAGATAATCCTTCTGTGGTGCTAGCGATCGATGTATCGGGTAGTACTGCCGCTCCATTTCTAGGTACTGGCAAGTTTAAGGATGTTAAAACAGTTCTAGATGCAGAAGTAGCCGCTATAAAATCTTTGATCAGTTCCATAATTGCTCAAGGACAGGGTAGTAAACTCAAAATTGGATTCCTACCTTTTACAACTGGCGCAACAATCCAAGACATGGACTTGGTCATGGCTGGATTGCAGGAATATACGACGGCGCTGGCTGATAGTAATGGTAATGGAACTTCTAATATCTCTGAAGTATTAGCCCTACCCCTATACCATATTCCTGATGGCGGGAGCACACTTAATAATGTCATCGAACAGATTGACACCTTGGTTAATGTACTGCCTGGTACACCCAATTTGATCTTCATGTCCGATGGTTATTTCAGTAATTTAAATCCAACGGAAATTAACACGATCGTAGCGAATATTAAGTCACGGGGTGGAAATGTGACAGCATTTGGTATTGGGGAAGCGGCAACTACCAATACTCTCAAAGCAATCGATCCCGATGCAATTAAGCTGATAGATATCAATGAACTATCTAATATTTTTACTGGCTTTGATGAGAGATACGCTCTAGAGCCATTTAAAGAAAATGTCAGCGTTTACTTAGATTTGAATAATGATGGGCAGTATGAAGCGGGCGAACCCACCCAACTGACGAAACGAGGCAATGCTCCAAATAGTGTTGGTCAAACACCTTACTACTACACATTCGATCATCTGACTCCAGGAAACTATACCGTCAGGATTCTGACTCCCAATGGTTACAGCCTGAGTACTCCTGATACGGGTTTTGCGACAGATGTAGTGACGACAGCGGGTGAAACCTTCAGCCATTTATTTGGGGTTACCAAAATCGCAACACCTGTTAATACTGCACCGCAGTTTACGACTATTCCTCCTGAATTAACTCAACTTAAAGCAGGACAGTTACTGACCTACAAAGCCAAGGCAATTGACCCTGACGCAGACTCCGTGACCTATAGTCTGGTACTAGCCCCCAAAGGCATGACGGTGGATAATGAAACTGGAACGGTAATCTGGAATCCGACTAAAACTCAGATCGCTGACTACTACGCGCAACTGGAAGCCGATCGCCAGCGCGTTGGTCCGAGTCGTGCGGCGGCGATCGCCAAGACTCCCGTATTTAACGTACTGCTGCGCGCACAAGATGGCAAAGGCGGACAGGCTCTGCAATATATCAAAGTAGAGTTGCTAGCGGATAACCAAGCACCTGTATTCACCTCAATATTCCCCAGCACTACACCACAGGCGAATAAAGCCTTCCAGTACCAAGTTAATGCGCTCGATCCGAATAACGATACTGTAACTTTCTCTTTGGTGACTGCGCCCTCTGGAGCCACTATAAACGCCAGCACTGGGCTGTTAACATGGCAACCGACGAGCAATCAAGTCGGTGATAACAACTTCACGATTAAAGTAACTGATGGCAAGGGTGGTGAAAGCTTGCAAACAGGTAAGCTCTCAGTTATCAATGCAGTGCCCAATCGCGCACCGACGATCAGCTCTAACCCACGCAATAGCGCTAGATATGGCAACAGCTATAGCTACGAAATATTGGCGACCGATGCCGATGGGGATGCTCTAACCTATAGCTTAGTCACGGCTCCTGCGGGAATGACGATCAAGGACAATATCCTGAGCTGGCTGCCTAGTAGTAGCCAATTTGGAGACAACAATGTATCGGTCAAAGTCACCGACACACAGGGTGCAAGCAGCATTCAAACCTTCCAAATCAGAGTCGGCAGTCAATTAGAAAATAAAGCACCGACCATCAGTTCTGCCCCCAATCTCGTCACGACCATAGACCGCGAATACCAATATGACCTGAGTGGCAGTGACCCGAATGGCGATCGCCTATTGTGGAGTCTAGACAAAGCCCCAACGGGAATGGTAATTGATGCCACCACGGGTCGACTAAGATGGCAACCAACCGTCAATCAAATCGGTGAACAGGCGATCGCCATTCGCGTCAGCGATAACTATGGAGCCTATAGCGTTCAAGAATATACGCTCAAGGTCAATGCGATTAACACCGCTCCCAACATCCTATCGACCCCAATCACCAAAGCAGGACAGGGACAACCCTATGTCTATAACGTTGTGGCGACGGATGCCGAAAACGATGCCATTCGCTATAGTCTGATTAGCTATCCCACAGGGATGAGCATCGATAGCGAGACAGGCAAGATCTCATGGACACCCAGCTATAGCAATATTGGCAGCTACAAAATCCAAGTCCAAGCCACCGATAGTAAAGGGATATTCAATACCCAAACCTACCAACTGGAAATAGTTGCCGCGCCCAACCTCAATGCGATCAATCACACCCCCAGCATCACCTCCACTCCGATCACTCAAATCGATACGACAAAACCCTACCGCTATCAAGTCGTAGCGACCGATGTCGATGCGGGAGATAGCTTGAGCTATGGATTAATTAATGGAGGTGGGGCGACAGGGATAACAATTAACCCCACCACAGGACTAGTCACATGGGATAGTCCTACATTGGGAACCTACAACATTGAAATAGGCGTAACCGATAGTAGCGGCGCGCGCGCAACCCAAGGATTTACTCTCAATGTCAGCAATCAACCTTCTAGTGCTGCTAGCAATAAACCACCACAGATCGTATCGACACCGATTACTCGCATTGGACAGGGACAAGCCTATAGCTATGAAGTACTCGCCCGCGACCCAGAGAATAACCCCGTCATCTATAGCCTGAAGAGTAGTCCTAATGGCATGGCGATCGATGCAAATACAGGGAAGATCTCTTGGACGGGAAACATCGTGGGCAGTTACAACGTGGAAGTCCAAGCCACTGATAGTCAAGGCGGCTTTAGCAGCCAGAGCTATCAACTAGAGGTGATCGCTAATCCCATCAACCATGCTCCCAGTATTACCTCTACGCCACAATTCCAAGCCGATACCAATAGTTCCTACCGCTATCAAGTCACCGCTAGCGACCCCGATGCGGGAGACAAACTCGAATATCAACTGATAAGCAATGGCGGAGCTACAGGACTAGCGATCGATCGCCAGACAGGACTATTGACAGGGAATAACCTGAGTGCAGGAAACTACAAAGTCGTCATCGGAGTCGTCGATGAAGGGGGCTTAGGAGCGGCGCAAGGATTTACCCTCACCGCAAGAGCCAATCAATTACCCGTCATTATCTCTGATAATCCACCAACAGCCGTTCCCAATATTCCCTATGTCTATGACCTACGGGTCAGTGACCCCGATGGTGGTAGCTTGAAATATAGCCTTGATGATGCATCTAAGAACTTAGGAATTAGCATTGATGAGCTAGGTCGATTGCGTTGGACTCCTTCTGTTAATCAAATTGGCGCTCATCCGATCACCATCAGCATTACCGATGAGTCAGGGGGTGTGATCTCGCAGAACTTTACAATCAATGTCCAAGCCGATAGTACTGCCCCGAGTGTAAAGTTAACCTATGCGGGTTCTATTCCCGCTGCTAAAGGTAGTGCCATTACCTTCCAAGTCCAAGCTACCGATGATGTGAAAGTCTCCGACCTACAGCTACTTGTGGATGGACAAGCGGTTCCCTTGGACAACTATGGTATCGCCACCGTTGTATTGAACAAGGTGGGGAATATCCAAATCGTGGCTAAAGCGATCGATGTTGCGGGCAATGTGGGGCAGGATACGACGGTATCGATTCCCGTGTTTGACCCCAATGCTGAAGCCCATGCGCCAGAGGTGAGCTTCCAATTATTTGGGATCGAGGATGCGATTTCTAGTCTCAGCGATATTAAAGGACTAGTTGATGACCCCGATGATAATCTGCAATCCTATGTGGTGGATATTGCGGCTGTTGGTACGGATGACTGGACGACAATCATCACGGGTAACAGTGAAGTCAATGCTGGTGGCGTACTCGGTAAGTTTGACCCCAGTATCTTCGCTGATGATAGTTATCGGATTCGTTTGACCGCAACAGATACGACTGGGCTATCGAGTTCGGTGGAAGAACAGGTGAATGTGGTCAGTGGTGGATTAAAACTGGGTAACTTCACGCTGTCGTTTACGGATTTATCGATTCCGATTTCAGGTATTCCGATTAATGTAACCCGCACCTATGACTCACTCAATGCTAAGGTCAGCGATGATTTTGGCTATGGATGGAGATTGGAGTTTCGGGATACGGATCTCCGCACGAGTTTGGCAAAGGATGAGGTTTATGAACAGACAGGTTTGAGAACACAGGCGTTTAAGGATGGTACGAAGGTATTTATCACTTTGCCAGGGGGCAAGCGCGAAACCTTTACCTTTAAGCCCACCCGCGATCCAATTTCTAGCTATTTCCCTGCGATCGATGGCTATGATGCGTCTATTTATCATCCTGCCTTTACATCGGAGAAAGGCTCCACTAGTACCTTGACCGTTGTCGATACTAAGTTAAGTTACATCGATGGTAAGTACTATTCCCTTGGTAGTGGGGTGGCTTACAATCCTGCGGATGGTTATTTTGGGAATAAGTATATTCTCACCACGAAGGAGGGGATTGTGTATGAGATTGATGGCACGACAGGTGATTTGAATACGGTTACGAATCCGAATGGGAATACGCTCACGTTTACGGATGCGGGAATTACCAGCGATACAGGAAAAGCGGTAACATTCCAGAGGGATGCTAGTGGTCGGATTACTTCAGTAACTGATCCTCTCGGTCAGGTGGTGAAGTATCAGTATGATGCTAAGGGTGATTTGATTGGGGTATCGGACAGGGAGAATAATACGACCCAGTTTAAGTATGCTCAGCCCACCCGCGACCATTTCTTGACAGAAGTGGTCGATCCCCTTGGTCGGTCTGGGGTGAAGAATGAGTATGACGCGCAGGGTCGTCTGGTGAAGTTGGTGGATGCTTTGGGTAAGCCTGTACAATTGGCTTATGACCCGACTAATTCGACGCAGACGGTGACGGATGCTTTGGGTAATCCTACGACCTATGTTTATGACCAAAGGGGCAATGTTGTCTCGGAGGTGGATGCTAATGGTGGTGTGGTTTCGAGAACCTATGATGATCAGAACAACTTACTGAAGAAAGTAGATGCTGATGGAGTCACCACAACCTATACCTATGACAGTAATGGAAATCCATTAACTCTGACCGATGGTGATGGCAATACAACGCGGATGCAATACAACCGATATAGCGAAATCCTGAACGTTATCTCGCCCACAGGATTAGCCGTATCTTCAAGTTACGATGATCGCGGAAACCTAATATCGAGAACCAATACCGATGGACAAACGACTACTTTTAGCTATGACAGCTTGGGACGCTTAATCAGTCAAACCGCACCCGATGGCGAAGTTTCCACCTTTGAATACGATCGCTATGGCAATGCGATTGGTTTTACAGATAGTCGCGGGAACAAAACCAATGCGACCTATGACCTGAATGGCAAAGTCACCAACCTATCCATGGTTTTCCCGACCGAAAATCAGACGCTCAATATCAGCTATACCTATGACAAGGCAGGAAGGGTGACATCGATTACCGATCCACAGGGGAATGTCAGCCGTACTGAATATGATGCCAATGTCAATGTCACAGCGACCATAGACATAAGAGGTAATCGCACTGAGTATTTCTATGACGAAAAGGGACAACAAATAAAGGTCATCCTGCCAGACAACACGCCGAATAATGCTGCGGATAATCCAGTATTGCTGACTGAATATGATGCCGTGGGAAGGGTTATCTCCAAAACATCGGCAACGGGATTGAAAACTCACTATGAATATGACGCATTAGGGCAATTGACCGATACCATCTTTGCTGACCTTACGCCAAACGACAATAGCGACAATCCGAGAGAGCATATCGAGTACACCGCATCAGGTCGGATTAAGGCAACAATCGATATTTTTGGCAATCGCACTGAATATACCTACGATGCGTTAGGAAGGATCTCTCAAGAGCGTGATTTCTTTGGTAATCCGATTGGTAATGACACCACCTATACCTACAACACGGGCGGTCAGGTTACTTCTGTCACTGATGCGAAGAATCGTACAACCCAGATAGGACTGGATGCTCAAGGTCGCTCTAGTGTGAATACTTACTTTGATGGCACTACATCTAATGTGGTCTATGACGCTTTAGGTCGTGTCAAGTCAGAAACTAATCAACTGGGACAAACTACGTCCTATGAATACGATGCCTTTGGCAAAGTCTCGGCAATGATTGATGCGCTCAATCAACGCACTCAGTTTACCTATAACAGTCGCGGCAGTCTGGTTAAGGTGACTGATGCTTTGGGTCATGAAACCCAGTATGAATATGACCAGTACAATCGACGGACAGCGGTGATTGATGGCAATGGCAATAGAACCGAAACGACCTATGACCAATTCGGACAGGCGATCGCGATTAAGGATGCGAATCTGCATACTACTGAATATGCCTACAATAATCTCGGTGAATTGACTGCGGTGAAGTTGGCGAATCAAGCGACTACTATTTACGGCTATGACAATTTAGGTAGACAGACGTTGTTTGAGGATGCCAATGGCAATAAAACCACCTATGAGTATGATGCGTTTAATCGCAAAGTGGCAACAAATCTAGCTTTGGGTCAGCGTTCAACGACGATTTTCAATAATTTCGGTCAGGTGGCGAAGACGACGGATTTCAATGGCAATGTGATTACCTATGCCTATGATCTCTATGGCCGATTGGCTAATAAATCCTTCTCCGATCCACGTGTGGCGACGGTGGGTTATACCTACGATCCTGTGACTTCGCAAATCAAGACGGTGACGGATGGAAGGGGTGTGACTACATATAGTTTTGATAGTTATGACCGTGTGAATTTGGTTGCGAGTCCTGATGGTCAGACGGTTGGCTATAGCTATGATGTGTTGGGTAATCTCAAAACTTTGACAACTGCGGCAAATACGGTTAATTACGCTTACGATAAACTAAATCGCCTTGATACGGTGACTTCAGGTATTCAGTTAGCCAAGTATAGCTATGATGCCGCAGGAAATCTGATTGGTACGGTGTTGGCGGATGGTACGACTGAAGCTGATACCTATGATGCTGCTAACCGATTGACGGGAATGGTAACTCGCGACTCTTCGGGGGCAGTACTTTCTAGTTATGCCTATACGTTGGATGGTGTGGGTAATAGAACTAAGGTGGTTGAGAATAATGGTCGCACTGTCAACTATGCCTATGATGTGTTGAATCAGTTGCAATCAGAGTCTATGACTGATCCGATTTTGGGTAATCGAACGATCGCTTATGAGTATGACTCTGTGGGAAATCGCTTGAAGCGGAATGATTCCGATCCTGCTAGTGGTGTCACTACCTATATCTATGATGCTAACAATCGTCTCAAAAATACGACTAATGGCAACAAGGTCACCAATTTTACCTATGACAATAATGGTTCGACTCTGACTAAATATGATGGTACGAATACGGTTGTTTATGATTGGATTAATGATGGTGAAAATCGCTTAGTGGGCGTAACTTCGACTAATAATGGAGTTACTTCCCAATCGAATTATATTTATGATGCGAATGGAAATCGCGTGGCGAGTATTACCGATGGAGTCAGAAAGAATTATCTGCTTGATTCGAGGGGTAATGCGAAGGTGCTGCAAGAGTCTGATGTTAATGGTCAGATTCTGAATAAGTATACGTTTGGGTTGGGGCTAATCAAGTCTGAGGGTGGTGGTAATACTCGGTTCTATCATTCTGATGGTTTGGGTTCGACGAGGTTGTTGACTGATGCTTCGGGTCAAGTAACGGATCGCTATGTCTATGATGCCTATGGCAAGTTGATTGCCAGTGCTGGTAATTCGAGTAATTCGTTCCAGTTTGCGGGTGAGCAGAGAGATGGCACTGGGTTAGATTATCTCAGGGCGAGATATTATGATTCGGATTTAGGTAGATTCATCTCGAAGGATGCTTTTGGTGGGCGGATGAGTAGTCCCATTTCTAAGAATCCTTATGCTTATGCGAATAATAATCCGATTAACTTTACTGACCCTTCGGGTTACGATGCATTAGGTGCTACTGAATCGACGGCAATCATTGGAATTCTCAGTAGTATTGCTTATGCTTCTGTAAATGTTGCTAGCTTTATTGTACAAGCTGCTTTAAGAGGTGCTGCTTTTGAAGCTACACATTTCGTCATAATTGTTGCTGGCGCATTTGTTGTACAACTTCTCGTACCTGATTCTGCTGCTGATGGCACTCTTCCGTCAAGCTTTACAGAAAAGCAAGGTGGTTTTGACCCAAATGATATTAATTTTGGTAAAGATATCGATTCTGTTTTGCGTGACTTAGCTTATGGTTATCCTCTTCCCGATGGTGATTTCAATCCTAATGATGATTTCGATCCTAATTCTATCAATACGAATAAGGGTCGTGACTCCAACGAAAGTTGGCGCGACTTGATTGAAACTTTTCCTTCTACCAATGGTGGTTTTAGCCCGAATGATATTAATTTTGGTAAAGACTTAGGCGGTCTTCTTTTACCTCATATTTTTCTTTCTGTCAAAGATGTTATAATTGATAGTAACAAATATCCTGAATCTGCCCAACATGTAAGAGATGCTCAAGCATCTGGTTATCCCGAAGAATTAACTATAGATCGAAGTGGAGCGTCTAAAAACCGTAAGGATTCTTTAAGAGGAATTGATACTGTGTCTGGTAAAGACAGAGATGAATATCCTCCAGCAGTTTTTCAAGAAGGAGGTTCAGGCTCAAGTGTGCGTCCTATCAATCCAAGTGATAATAGAGGAGCAGGATCAACTATTGGGCATCAAATTAAAGATCTTCCAGACGGTACAAAAGTTAGAATTGTGGTAGACCCATAGGAAACATTCAATGAATATTCATACTGAAAAACTTGTGTCAATTGGCAGTCATCCTTTAGGTGAAGAACTTCCTTATCTGAGTCAAACTCTATTAGATTTTGCCAGTTCTCTTGCGGACGATCTTTATAACTTGCTATCCAAGAAAAATGGATTTCTAGCTTTTGAATCAGCGCTTCATGTTTTTCCCGCCGAAAATTCTAGTTTAATAATGACTCTTGAAACTTGGAATTCTGACAATTTATGGAGAAACAATTACGGAACTTTAGTTAAAAATTGTTTGTTTTTTGCTGAAGATATTTTTGGAGGACAGTTCTGTATTTTTGAGGACAAAATTTATTCATTTGATCCTGAAACTGGAACGAAAGAATTTGTAGCGAATAATATTGAGCAGTGGGCTAAAGCTATTCTCTCAGATTATAATGTATTGACAGGTTTTCCTTTGGCGCATGAATGGCAGAAAAAGAATGGTAATCTTCCAATAGATAAAAGATTGTTACCCAAAATCCCTTTTGTTGTTGGGGGAGATTTTGTAGTTGACAACTTATATTCAGTGGATTCAGTTCAAGGCATGAAAATTCGAGCTGATATTGCTCAACAAATCAAGGATTTACCAGATGGCGCGAAGATAAACATTCGTGTTGTTGACTGAGTAGTTATCATTTGTCATTTTTTTAATGGCGGTCTCTTAAGACAGACTTGGACAAAGTTATTCTCAAATGAGTGTGCGTCATATGCGATCGCTTTTTGGTGTGAGAGCTATCAGAGATTTTGAGGTAATGTTTTAGGCGATCAGGAGTTTTTTGTTTGATAGCGATCGCTTTCTAGCAATGAGTAGGCGATCGATGTCTTTTTAGATTTAGGAGAGATCGCTTGTTTTTTTTGATTATAAAGGAGATCGCTTTCTATCAATGAGTAGGCGATTGATGTTTTTTAGATTTAGGAGAGATCGCTTGTTGTTTTTTTTGATTATAAAGGCGATCGCTTAAGGTTGAAACTTATTATTTGCGATCGCTTGTTTATAGAGCATATTGGGGTGACTCACTTAAATTTCATCAGGATTAATCCCCAGAGATCTAAGGTATGCAGCAAGTTTTTCGTTTTTATTACGCTCTTGGAGAGCGATCGTCTCGGCTTCTTGTTTAGCCAGACGTTCTTGGAGTTTTTCACTACGCTCTTGCTCCGCGATCGCCTCAGCCTGTTGTTGAGCTACCTCCGCCTCGCGCCGAGCCTGTTGCTCATAGGAACGCTCCAACTCAGCAATCAAGCGATCATGTTCCGCCTCAGCATAAGAGCGCAAAACCTGATTAGAAATTGGGTCAAAGAATCGAAAACCAAGCTCTGGATACAAATGTAAATCTAAACCTAACACTTCACTATGTAACGACAAAGTGCCATCAGCTAAAACTGAAGCAGCGATCGCTACATACTCACCATTCTCCAAACGTACCCCCTGCAATGATGTTGGTTTTAAATATTCACCAGTCGGGTCATATTGAAAATACTCCTTAACTCCCAAATCCCGATAAATTAAGGGATTCTGTTCGCGGTCTTTCGTCACCGTTCCCTTAGAAGTAATTTCCAACACAAAATCAGGAACTTTTCCTCCCTCTTCATAGATCTTATAACTAACGCGGTCTTCATTGCTCATGCCAAAGACTACAAACGTATCAGGCGCAATTCTTTTCTCGACCTTCTCTTCCCGATAACGGATAAATAGATTTCCAGACACATAAACATTCTGCTGTTTCTCGAACCAGAGCCTCAATGCTTCAGTGGTATAGCTCAAATTACGCCGTTGTTTATCGCCCTCTGGCATTGGCTCAAAGTCCTCGTCAAGGAGTTCTATACTCGAATTTAGACTGCGATTACCCGAAATTGTCATAACGGCGCTCCTAGTCAGATATCTATACAATCTAGCATATCAAATACCAATATGACCTGAGTGGCAGTGACCTGAGCTGTGTTGTCTCACTTCAGTGAATTAAACAACAAACCCAGTAAGGTTTTGAGATTCCCAAAATGGCGTTGCCATTTTGGGAATTGGTATTAGAGACAATCAGAGGCTTTAGGCTTTGCCAGATAAAACTAGCGAACAAACTTGAGACTTTCGGTGTTTTTGACAAAGAAATCAGTAAACAGACTCA
>NZ_ALWB01000072.1 GCF_000332215.1 Pseudanabaena biceps PCC 7429
TTTTACTTTTGGGCTTTGAGAAAGGTTTTGCGTAGCAAAACCTTTCTCAAAGCCCGTTTCAAGTTATCCCGAACTCACGTTAATCAAAATTGAAATTGAGTTAAATCAAGGATTGATTGTTAACTTTACGGATGGCGACTACCGCAGGTTTCGGTGGCTGGTTAGGCTTCAAACTGGGCCAGTTAGAACCAATGGGAACTTTACGGGTTTGGATAAATTCTTCCCCGCTCGTTGTCTTCATTGCAAACTTACGAGTTTCGATTGCCATATCTTTACGAATACCCTTAACCTCACCTGGATGCTGAACAGATAGAAAGAGCGTTTGCTGATCGCGACTGAAGAAGGGACCCGTCGTTTCACATTCCACTGGACCAAAACCAAATAAATAGGCTTGTCCTGCATTTACTCCTGAGGTGGGAATAAACCAAATGGAGCTATTACCGTACAGCCCACGGAGGTTCGATTGGCTAACAGGTTTACCTTCCTTGTCAGTGCGGCTAGGAATCGCTTTGTTGTACTTATCGCTGGAAATATCTGTAACCATCCACACATTGCCACTGCGATCGATCGCAAGGTTATCGGGATTTGTAAATCCTTGTCCGCCATCGCTGGGTTCGCCTCCCGTAGCCAGAATACGCCAACGGAAACTCATGGCATCAGGAGCATTGCCGTTTTCAGCTAAACGCATAACCCATCCATACTCATAGGCTTTGCCATCATTCCCCTTGAAAATGCGGAGATCAGGGCTTCCATCGCTGGTACTAATGGAACCAGAGGTAAAAGCGATCATCAGCGAGCCATCGGGAGCAATTTCCGTATCTTCAGGACGGGCGGTGCAGGTCGCTCCCGCCGCATTTGCCGCATAGTGAGCATCAATTAAAATTGCGCCTTGTTTCTCAACTTCATTACCCAAATAAAGATCGCCTAAGACCTTAAATTTCGTCTTAAACTCCGCAATTTCTTCCTCTTTGGTTGCCTTAAAGTAGCCACCATCAGGACGTTTTGGTAATGGCAACATCTTGCCAGCTAAGACGCTGAGTTTGTCAGGATTGACTGGAGTCGATGCCGTGAGGGGAATCCAAGTGCCCGTGCCATCAGCATTGAATTTCGCGGCATAGAGCATTCCCGATTCAAGAAGCTTAGAATTTGCTTTGTCTTTAGGATCGGTGATAGTACCGCTACTGACAAATTTGTAGAGATGTCCACCACGGCGATCGCAACCAGAATAAAACGCCAATGGCTTGCCTGCTTCAGCACGGATGCCAACAGCCTCATGACGAAAGCGTCCTAGCCAAGTGTGCTTAGTGCCATAGTCATCGGGGTTAGCAGGATCGATTTCCACCATCCAGCCATATTTATTACCCGCAAGCCCAAAAACACTGCCAAGCCCTAGAAATTCATCTTCATCGTTTTTAGCGAACTTCTTCTTACTAGGAGCAAAGGAAGTCCCATCGGGCATTACGGGATCTGGCACAAGGGTTTGGAAGTTTTCCTCAGCACTAAAAACAGTTCCCCAAGGCGTTGTTCCACCTGCACAGTTGTTAAATGTGCCGATAATGCGATCGCCTAGTTTGTCGATATAACCCATTCCCTCGGTTTTGCGGAAGATTTCTGCGGATGGACCCGTTGCTTGAAGGTATTTTCCATCCTCTAAACCCGAAAGTCCTGTGACACGGCGATCGGCACTCGAATTGGTACGTACCCATTTACCATCGGCATTACGACGCACAGAAATCACGCCAATACCCACATCGATCATGGCTTCCTTGGCAATCAATTCTAGCTTCATTCTCAGGGGATCGCTCTTTTCTAGAGCAATCACATTTACGCCTTCCTCCCCAGCCGTTTTTAGCGCTTTGTTCATTTCCGCAAACGGAAGAGGTTTCCCAATCACCTTACTAAAACTTTGTTCCCAAGGAATAGCACTAATATATTCAAAGTTAACGGTTAGATAACCTTCGTTATTACCCGTTTCGACTAGAGATAAATAATCGTTATTATATCCAAAACGAGAATCGCCCACCTTGTCGCCCCATGCGGCAACTACGTCATAGGTAAATCCTTCGGGTAGAACGAGATCATCTACAACATTAAAATTTTTGTACGCCGTAATTTGCTGCTCCTTAGACATACCAATGGTTTTGAGTGGCATGGGACCCTGTATAGGCTTGAAGCTCAGATTGTTAGCGATGGGGTTAGCGGCAAAAGCTTCTCCCGAAGGGATAGTTTCCATAAAAGGCATGGAAAAAGTCTGAGATGAGTTAGCTTTAGGAATGGCATCAAACAGGATAGTTCCTGCGCCTGCTCCCAAAAACATCAAGAAATCTCTACGTTTAACGCTCATAGTCTTTTCGCTAATTCAGTTTAATAAATTTGAACTTTTGTAGCCATGCAAAGCACGGCTACAAAATGATTAATCGGCGCAGCTAATTTAGAAGGTAAACAAAGTCTTAATCGTGGCTACCCAAACTGTGTCATTGGCGGAATTATGGTTGGGATTGAAGACCGCGATAATTCCTGGGGTAACCGTGATGTTTTTGTTAAGACGGAAGTTGTATTGCAGTTCGAGAAGATAGGAAGTGCTTTGATCGACATTAGCGGAGATCGAGTTGGAGGTCACTTTGGGAGGTTGACCAAAGATGATTCCTCCACTATTACCATCAGCAAAAAGATCGGGGAATGCTAAGTTCACACTCCAGTTGAACAGGTTCGCAGTATTACCGGCACCAGAGCCAGACTCTTGACGGGCATTCGCAAATCCAACCCAGCCGCTAATATTCAAACCTTTGGAAACTAACCATGTAAACTGACCGCCAAAGCGATCGGCAGAAGTATCATTAGAACCAAAAGGCTTACTACCAAAGCTACTACCCGTATTTCCCGCAATATTTGCGATTGCACCTGGATCGAAGCTATGGGCATAAATTGCCCCAAACCGCAAATCCTTGGAAGGGGAATATACCAATTGCAAGCTGGCAATATAGCCACCGTTGAATAAGCCACCCTGTCCTGTAGGTGAAGCCGCGTTATTGGGTGTAGCATCACCTGTATCGGCTAAATAGCTAGCGGCAATATTAAATTCTTTGCTGAGGTTATAGCTAAACCCAGCCCCAGCCCCACTAAGCCCGCGAAACATGAGAGGATCGAACCGTCCGAATCGCGATAAAGCACCGCTATCGCTGCTCTCGAAATAAGGGTTGAGCGTATTCAGAATGTCATCCGCATCCAGAGCATTCACACCGATATAGGCGGTTGCGCTGTTCCCAACAGGAAATTTATAGAAGAACTTGTCAATTTGGAAGTTATTAGTAGTGTCTTGGGTGAAAGCTAAACGAGCCATATTGGTTCCCGTTCCTGTCGTAGCGGAGCCTAGATTAGGTAGGTTGGCTACTTGCAGTCGGGTTCGCAGGCGATCTTTCCCTGTAAAACTCGTGTCAAAATTTAAACGCGCGCGGGAGCCAAAGGAAGTATTTGTCCCATCCGTCGTCTTACCAACACTATTACCAAAGGTATCAGCAAGAGCAAAGATAACGGTGGCGTTTAGCTTTGTCGTTGTAGAAAATTGCTGGGCTTCTAGGATGGCGACCTTCTTATCAAGAGAGTCAACCCGACCTCTCAAGGTTGCCAGTTCGGCAGCAAATTCGTCTTGTAATTTTTTTAAAACAGCAAGATCGTCTTTGCTTACCTTATCGGCGAGCCCCGCCGAAATAATCTCGTTGATTTTATCCAAGCAAGCGTTGAGTCCAGCCGCAAACTCGTAACGGGACAGAGCTTGCTTGCCGCGAAAGGTGCGATCGGGGTAGCCAGCGATGCAACCATATCTCTCAACTAGGGACTGTAAAGATGTGAATGCCCAATCAGTGGGTTTAACATCTGTCAGTTGTGATACGGATGTCACGTTTTGAGCTGTTTCAACTGGCTCTTCCAGAGGAGATTGCAGCGCATCGCGATCAATCTTTTGGAGCGTGGTTTCTACCTTGGAAGGATTTTGGAGGTTTGTCTTTTGGGAAACAGAGCCTGTTTGATTATCGGTAGCATAGGCACTACTGATATTAAATAATGAGCCTAAAAAGACTGCGGCAACAACTGACTGTTGCAATTTGGGATATTTTAGTTTCACAACTAGTATGATTTTCCTCACTTCACAGGAGATCATACTTTTGTATTAGTTCGTCAAAATTATCTTTGGTTTAAGCTTTGATTGTGTTTTTTTTATATTGTTAAGTAAGTAGCTGGTTATAATTAAATATAAAACCTTAAAATCTGCGGCTCGCGCTGCGCGTGCGCCGCAGGTTTTAGATCTAGGTTTTAATTATGCCTAGCTATTTACAGGCTTAGCTGCTCTTAAATAATCGATATTTATGCATCACAACTTAAAGCAACTGTTAGAAACGGTTGCGAAGGGGGATCTGAGTCCAGAAAAGGCTTTAGAAGAATTAAAATATCTTCACTATGAATCCGTTGGTGACTTTGCCAAAATCGATCACCATCGTATGTTGCGGACGGGATTTCCTGAAGTGATTTTTGGTTTGGGGAAAACTCCTGAACAAATCGTGCAGATTATGCATGTCATGGAGTCAAAAAATCCATTGGTTATGGCAACTAAGATCTCCGCAGAAGTTTATGCACAGATTCAACCATCTTTGCGAGGTTTGCGATATTTTCCGATCGCTCAAATTTGTTGTTTGGGAGAATCAACGATGCAAAAGGAAGGCACAATCACAATCATTACCGCAGGAACTGCCGATTTACCGATCGCGGAAGAGGCAGCAATCACGGGCGAGCTATGCGGATTTGTCGTCAAGCGGTTATGGGATGTCGGGGTGGCAGGAATTCATCGCCTCCTCAGTCATCGCGAAGCGATCGCCGATGCTGACGTAATCATTGTGGTTGCTGGTATGGAAGGAGCATTAGCTAGCGTAGTGGCAGGTTTAGCTGATTGTCCGATCGTGGCAGTACCCACAAGCATTGGCTATGGAGCAAGTTTTAATGGTCTGGCTCCTTTGTTGACCATGCTTAATTCCTGTGCGACGGGAGTAGGTGTCGTCAATATTGATAATGGCTTTGGGGCGGCGATGTTAGCGGGCAAGATTTTGCGCTTGGCAAATCGCGAATAAATTGATAGTGCGAGGCTTTGCCTTGCACTATCAATTTATTCGCGTTATTCGCGATTTGCCTGTTTACATAGGGCGGCAGCGTAACTTGGGGCTATGGCAAGTTCGTCGGTATTTAAGATATTCAAATTCCATCCTTCGATCTGTAAAATTTCACCGATGGGGCTCTCAAGTAATAGAGAGACATCGATCGCATCTAGGAGATTGGCGATCCCTTGTCCTGTTGCTTTGCCGTAGGCTTCCTTCAGAGTCCATAATTGATAAAACGCTAGCTGCTGCTGTTGGAGATCGCCTAATTCGCTGATAATTTTCTGCTCAGCAGGTAAGAAATAACGTCCCGCAATGCCCATAACATCACAGTTAGGATTGATATATTCCAGATCGATACCCACAGCGCTATGTCTAGACAAGGCATAGAGAGCCAAGTCTTGCGAATGCGCTAGATTAAAATAAATTTCCTCAGATGGGGAAAAGTTTTGCAGATAGGGCTTGCCGCGATCGCTGTAGCTAAACCGAATTTCTTGAGGTTCGCAGTCTAGCCATCGGGCGAGCAGCTCGCGGAGATTGCCCCTAGCGGCGACAAAATTGCGTTTAAGATGGGCGCGTTTAAATTGATTAGCCCGCGATCGCTCGTCTTCTGAGAGAAATCGCCATAGGCGATCAACCTCGATAGGAGAGATATCGAGCCGAGCTTGATAAACTTGCAATTCTTGAGACAAGATCTAAAACTATGGTAAGGGACTTGCTATTAATTAAAGTACCTGTGGCTTCGACTCCGCTCAGCTAACTTTGGCTGAACGGAGTCGAAGCTAAATAACGTCAATGGCGCGATCGTGCCAAAATCTAATAAACTCTTTGCATTTTGAGATGGGATTGAAAGATCTATGAATTTGCCCCTAGTGATCGGCGCATTAATCGTCTCGCTGCTACTGCTGTGGTGGCTGTTGAGCGTGATTAAAGCCAGCTTTAAAACCGCATTTTTAGTGGTTGCCGTAATTTTTGCCATCCAAGTATTAACTGGTGTCGGACCCCAACAAATTTTCGCACAGGTGGGGCAATGGATGGGCAATTCCATGGGTGGTTTGGGGAAATGGCTACAAAATTGGGGTGACAAGGGCAAAGTCGATCCCGATGCCAAAAAACAAGCAGCCCTGTGGATGCTTGAAATAATTACCAATTTGATGGATTCATAACTGGATGCATGGATAGATGCATAGATAGATTCACCCAATCACAGGGGATGCCACGCACCCCCCGTAACTGGGACTAGCCCCCTGCGATCGCAGGAATGATGCTTACTTCATCGCCATCCTTGAGAGGAGTATTTACCCCATCAAGAAAGCGAATATCCTCACTGTTGACATAAAAATTAACAAAGCGGCGGAGATTGCCTTCGGGATCGCAAATACGTCCTTTGATACCTGAAAAACTAGTTTCGAGGGAATCAATAATTGCTTGCACAGAACCACCAGTACACTCAACAGTGGCTTGATTGTTCGTAAATTGTTGGAGGGGAGTGGGAATTAAAACTTTAACAGCCATATTTTTGAGATCGATTCAGAGAAATTTAAAGATTGAAACGACGAGATAGGTAGCTAGGCGCAATTAACTATAAAACCTCGAAAACCATGACTTACGCAATGCATGAGCCATAGGTTTTGAGTCTGGCTTTTAATTATGCCTAGCGACTTAGGTCGCTCCAATCTAGGTATATATATTTTAACTTGAGTGAGATTACCGCCGCACTTTACCAGCAAATCCAGAAGCTTTAAACTGCTTAAGTTCGAGCGGTTCGGGCTGTTCGGCAGGAATTGCCACCATAATTTGAAAATCACTTTTGCCCACAGGAATTTCCTCGACAGCACCCAATCTTGCCCGTTCGGGCATGGCATCGTTGCCATTAGCATCGTAAATGCGCCCAAAGATATCGGCATTGTAAACAACTTTACCCGATGTATTGTTTGCTTTTCCCTTGATCGTGTAACACTTAGCGGACATCACCCCACCGCCAGTTACCATATTTTTGCCTGCATCGCCAATACAGGGCTCATAGTTAATATTCGTCAGCTTTATTTGGACATTTGCCCAAGCTGGAGCGCTCAAGATCGCCATCCCGCCACAGAGCAGTAAAGACAAGAGCGTAACCTTAAAAATCTGGAAGAATTTTTGCAGGTAGTCGGTTTGGTGTTTTGTGATCGCCATAAATAAACCCATTTAATAAACGCTTGGATAAAAAATTTTCAGAAAAAAGAATGGCTTCTTTGTCGTGGTAAAATTCATCTTAGCTCTTGAAGGAGGTCTATTTTTAATGCCACTTAGTCTATTAATCGCAACGTTACCTGAAGCCTACAGAATTTTCGATCCGCTGGTAAACGTTCTTCCCGTGATTCCCGTGTTCTTCCTGCTACTTGCTTTTGTATGGCAAGCAGCCGTCGGTTTCAAATAGGTTTTAATTTTAAGTCTTGACTTAATCAAAAACTTATAAAAACTTTTCATTTCGTATTTCAAGTAGGGCTTACCTATTTACCCGTTCTCATAGCTGACTTGTTTGGCTAGTTTATTTAGCTAGTTTATTTATAAAAAAACGATATAAACAATCGGGGTGACGGCAACGTTACCCCGATTGTTTTAATACCAATTCCCAAAATGGCATTGTCATTTTGGGAATCTCAAAACCTTACTGGGCTTGTTTTTACAGCAATTATCGATCAAACAAACCCAAACCAAGAAGATTTTTGAAAGCTTTGCTTCGCAAAGCTTTCAAAAATCTTCTTGGTTTGGGTTTGAGCGCAAAACGCTATAAGTTTACTTATACTCTTAGCTGCTTAATATATCCAATATATATTTGGATATATATTGGATATATTAGTATTTATACTTATAGTGATACTTCGCGCCGCCAATCTCTGCTTGAAATTTATGTGCTCGTCTTGGGAAATAGCCATGAAATTGGTACAATACCGATACAAAACTGGGTAGTGCTAAATAAGTAATGATGGGCGGCGCGAAGCACCGCCCATCATTACCATATGAATCATTTCCTGCTAATGACTACCCCAAACTGATAATGAATAATTCAGTATTCTTAATAGTGGAATAATAGTCAAATAAATAATAGTCAAATATCTAGAGACATTTAACACCTGTGGGCGCAATTAACCAGACTAAAGATCGGTCAAACTTCCAATCAGAATCTAAATACTTAGATAAGAATCCCAAAATTGTATTGACGGGTGGAGGCACTGCTGGTCATGTTAGTCCCAATCTTGCCTTGATTTCCAGTCTTGAGTCTGAAGGATGGGAAGTGGTCTATATTGGCTCTGAGAATGGTATTGAAAAAAAACTAGTTGCGGAAGCTGGTATCCCTTATTATGGAATCTCATCGGGGAAATTACGTCGTTATTTTTCTTGGCAGAATTTCATCGATCCGTTTAAGGTAATTAAGGGCATCTTCGATGCCTATGGGGCAATCGCCAAAATCAAACCTAAGGTCGTGTTTTCTAAAGGGGGATTCGTGACCGTTCCTGTGATCTTCTCAAGTTGGTTGCAACGAATTCCTGTCATTATCCATGAGTCTGATTTCTCTTCAGGTTTAGCCAACCGTTTATCAATTCCTTTTGCTACGAAAATCTGTGTTACCTTTCCCGAAACTGCTAAGGCATTAGCGAAATATGATGCCAAAGTCAAGTATACGGGCTTGCCCATTCGTCCCGATATTCTGCAAGGTAATGCCGCAAGAGGTCGTGAACTTTGCGGATTTAATCTCGATTTACCAGTTCTGTTTGTGGTAGGAGGTAGTATGGGATCGGCAAAAATAAATCAAGCTGTGCGTTCGATTTTATCTTCTCTTACGCAGAAATACCAAGTTGTCCATGCTTGTGGCAAAGGGAATATCGATACCAATCTCGAAGGACATCCGAACTATCGACAATTTGAGTATTTAGGAACAGAACTTGCGGATATTTTAGCGATCGCTGATTTAGTGGTGTCCCGATCGGGGGCTAATGCGGTATTCGAGTTTCTGACTTTACGCAAACCGCATTTATTAATTCCCCTATCAAAATTATCTAGCCGAGGCGATCAGATTCTTAATGCTCAGTCTTTTCAGGCTCGTGGCTATAGTGCTGTCCTGTTAGAAGAAGACTTAACTAGTGAGAGTTTATTAAAGGCGATCGCCGATCTCGATCTGCATCACGATAAATATATCCAGAACATGAATCAAAGCGAGGCAACTAACGCGATCGCGCAAATCACGACTTTAATCAAAGGCTTTCAATAGCTAGAAGATAGCGGCGCAATAATCAGTTTAGTAAAACCAGAGTAGCGTACTGCTCGCTATGCGAGCAGTACGCTACTCTGGTTTTATACCAAATTAAGAAATGGCGTAGCCATTTCTTAATTTGAAAACCCTTACAACTACTGATCGCAGGGTGCGATAGGATTAAAAGCATTGCTTTGAGATTTATAAATGAGTATTTCGGCTGAAGATATTAAAAAATTAAAACAAGAAGTTGGTATAGCTGCCGCGCAACGAGTAAAGTCAGGTATGGTTGTGGGCTTAGGTACTGGCTCTACGACTGCTTTCGCGATCGAGGAGCTAGGGAGAAGGCTAGCGGCAGGCGAACTAACCGATATTGTGGGTATTCCTACTTCATTCCAAGCGTCGGTATTAGGTAAAAAATATGGCATTCCTATCCGCAGTCTCGATGATGTCGATCGCGTTGATGTCGCGATCGATGGAGCTGATGAAGTCGATCCCCACAAAACCTTAATTAAGGGTGGTGGTGCGGCTCACACTCGCGAGAAAGTGGTTGATTCGTTAGCAACATTGTTTATTGTTGTGGTCGATGAATCAAAACTAGTCGATAAACTGGGTTCAACTTTTGCCGTACCGCTCGAAGTCTTACCGATGGCAATATCCCCTGTAACTAGAGCTGTTGAAAAATTAGGTGGTAAGCCCGATCTGCGGATGGGGATTAAAAAGGATGGCCCAGTAATTACCGATCAGGGCAATATGGTTTTAGATGTAACTTTTGAGGCGATCGCCGATGCTGCCGAACTTGAAAAAACTCTAAATAATATTCCTGGAGTTGTGGAAAATGGGCTATTCGTAGGTGTAACCGATCTCATCCTCGTGGGTGAATTTAAGGACGGCAAGCCTCAAATCCGTGAAATTTCTTAAGCATCTTGATACTTCCTTCCCACTAAAGGAATAGAAATATAAAACCAAGAAATAGCGGTGCGGGGCAAAGCCCCGCACCACTATTTCTTTACTAAAAAGACGGGCGGGGCAAAGCCCCGCCCGTCTTTTTAGTTTTATAACTTTTCACCACTAATAATAAACATAGGACTAACTGCGGCGAAGACTTGACGATTGCCGCGAGTTTCTAAGCGGTTAACCGAGGATTGCACCACTTCCACATTCCGCGCCTGTAGTTTGGCAAAGCTCTCGGAAATTGCATATAACCCTTCTAAACTATTAGTAGTTGCGATCGCTCTTCCATCAACCTTTAACCTTTCCCAGCAATATTCCAGAATTTCTGATACCGATCTCCCACCCTCAATACAAATGCGATCGGGTTCTGTCGTAAGGCTCGTTAGACATTCAGGCGCACTGCCAATGTTAACTTCGACATTATCGATCCCAAACTTCTGACAGTTTTTGACGATCAAGCCCGCCACATCCTCATCGCGCTCGATCGCGACAATTTTACCTTTGGGGCATAGCAATCCTGTCTCAATGGGAATAGTTCCTGTGCCCGCTCCAATATCCCACAGCACCGAGTCTACTCTAAGGCGTAGTTGTCCGATAATTAATAATCTCGTTTCGCATTTGCTCATGGGAATGCCAGGCAAGCGATCAAATAATTCGTCTGGGATGCCAGGGGTAACGTATGACCAGATGGGTTCAGGCATGATGAGCTTGGCGCACTAGATGATTAAACATGCTAAATATAACGTTTTTCTACCCTAAAAATTGGTAAGTATCTCACCATAATTAAAATCCAGATCTAAAACCTACGACGCACGCTGCGCGTGCGCCACAGGTTTTAGGGTTTTATATTTAATTAAGCCCACTTATACCAAAGCTCAAAATGGCATAGCCATTTTGAGCTTTGAAAGCCCTTACTGGGTTTGTTTTTTAATTCACGAAAGTGTGACAACACTTTCGTGAATTGAAATAGGTGAGGATGGGCGGTGCAAAGCGCCGCCCATCCTCACCTATTTAGCAATACCATGTCCCTGTATTATATAAATCAATTCTGCTTCAAACTTTTGGATGCAAAGAGCCTATGCTGTCAGCTTTGTTAATGTCGCTATTGACTTTTCCCTCCCCAGTCTTGTCGCCGACAAATCTGGCGGGTATTCCTAATTCAATTAGCAAAGTTGCTCAAGCTGCTAACCAACCCAAGATTATTTTAGATCGCCAAGAAATGCGCCCATTGATGGGGCAACTTGACGATGTACCGATGTTTAACAGTAATAGTCCTGAGATTGTCCAAACAGAAGGAGTTTTACTGTCATCCTTTCCGCCCGAAGGCATGGCATATCCGCGAGCCCATTTAAACTTTCCCTTTCAGGGTCGCTTCGATCTCTTTACGCACCATATTTCTAAAGCGCCACCACCAAAGGATTTGCGTACGCTATACATTGGAGCGATCGCCTATAACCCCACCGATCGCCCCGTAACTATTGACATGTTACAAGGTGCGAGCTATCTCAGCCAACCCGATGCTCCTTTTTATGACGCACCAAACTACAGTGAGAATAACAATGGGGAAATGTATCGCGGACCTGGCGATCGCGCCATGCTCGATATTTTGCGGGGTCGTCGTCAGGATATTTTGCCAGCACAGATCGTGATTCCTCCCAAGCAGAGTCGAATGCTGATGAATGTGCCGATTCCCGTCAAAGAATTAGATCCGCCTTTAAATGGGCGATCGGGGCTTTCGCGTTTGCGCAGTGATGGCAAGGTTTATCTGGCGACTTTAGCCCTCTATGCCAGACTAAATACTGATGGAACAGAACGCGCTCCTAACCTTCAAGAATGGGAAAACATTCTCAGAAATGGCGAGCTAGCTAAACCTCGCGATGTTGTACCTACGCCGCCAGATTTAACGGAAGGAGCCTTTGAATATAGCCGTGTGGCTGGTATTCAAATGGGTTCGCAATGGTTTGGGAACTTAACTGATAAGGATAGTAATAATCTAGCAATTCCTAAACGTGGAGAATCCTATTCCTATGGATTGAGTTTGCTGCAATACGGGACGATGGGAACGGGACAAGTGCAAACTGCGCCGCTAAAAGTACGTTATCCCGATACGGCCTATTCTGCCCATGGCAATTACGGTGTGCAGTATAACCTGACGATGCCTTTGCACAATCCGACTAGCGAGACGCAGACTGTAACGCTTTCTTTCCAAAATCCGATCAAATACGATAAGCCCGTTGGTGGTTTGCAGTTTTTTGAGCCATTACCCGATGATGTCTTTTTCCGAGGCTCGGTCAGAGTCCGTTTTCGTGATGACAGAGGTTTAGCCCAAACCCGTTACGTGCATTTAGTTATGCGTCGTGGCGAACGAGGCAAGGCTCTAGTTACCTTGACGATGCCACCGAGCGATCGCCGTGTTGTCCAGTTTGATTTCCTCTATCCTGCGGATGCTACGCCACCACAGGTTTTGACTGTGACAACTACACCTTAAAGTAGCGATCGTTTAAAATATTTGTAAAGCATTTATAATTATCAAGTGGTACTTATTAAAAGTACCACTTGATAAAAATTATAGTCAAACTGTAATGAAAATAAATTCCCTTAAAATAAAAGATTTTCGTGGTTTCAGAGATTGTGAAATAACCTTTCCTAAAAGCTCTAACATTGTTGTATTTATTGGCGTAAATGGAGCAGGTAAATCCGCAATTTTAGATGCTATGAGTATTATATTAGATGTATTAGTTGGGGATATTTGTTATAGAAAATACACGGAGAGGAGAACAACAACAAATAAATTTAATCAGGACGATATAAATTTAAATGCAGAAAAATATGTGCTTGACATGGAATTTTCCACTAAAAGATATGAGAAATATAGTTTGAGTAAAAACCAGTTAGTTAATACTTATACAATATCTTTAATGTCTTTAACTGCGCTGTCATTGATCAATAAAATTTCATTAAATGGTACATATAATGATTTCACTAACGAGCTTGAATTAACTAGTCCTGAATCATTAAATTTGCCAATATTAATTTATTATCAAATCAATAGAAATATTATTAATAACAGCAAACAACCAACTCCTAAGCACACTCGTAAATATAAATATTCACAATGTTTTGCTTATGAAAACACCTTTAACAACAATATAAATCCATTTAATGATTTTTCTAAATGGTTTAGAGAAGAAGAAGATTTAGAAAATCAAGAGCAAATAAATCTAAAAGATTTTACTTATCGGAATCAACGTTTGGAAATTGTTAGAAATGCTATCAACAATTTTTTAAATAAATTTGAATTTGCCAAGTTTTCTGATTTAAGGGTAGAGCGTGAGCGCATTCCTAGCAAACGAAATAATCCTAGTGAAGAATCCATTGTAAGTTCACTTATTATTGATAAAGATAGTCAAAAGTTTAAATTTTCACAGCTTTCTTCTGGCGAAAAAATGATGTTGTCTTTGGTGGTTGATATTGCGCGGAGATTAGCGATCGCCAATCCAAGCCTAGAAAATAAATTAGAAGGTGAAGGTATTGTATTAGTTGATGAAATCGATCTACATTTGCATCCCCAATGGCAACGCAAACTTTTACCAGCACTTACGCATACTTTCCCAAATATTCAATTTATCGTTACGACACATTCACCGCAAGTTTTAAGTCATTTGCCTAAAGAAAGTGTCTTTTTACTGGAAGACAATAAAATTAGCGATCGGGAAATTTATACAGAAGGGCGCGACAGCAACTCAATTTTACTCGATGCTTTTCAAGTCCCCGAAGTTGACAAGGAATATGAGGTAGAGATTAAAGAAATATATAATTTGATCAGTAAATATGATGTAGAAAATGCACTAAAAAAGCTAGAAAATCTTAAAGAAAAGCGTGGGGAATATGATCGTGAAGTAATGCGGATGCAATCATATATTGACATTTTATGAGATATATCAAAAAGAAAAAAGAGCCAAAATCATTAACAGCTAAACGTAATACGGAGGGAGCTTGCTACGATGCTCCACAACTTGATTGGCAAGAGCAATTGCTTGATGAACAGGGATATCTTTGCGCGTATTGCATGGGGCGAATAAGTTTAAAACTTAATAAAAATTTCGAGCCATCTATTGGAATTGAACATTACTTGTCTGAACAATTATGTAGACAAAGAGGGCTTGACTCAGAATTACGATGGGAAAACATGTTAGGTGTTTGTAATGGAGCATCTGGATCAAAATTTCATTGTGATAAAACTAACGGCACAAAAAAAGGCAAGGCATACGGGAATATTGAACTTAATATACTTAATCCTCTAGATATCACAAAATCAGAAAAACTTATTACTTACGATTTGTTTGGACAAATATTACCAAATACTAATAATGAAGACTTACAGCAAAAAATAGCTGAAGATTTAAATTGTATCCTTAATTTGAATGATGAAAAGTTAAGGCAATTTCGTATAGATGCGATGGATTTAGCTAAAAAAATTTTAAAGGAGAAATATCCAACTGGTAACTGGACACCTAAACAAATTGAAAAAGAAATTAAGGAATGGAAAAGTAAGAGCAAAGAGTTAGTTAAAGAAATAGACGGAGATAGCAGTAAGAAGGCTGTTATTAAAAGGGGTGGTGAATATAGAGCATATTGTCAAGCTGCTATTTGGTTTTTAGAATATCTCAAATCTAAGCCTATTCATAAATCATAAAATTGATTATTTTTTCCAGTCTCAAAATTAGGTAATATAGCGAAACCGACTGAAAATATCAGTAGAAAAACTAATATATCCATTGAAAGTGTTAGATACGTCTGGAGAAAATTGTTTTGCGTCAGTTTAAAGTATTGGGTATGCCCGTCCATATCCATGAAAATTATCGGGATTGGCTTGCTCAAAGATTGCGAGACAATCAAGGCGCTCATGTCGTGACGCTGAATGCGGAAATGACAATGCAGGCGAGGAAAAATCCTGCTCTGGCAAAAGTCATTCAAGAAGCGGAGTTGGTCGTGCCAGATGGTTCAGGAATTGTGCTTTACCTGCGATCGCAAGGGAAAAAGATCGAACGTTGTCCTGGCATCGAACTATCCGAGCAAATCGTCCAGATTGCTGCTGAGCAAAAATGGCGCATCTTTTTAATTGGGGGGGCTCCCAATGTAGTCGATCATGTTGCGGATATTTGGCAACAAAAATGGGTGGATATTGCGATCGCAGGATTACATCACGGCTATTTTGATGAAGCGATCGAAAAACAAATCTGTGAGGATATCCGAAGCACGCAACCCCAGCTAGTGCTGGTCGGGCTGGGCGTACCGCGACAAGAACTATGGATTCAAAAAAATCGCTATCTCAATCCCAATGCAGTATGGATCGGCGTGGGTGGCAGCTTTGATATCTGGTCTGGGACAAAAACTCGCGCCCCCGAATGGTTTAGTAAAAATAATTTAGAATGGCTCTATCGACTCTATCAAGAGCCTTGGCGTTGGAAGAGAATGCTCTCCCTACCGCATTTTGTCTGGTGTGTCACCATCGAATCTTTATTCAAGCCTCGGTAGAATTATTGCAGAGGATAGCGATCGCTATCCTCTCTGGTTTATAGCTGTCGCCAAGGGGACTAGAACATAAACCCCAAGAATTGAGTGGCGGCGCTTCGCGCCGCCACTCTCTATTGGGTTTGATGTCCTGACTTAAGTGAATATAGCTATAATTCATAAATTTTTAATTCGCAAAAGTGTTATCACGCTTTCGTGAATTGGTATAACTCCATCTTCCCTACAAAATTAGCGATCTTAGCGATCTATGAAACATCACCATACCTCGATACGCACATCGGATATTTTTCAATCCATCGCTTTTTATGAGGCGTTAGGATTTGAGGTGACAGAGCGATTTACGGCGGGGATTACATTGGCTTGCTGGATGCAGGGGGCGGGGACGAATCTGGAACTAATGCAAGTGCCCGAACCTAAAAATACTCCCGATCCCTTTGGTGATGAACATTACGTCGGTTACTATCACCTATCGTTTTATGTCGAAAACCTCCAATCTTTTTTACAGGAATTGGTCAATAAATTAGGGAAAGTCCAGTTACTTTTACCACCAAGAGAACAGACCATTGGCGATCGCACTTTTCAGGTTGCCTTTCTCGCCGACCCCGATGGATTACCCATTGAATTAATGGAATATGGGTTGTAAGTAGCTAGTCATAATAAACTTAAAACCTAGAAGAGCATACCGCCCGCGCAGCGGGCGGTATGCTCTCTGGTTTTGGTTTTTAATTATGCCGAACTACTTAGATCGCACCATACTCATGATTGACCAGATGATTTACCAGATGATTTACCAGATGATTTACCACTTTTTATAAGGCAAAAACTTACCATTCATGGTCACCTTAACGCGATCACCTTTGGGATCTTCTACCTTCTCGATGTCGAGCGTAAAGTCAATGGCGCTCATGATGCCATCACCAAACTTCTCATGAATAATTTCCTTAATGGGATAACCATAGACCTGCATGATTTCGTAAAAGCGATAAATGAGCGGATCGGTAGGAACCACTGTGCCTAAGCCTTTACTTGGGAAGGAGCTTAATGCCAAAACAATATCCTCCCCTAGCTCCAAGATATCGGCAATTTTTTGGGCTTCTTCAACGGAAGTACTATTTTGACCATAAAACAACGACGCGATCCAGACTTCATCATGCCCAATCAACTGTTCAAGATCGGCAAAGCTCAAACCTTTTGCTTTTTTGGCGGCAAGGAGAGTATGGGTAAAAGCAGGAAATTCAACTGTCATAAAATTTACTTGAGTTTTCTTATCTAGTTCGTCATTTAGTAGCCGAGGCTTTCGTTGCGCTTGTTTTGTGGAAGTTCCGATACGGTGGATGGGACTTCACGTTTGGGGCGGAGCGGGGCTGCTTGTAAAAAAATCGATTTTTCTGGGCTTTCCCTTACTAACTCTCCAGGCTTCTTTTGAATTGATTGCAACATTTCATTGTCAAAAGACCCTGCGGCATTAGTTAGTTGTCGTTCTTGCCGTTGGAGTTGTTCTAATTTTTTATATTGTTGATTCCATTGTTCTTGGGCATATACCGTCCACCCATAAATAGCGAATACTGAGGCAGTGAGTAATACGGTAGCAGCGATAGAAAGTTTTTGGGTAGCCATCAAAACCCGCAACCATAGAGGCAAAGGAAAAGAGTTAGTCCTTGGCAACCGTTTCACATTGCGATTATTGGCTGGGGGGCGACTTGCTTGCAGGCGTTTATTCTTGCGATCAAGAGGCTGAGGGGATCTCTGTGGTTCAGGCATTCTCGCTCTGCTAGCTGTCATTTTCTTAACTCTTTTTTCACTCAAGATTCACCACTGCTACTTGTAGCACTTTCGGGGAGAAATTACAAAGTAGTTTTTGAACATTTTAAAATTTATTTGGAATTTATTTTGTGTTAGCAATAAATTAATGCAGAACCCACTATAGGAAACAGTACAGAATTTGCTAAATAAATTTACTAAATAAATTTACTAAATAAATTTACTAAATAATTTAATAAGTGGCTGGGCATAATTAAAACCCAGAATCAAAAGCCGTAGCTCATGCTGCGCGTGAGCTACAGCTTTTGGGGCTTTGTATTTAATTGTACCCAGCTACTTACACAAAATAGAATCACAAGAATTATAGCGATCATTGATTTTTTGGCAACAAGAATTTGACGGAAATCCGATCGCCTTCTTTCAAACCGAGCTCTTGAGTTAAACCAGATCTCACTTCAATGACGTTATCAGCAACGACACCACCTTCAGGATAGATCGGGCAGGGATCGCTTTTACAGGTCGTCGCATTACGGGCGATCGCTTTTACTTCGCCATTGAGCAAGAAGATAATATCGAGGGGAGAAGGGGTATTTTTCATCCAAAAAGCGACGGGACGCGCGGGAATGAAGGGGAATAACATACCGCGATCATCGGTCAAGGGTGGGCGAAACATTAAGCCCTTTTCCTGTTCGGCAGGGGAGTTAGCTACTTCTAACTGGATTTCTCGTCCTGAGATAGTCGCTGTTGCAGTAATTGACAAGTATTGAGCCAGCTCTGAAACTGGTTTGGGTTTGGTTTGGGGAGCAAGGGTTGGCGTAGATGAAGTTGCGGGGATCTCTACGCTAGTGGATGGTTTTGAGGCATCATTACCCGTAGGGGCACAGCCCATTAAACATATACTGAGGCTAACCGTACATAGCTTTATACAAAGTATTTGGATCGAACTAGGGTTAGGTGTGTCACAATTTCTAGAAGTATTGCCAGTCATATTGCCAGTCATCCTATGTCCTTTCCTCTACATATCGCATTTATCTGGCACCAACATCAACCTCTTTACAAGAGTGCAATCGCTGGCAAATATCATTTGCCTTGGGTGAGATTGCATGGCGTAAAAGATTATTTAGATTTGGCGTTGATGTTGTCAAGATACCCCAAACTTCATCAGACAATTAATCTCGTGCCATCTTTGATTCTCCAATTACAAGACTATGTGGAGGGGAAAGCATTCGATCCTTATCTATCACTGACCTTAACTCCTGTCGATACGCTAACGCGATCGCAGAAAAACTTTATTGTCGAACATTTTTTTGATGCCAACCATCAAACAATGATCGAGCCATACCATCGCTATGCCGATTTATGGGCGCAAAGACAGGCTTACGGTATTGATTGGTGCATTAATAATTGGCAAGCACCTGATTTTAGCGATTTACTGGCTTGGCATAATTTGTCATGGATCGATCCCCTATTTCGAGATGCCGATCCTGAAATTGCCGAATGGTACAGTCGGGGCAAAGATTTCACCCTTGCAGATCGCCAGAGAATTTATAGCAAGCAGCGCAAGATCATCGCTCAAATTTTGCCCCAGCATCGGCTAATGCAAGAACAAGGACAACTGGAAATCATGACCACTCCTTACACGCACCCGATCATGCCTCTCCTCGCCGATACACAGGCGGGCAGGGTCGCTGTACCCCAGATGAATCTGCCTAACAATCGCTTTCGCCATGAGCCAGATATCACGCTGCATTTAGAAAAAGCTAAGGAGGTTTACCGCCATCACTTCAACCGCGAACCCAAGGGTTTGTGGCCATCGGAGCAGTCCGTAAGTCCCGCAATTTTGCCCCATGTCTCTAAGCAAGGATTTTCTTGGCTATGTTCCGATGAAGGGATTTTAGGCTGGAGTCTCGGACATTATTTCCGTCGTGATGAGCGGGGAGCGATCGATGCCCCTCACCTGCTCTATCAACCCTATCGCTTGGAAACAATTCATGGAGACTTAGCAATTATCTTTCGCGATCGCCTGCTTTCCGATCTGATTGGCTTTAGTTATGGCGCACTTTTACCGCAAGCAGCCAGTGACGATCTATGCGATCGCTTGATGTCGATCCACAAGCAGCAAAATGAATATTTAGCCGAACATCCAGAAAGTCAGCCTTGGTTGGTGACGATTGCCCTTGATGGGGAAAACTGTTGGGAATTTTATCCTCAAGATGGCAATCCGTTTTTGCAAACCCTGTATGAAAATCTTTCTAACAATGACAATCTCAAATTGGTTACCCCCTCGGAATATCTAGAAAAATTTCCCCCCGTAGAAAAAATCCCACCGCATCAGTTGCATAGCGGCTCTTGGATTGACTCTAGTTTTACGACATGGATCGGTGACCCTGTCAAAAATAGAGCTTGGGAGTTACTTGCCGAAGCCAGAAATGTTTTAGCAAGTCATCAAGAGGCAACGCCAGAGAATAATCCCGAAGCATGGGAAAGCTTGATGGCAGCCGAAGGGTCAGATTGGTTCTGGTGGTTTGGCGAGGGACATAACTCCAATGATGATGCTATGTTCGATCGCCTGTTCCGCGAGCATCTACAGGTCATCTATCGAGCCTTGAACGAACCAGTCCCCCATGCCTTGCTCTATCCTCTCGAACCCCACGATGTTTCTACCAGCGATCGTCCTACCAACCTCATCGAGCCCTTAATTAACGGCAGATTTGAAAATGAGGGTTGGCAAGGGGCAGGCAAAATTGAAATTAGTGGTGCACGCGGGGCAATGCATCAAAATGCTCCTGTCAAGCGCCTATGGTATGGTTACGATCATTTTTATTGCTACTTACGCCTAGAATTTAGTAATCTAGAGAGCATTGCTCAAAGTAAACTACATTTGTTATGGTTTTATCCTAGTAGGATCCACCCCAACAGCCCTGTCAATCTTCTTGATATGCCTGATGTATCGCCGCTAAATTATTTATTTCGCCATCACCTAGCGATCGATTTTGCCGATAAATCAGTCCAGCTTCAAGAATCTACAGAAAAGTTTCAGTGGGAAACCATCGCAACTCATACGAAAATAGGTTTTGAGCAATGTTTAGAAATTGCCGTACCTTGGAGTGATTTGGCTGTTAAGCCTCAGTCTGTAGCAAGACTTGTTATTCTGCTTAGCCAAAAAGAGCATTTTCAGATGTCTCTGCCCGAGTATACGATTATCCCTATTGAAGTACCTTAGTGTTGCGCCTTAATATTGCGCCTTAATATTGCGCCATAATGTTGCGGTAATGTTGCGTTATTAAAGAGATAACAGTGGAAAAGCTAGAAAAAACCAGCATTGAGTCGATTGTCGATCAGGCTTTGCAAGATGGCTACTTAACTCCAGCGATGGAGTCGGAAGTTGGGCGAATTTGTGACAGTGCCTTTGAACTCTCCGTTGAAGAATATATGGCGCTCGATCGCCTGATGGGTGCTTTGCTGACGGGAGAGGTGGTTGCCGTTCCCCGCAAGCAGTTTATTAATGTGATGGAAGAGTTGGTGCTGAGCGAAGCTGTGGCAAGGGTCGCAGAGATCGAGGCAACAAGTAATAAAGTCCTAGACTTGGGGGATATTGCCGCCTATGCCCTGAATCGTTTACCGCCCCTGTACGCCACTACGGAACAGGGTGCTAATTATCAACGCGATCGCGCCCTTGCCGATTTACAGCATTTGATCGCCCAGCAGGTTAAAGAAGCGATTGATCGCAATATTGATCGTCCTGAATTTTTCCCCGATCGCTCTAATTTTGGATCGATTAATAAGGACTCTGTACTTTCCCAGCTTAGCAATCTTTTGCAAGCCTATGCCCCTGACTTTGAGGAAAAGGTTTAGGAAGGAATTGATTTTTGACTGGTAGATTAATTTGTGGATTGATTGCCAAACAAAAATGTCAATGGGTAGCTGGGGGTAGCAGCAAAACCTAGAATGCCGCGATCGCGATGCTCGTAGATCAATGCGTTATGCTCGTCAAATAAGAAAGTCCCACCACGTTGAGTCATATAGGACGCATCGGGAACGTAGGCTTTCCAATTGCCGAGAACTTCTGCCATGTTTCGCAAGCGCAAAGTTGCTAACTCAAAAGGACGTTGAAAGCCTTTGCCGCCCGCCCATTGGAAAAATGAGCCTTTTAAAGCTGGTAATGGTGCGGCTTTAATTACTTCTTCATCACCAATCAGTTGCGGGGCAAATCGATCGCCTCGATAGCCACGAAAAACCTCTGCTAAGGTGCCTTGACTGCCAATCCCTGCACACATCAGCATTAAATTAATCCAAGCGCTTTGTCCTGCGGACAGTAAGGGGTATTTCGCAGTCAATCCTGCGTACAGACCCAACTGACGATGTAACTCTCCTGTGGTATCAATAAATAGGCTGTTTTCATCAAAGCCCGTAAATTTACAAAAATACTGACCCGATTGGCGATCGCCGATGCCTACAGCTCTAACGACAATTCCTGCGGATTTAATGCGATCAATTTCTCGCTGTATCCACCAAATATACTCAAGGCTATCAAAATCGCCCAGTTGCGGAAGTACTAAAATCAATTTACGGTTTAATTTGCGGTTTAATTTGTGCTGTTCTGATGGGCAGTCATCACAATTATCAAGAATGGAAGCGATCGCGCCATCACTAACTCGCTGCCTTTGCGTTTGACTCAGAATCTCGTAAATATTTTGATTCATACCGTAACTAACTTACCTAAAGAAAATATGTATAACACCAATTTACGAAAGTGTGACAACACCTTTGTGAATTAAAAACTAAACCTAGTAATGGTTTTTAAGTTAAGAAATGGCGTAGCCATTTCTTAACTTCGTATAATTAGACTGAGCTACTTGGCGATCGCTAACTTTTCGATCAAAACTATGACCAATAAAATCTCCAGCATAGAGACTATCTATCCTAGTAGCGATGGACAGCCGATGGCAGAAAGTACCGAGCATTATCAATTGATCGTGACAATTGCGAGAGGATTGGAAAATCTATTGTAACTGCTTAACCTATAGCAAGCGATGATTTGAGAGGATTCAAAGCGATAAGAATAGACTCAATCATTTACCTGATTTTGATGGCAGTCTTATGTTGAATGCGGCTGGCTTATGGAAATTCTATTTGGACGCTTCTTAAAAACAGATGGAAAGAGCAGAATCTGCTCTTTCCATCTGTTTTTATTTCCCAACAGGTCTAATTTATCAGCTTTTGTCTTTTTGTCAATTTTCCTATGTTGAGCAATTACGATTATTAATTATGCGGAACTACTTTACACAGAGACACTTTATACAGAGATATAGCAGTCCTAAATCATACAAAGATATGGCAGTTCTAAATCATTTATGAAAAAAACAGGGTTTCGATTTCGCTCAGACATCAAAACACTCTGGCTGAGTGGAGTCGAAGCCCCTCACAACCCATTTAGGATTACGATACCTACGTTCTGAATGTTAAGAATTGAACCTAATTAAAATAACTACATCCCTCGATATTTAATTACAAATTTGTAATTTTAGGCAAGCTCCTCTCTAGCCCCTATGACCATAGAATATTTAAGTAGCTAAGCTACTTAAATTAGCTATTTTTAAGTAAGTACCTCAGCATAATTAAAATCCAAATCTAAAACCTGCGGCGCACGCACAGCGTGC
>NZ_ALWB01000073.1 GCF_000332215.1 Pseudanabaena biceps PCC 7429
ATTTATTTCTATTTTATCCCTCTTTTCTCCTAAGTATTTATACTCAGTGCCTAATTGAGATGCTCCCGAGCTTAATAACTATAAAAAACGATATAGTACCCAATTTAAACGATGGAGTAATGTTAAGAAAAATCGAGAAACTTTAACAGCAATTCGTAACACCTTAATCTCTGATCAAAAGGGAATTTGTGCATATTGTGAAATGGCTATTCACGAAAAACTTTACTCCGTTGAACACTTTATGCCCTGTGAACAATCAACTCCTGAAGTAAATCATGATTTAGATTGGCAAAATATGTTGGCGATCTGTCGTCCCCCTGGGGCAATTACAGAGGATGATTTAGCCAAATCAGAATTACCCCATAATTCACCCTGCTGTGGCAAAGCAAAAGATAACCTTATCCCTAGCGATCGCTTATTAAATCCGCTAAACCTAACCACATCACGTATATTTCGTTTTAGAAGTGAAGATGGTGAAATTTTTCCCGATGAAATCGCTTGTAAACAAGTTGGTATTCCTATCGAATATGCTGAATTTACTATTGAAACACTGAGACTCAATGTTCAAAGATTGAAAGCTCAGAGGTTAGCGGTAATTGATGAAATAAACAGAGAACTTGATGAGCGAGATGATGGTTTGGTTGATCCAACCTCACTAGAACAGCAAATTGCTTCAGAACATTTTGGTAACGGAGAAAAGAACTATCCCAGATTCTTCACAACTATTCGTTGGATTCTAGGAGAAAGTGCAGAAAAGCATTTAACCACTATTTCTTATTTGGGGTAGCTGATCGTCTTATATTTTTGGCATGAAAACTCTGACAGCTACATCTTGCAAAGGCTAACACGATGTCCAAACGATGTAAAAATAGTAGATCGATTCTACTGGAGAAAGATTAGGTGTCGGACAAATTTGATTACGATTTGATCATTATTGGTGCTGGCGTTGGTGGACATGGCGCAGCCCTCCATGCCGTCGCCTGTGGCTTAAAAACAGCGATCGTTGAAGATGGCGTAATGGGAGGAACCTGCGTTAATCGTGGCTGCATCCCCTCCAAGGCATTACTTGCCGCTTCGGGACGAGTGCGCGAAATGCGAGCAAAGTCTCACCTAAAGGCATTAGGCATTGAGGTGGGTGAAGTAAATTTCGATCGCGGAGCGATCGCTAGTCATGCCGATAACTTAGTCCTGAAATTGCGCGGCGACTTGACCAATAGCCTCAAGCGATTAGGCGTAGATATTTTAGAAGGTCGTGGTCGTGTGGCTGGCGTGCAGAAAGTTAGCGTTGGCGATAAGACCTACACCGCCAAAGATATTATTCTCGCCACAGGTTCCGAGCCATTCGTGCCACGCGGGATTCAAATCGATGGCAAAACTGTCTACACCAGCGATCAGGCTGTACGTCTAGAAACCTTGCCCCAATGGGTCGCCATTATCGGTAGTGGTTACATCGGGTTAGAATTTGCCGATGTTTATACCGCGCTAGGTTCGGAAGTGACGATGATCGAAGCTCTCGATATATTAATGCCTGGCTTTGATCCTGATATTGCCAAGATTGCGGAGCGTGTACTTCTCAAACCTCGCGATATCGAAACGAGAACGGGTGTATTCGCCACCAAGATTACCGCAGGTTCTCCCGTCAAGATTGAACTGACCGATGCCAAGACCAAGAAGGTAGTGGAAGTTCTGGAAGTGGATGCTTGCTTGGTTGCCACAGGAAGAATTCCGCTCACTAAGGATCTTGGTTTAGAAAGCGTTGGTATTGCGCCAAATCAGCGTGGATTCATTGATGTGGATGACACGATGGCAACTTCCGTTCCCCATCTTTGGGCGATCGGGGATGCGACTGGCAAGATGATGTTGGCTCACGCAGCTTCGGCTCAGGGTATTGTGGCGGTAGAAAATATTTCTGGTCGTTCTGCTACGGTTGACTATCAAAGCATCCCTGCGGCAGCATTCACCCATCCTGAAGTCAGCTTTGTCGGCTTGACTGAACCACAGGCTAAGGAAAAGGGTGCAGCCGAAGGCTTTAAGGTTGCCACCGCCAAGTCTTACTTTAAGGGCAATTCCAAAGCGATCGCTGAAGGAGAAACCGAAGGTCTAGCCAAGATTGTTTACCGCGAAGATACGGGCGAACTTTTGGGCGTGCATATCATCGGTATTCATGCTTCGGACTTGATCCATGAGGCATCGGCAGCAATACGCGATCGCCAAACGGTACAGAAGTTGGCGACGATTGTTCACGCTCACCCAACGCTTAGCGAAGTCTTGGATGAAGCATACAAACGCGCGGCACATATCTAAATAAAAAAGCACCCCGAAGGGGTGCTTTTTATTGAATTTGGAAGGTTGAGAATCTCATGCAATACGATATAGTCCAATCTGAAAATGCTCAAAAAATGATAATTAAAGGGAAACCTGAAGTCATTATTATGGTGATTTTAGGTATTTGGAGTTCAGCTTGTATGGCTCCATTATTTTCTTTTCCATTTATTGCGTATGACAGCCTCAATTCTATAGGGACAAAGACCCTAAGCTGCGAGCACAATGCACCCAAAAAAGTTATTTGCAAGCAAACTGCCGATCGCTTTTTAGGATATGCAAAGCCTGAGGAAACAACATGGCAAAATGTTACTAAAGCTGATTTTCATTTGGTTACACGTAAAAAGGGTCGTGACCAGCAATGGATTACCTTAAAAACTAATGAGACAGAAATAACTATATTTAGCGATCGCCTATCCTCTAGCCTAAATATGGAGGCTGAAGAGTTAGCCTTATGGGTAGAAAAGTTTAATAAATTTGTTGATTCTGGTAGTGGAAAAATAGAGTTAATTTATCCTGCAAGTCAACAATGGCAGGTGCTAATTTTCCCCTGTTTGCTTTTATTATTTCCTGTGATCGGCATATTGCTAGCTTATCTTTTATTGCAATGGCATTGTTTAACTTTTGACCGCAATGCACAATCTTTAATTTGGGAAGTACAAACAATTTTTGGCAAGCAGAATTATCAATTTTTACTGACAGATATCCAAGAAATTAAAATGACTAAGGTAAGAGGAAATAAAGGCGGAACCTTTTACTATATTAAAATCTACATTTATGGCAGAAAAAGCGCGATCGCGCTAGTTTCTAACTCGATCACAACTGCTCAAAATATGGCTCAAAACTTAGGTAGTTTTTTACAGATTAACGTGCAAGATTTTTCAAATCAAACCCCCCAAAGATGAGTGGCGGCGCTTCGCGCCGCCACTCATCTTTGGGGTTTTGATTCGGACTTATGCTTTATAGGGTTAGGGCTGTATAAATCGTCCAGCTATCCATCAGAATTAGGAGAAAGGTAAACACCAACAAAATCAGATACATCCAAGGCTGAGCAAGAGGACGCACCTGACTCATGTCGATACCCGTACGCTCTTCCACCCTTTGGATTAATCGTGAAAACCCAACTACCCGCATTGGCAATAGGTAGGCTCGATCTGATGCTTTGCTTACAAAATAATAAACAATCCCTCCCTGTCCCGTAATCCTTGGTTTTAGTGTGGCGATATCCTGCCAAGGTAAGAACCAACCTTTACGCAAAAAAGTAGGAAACCACCAAGCATAAACAAGTCTAATGCCTTCGTCATCAAGAACTACGCGATCGCTTAACGCCCCATACAAAAAAACAAAGCCGATCACCAGCACGATACTCAACCATGCGGCAGGAACTGAGGAATGAGTAAAATTGCTCAAAAATGGTAAAGGAACCGTGAGCGCAAGATAAAGCAGTAGCAAGGTAATCCGAATCAGGGGTGAGACTTTAAAGGTGTCGATCATAAAAATAGCAAGCGTCGGGATTTTATGTTTTAGGCGATCGCAATTAACTTAACATTGTTTTTTAGGGGTAATCTGATAAATGATGGATATGATTAACAATCAAATTAACAATCAAAAACACTTACATACAGTACGGATGGTGTAAAACGTGGGTTGGCGTGTACGTGGCGTTCGTGGTGCAACAACAGTTGAGGCAAATACATACGAAGCCCTAGAGAGGGCTGTGCTAGAGCTTATGGAGGAGATCGAAGCACAAAATGATATCGATCCGCGTGAAATCGTGAGTGCTACTTTTTCGGCAACGACAGATATTGATGTCGTCTTTCCTGCCAAAATCGCCCGATCGCGATCGCAATGGGAGAATGTGCCGCTTTTGGATGTACAGCAAATGTACGTTCAGGGCAGCTTAGCGCGCTGTATCAGGGTGTTAATTCATGTCAATACGCCGCTTGAGCAGCACCAGATTAAGCATATTTACTTAAATGGAGCGAGAGATTTGCGCCCCGATCTTGTCTATGCGCAAGTTTAGGAAAGCCAAATTTAGGAAAATAAAGGGGCAACTAAAGGCTCTTCTTATTTTTTAAGCTTTTTACTAGCGATTGCTATAAGATCGGCTACAGTTAACATCACAGTTAACATCATCACAGTTAACATCATCACAGTTAACATCATCACAGTTAACATCATCACAGTTAACATCAATAGTTGCATAGCGGTTTTCGATATTTCTAGGGTTATCTAAAGGCTCAAAAGCTTTGCTGAATCAGATCTTAGTTTTTTAGGTTTCAAAGCTAAGCTTTCAAATAAGTCTGGACGCATTTGAAAATTGCTATGGCTGATTTTGTAGGATTTTTAAAGAGTAACTATGCTTTAGCAAGCTATTACTCTGGTATCGGTTCAAATGTATAAATAGCCCTATGGTCACAAGAATTTTCCTGTGTAACGAGCAGACAGAGCCAGAGATTCGCGATTTCATTCGTGAAGCGATCGCCGATATCTCCGAGGGGGAGCAGTATATCGTTACTTGGAACTGCGGCAATATTCAAACGCTCAAGGTGGGCGATCGCGCATATTTCAAGCGGATTGGTAGCGCCAATCAGGGTTATTTTGCTTCAGGAACTGTCGTTCCCGCTGATCGGGAATATCAACTAAAACTGCGATCGGCGCGTTACCGCGAACTCAGCGAAGCCTACGATATTGACTCTCAGGTTAATAACTTTCGGATTTGGGTCGCATGGGATGCCTGCGTCAGTTTCGATGAACCGCTCAGAACCGATTATCTGCGCCAATTGCCCCATTTTCAGGGTATGCCCCTCGAACCGCAAACCGATGCAGGGGTGTTTCGCGAAGAATACGTACGGATGCTAGATCGCGAGTGGGAACGCCAAACCCAAAAGGCATTTCGTGCGGGCAAGGGGATTAGTCTCGTAGATGTCTATTACCGCTGGGGCTTAGAGGACATTCAGCAGGGCTTCCCACAGGATGCTCTAGAGTCCTTTCGTCAAGCCCTCAAACTCAACCCGAACTTCATTAAGGCTTACTTAGGATTGGGTGATGCCCATGTAAGTTTACGCGAATATGCGAAGGCAGTTGGTGATTATGGCAAAGCAATTTCCATGCGTCCCGACAAAGCCCGTCTGGCGTATTTTAAGCGCGGCGAAATTAATTTTTTACTCGGACAGTTGCAGCAAGCCATGGCGGATTTTCAGGCGGCGATCGCCATCGATCCCAACTATGCCGATGCGCATATGTCCTTGGGCAATACCTACTTTAAGCTCAGGAGCTACGAACAGGCGATCGCTTGTTTTAGCCGCACCCTTGAGCTAAGCCCCGAACGCGACTTAGCGGTATTTCGGCGCGGGCGAGCCCATTACATTTTGAAGGAATTTCCCGAAGCAATTCGCGACTTTAGTCATGCGATCGAATTACAGCCCAGCAATGTTGATGCCTACTACTATCGCGGCTTAACCTATTCTCAACCCGATATAGCCGATGAGACCCTCGCTGGGGACGATCTGCGGAAGGCGATCGTGCTGTATCAAACTCAAGGTAAACCCGACAAGGCAAAGAAAGCGAAGGAGTTTCTCGAAACCCTTGCCATCGATTCTCTTCCTAAAGCAAAACCAAGAAGTAACTACGCGATCGCCCCTGCGGCAACCTCCATACCTGAAGCTGATGCCCCTAATACGGTGGAGCCAGTCGTAGCGAAAAAGATTGTCAGTGATGACGAAGAAACTAGTGACCTCATCATTGAGTTGCCTCCGCATACCCAGCCAATGGCAATTCCCGTTGAAAATTTTGCCGACACTGAAGAAGCGATCGCGGTCTTTTCTAGCTCAGAAGTAATTACATCGCCTCCGCCTGAAACGATCGAGAGGATTGTGGAAGTCGAGAAGATCGTCGAGAAGTTGGTCGAGGTGGAGAAACTTGTCGAAGTCGAGAAAATCGTCGAGATTGAAAAAATCGTCGAGGTGGAGAAGCTCGTCGAAGTCGAGAAAATCATCGAGGTAGAGAGGGTCGTAGATCGCGTAGTTGATCGTATTGTCGATCGCATTGTGGAGAAACCGATTCCTTTCTCGATCGAAGATCCCAGTACTGCCGAAAAACTAGCCATGATTTCCGTGATGGCTCAATATATGCGCGATGGCTGGATGGTGCGATCGGTGGACAAGTCCCAAGTTGGCTACGATCTCGAATGTACCAAGGACAATCGCTGCGAAGCAGTAGTAATTAAAAGCTTTACCAGCGATCGCGACTCCTTTGCAATTTCAGCGATCGAGATTGAAAATGCCCGTAGCAACAAAGATTTTGTGCTGTGGGTAGTCAGCGGTGCAGCCGAAAATCCAGAATTACGTTGTCTGCGCGGACGCGAACTATTCGAGCAATTCGACCTCGACCCGCTCGCCTTCGCCGCCAAAGTCCGACAAGCTGCCGTCCAGTTAGAATTCGCACCAGTTGCTCTAGAAATGCCACAATTCGAGTAAGTAGCTAGGCATAAGTAAACTTAAAACCGAGAAGAGCATACCGCCCGCTGCGCGGGCGGTATGCTCTCTGGTTTTGGTTTTTAATTATGCCGAACTACTTAGTAATCAAAAAACAACGGATGTCTAAGGGCTGCGACTTCTCTCAGCCAAACTATCCCGATTGCTCCCATTATCGTCAGCCGCACGCTCGTTACAAGTTATGACTTTATACCAAAGCTCAAAATGGCTACGCCATTTTGAGCTTTGAAAATACTAATACCAATTCCCAAAATGGCGTAGCCATTTTGGGAATTGGTATAAAAGCTTCTTAATTTTTGAGGAGGTCTAACAATCAACAGTGCAATCACAGTCGATTACTCTAATACCAAGAAATTTGTGCATGGTGCAACTTATACAAATGATCCTCTACAAATGCTCCTCAAGATGAAAGCTGGTAAGTAATTGGGCATAATTAAAACCCAGAATCAAAACCTGTAGCGTACTCGCAGCGTGCGCTACAGGTTTTGATTCTGGGTTTTATATTTAATTGTACCTAGTTACTTAGCAATAACAGTTATCGTTAATTACACGATCAAAGAGAGCACTATCAAGCTATGGACTCCCAACTCTTTTGAGACTGCTATATTATGGTGAAATCAAAGCCAGTGTTAGAGATCAAGTTTTATGACCCGCAAATCTTGGGATAGCTATTTAGAATTAGGTTTATGGGATGGAGAAAGTGACAAATCAAAAAAACATAAGTCTTTTCATCTACCAGGAGCTAAGCCCCATTACAACCCCGATCGCCCAGGACAAGTCGAGCATATTGCCCTAGATTTGGTGCTTGATATCCCCCAGCAAGCGATCGCTGGTAGCTGCAAAATTCGTTTGCGTCCTGTGCGTGATGGCATCACCGATCTGAATTTAGATGCTGTCAGCCTGAGAATCGATAGCGTATCGATTACCGATCGCATTGAAGCAAAACCCGATCCTGATAAGGCTAAATGCAAGTTCGATTACGATGGCGAATTTCTCAAGATTTATCTGAACGAACCAACAAGAGCAGGCATTCCCATCGAAATTGCGATCGCCTATGCAGCCGAGCAACCTCAGAGGGGAATTTATTTTGTGCAACCTACCGAACATCAACCCGATAAACCCACGCAGGTCTGGACTCAAGGTGAAGATGAAGATTCACGCTATTGGTTTCCTTGCTTTGACTACCCTGGACAACTGGCTACTTCCGAGATTCGGATTAAAGTTCCTAAAGAATTAATGGTGATTTCTAATGGGGAATTGATCGAAGTTAAGGATCTCAAAAAAGAGAAGATTTATCATTGGTCACAGAAAGAAGTTCATCCCAGCTATCTGATGACCTTAGCGATTGGCGACTTTGTAGAAGTAAAGGACGAATGGAAGGGTAAGCCCGTCACCTACTATGTCGATAAATCTCGCACCGCCGAAGAAGCCATCTTAACGATGGGTAAAACCCCAAAAATGATCGAGTTCTTTAGCGAAAAGTATGGCTATGACTATGCTTTTCCCAAATACGCTCAGGTCTGTGTCGCTGATTTTATTTTTGGGGGCATGGAAAATACTTCTACGACACTACTAACTGATCGCTGCGTATTAGACCAGAGAGCCGCGATCGACAATCGCTCCAGTGAAAGTCTAGTTGCCCATGAGTTAGCGCACCAATGGTTTGGGGATCTATTGGTGATCAAGCATTGGTCGCACGCATGGGTCAAGGAAGGCGCGGCAACCTATGCAGAAGTACTCTGGACAGACCATGAATATGGAGCCGAAGAGGCTGCTTATTATTTACTAGGCGAAGCACGACGCTATATTTCCGAAGATCGCGATCGCTATCGTCGTCCGATGGTGACCCATGTCTATCGCGAAGCGATCGAACTCTACGATCGCCATATCTATGAAAAGGGTGGCTGTGTCTATCATATGCTCAGGACAGAGCTAGGCGACGAGCTATTCTGGAAGGCAATTCATCATTTTGTCAGGACTAATGCCCATAAAACCGTAGAGACAATCGATCTCCTCAGGGCGATCGAGGAAGCCACAGGCAAAAACTGTCTGTTCCTTTTCGATCAGTATGTATTTCGTGGCGGACATCCTGAATATAAGATCGGCTATAGCTGGGATGGCGATAACAAATTGGCAAAGATCTCCGTTACCCAAACACAGGAAGAACTATTTGACCTAAGGATTCCCATTGGCTTTGGGTTTGAAGAAGAAGCCCCTCAAGTGTTTACGGTGCGCGTATTTGAAAAAGATCAAGCCTTTTACTTCCCCTTGCCCCAGAAACCTAAATACATTAGCTTCGATCGCGGCAATAACTATCTCAAACAAGTCAGTCTCGACTATGGAATGACCGAACTAAAAGCGGGTTTGCAGTCTAACCCCGATCCGATTGCCCGCATTCAATGCGCTGAGGCTTTAGCCAAAAAAGGCGGTTTGGAATCGGTAAAAGCTTTAGGAGCAGCCCTTCTATCCGAACCTTTCTGGGGCGTACGGGTAGAGATCGCCGAGAATCTCGCTTCCATCAAACTTGATCAAGCCTTTGAAGCCCTAGAAAAGGGTTTAGAAGATACCGATGCCAAGGTAAGGATAGCGGTAATTACGGGATTGGCGCAGAACAAGGTACAAAAGAGTTTAGATCTCATCAAACCTTTTATCAAGAAAGGCGATCCTAGCTACAACGTAGAAGCCACTGCGGCGCGACTAACGGGCGAACTTGCCGCTGCCTTGAGCACCGAACGTGAGCCTTCTAAAGTGGTGAAACTTTTACAAACCGTCCTCAAAGAGCGATCGGGATGGAATGAAGTGGTTAGATCGGGAGCGATCGCAGGTTTAGCCAAGCTCAAGGATTCCGACGAAGCAATGGAAACCATTATCAAGTATACGGAACCTGATGTACCGCAACCATTACGCCTTGCCTCAATTCGCGCCTTAGGAGCGATGGGGAAAGCCCAAACCAAACCCAAAACCGAACAGATTCTCAATCGGTTGAAAGTAATCGCGCAGGAGACCTTCTTCTTAACTCAGATGTCTGTCGTCGGTGCATTGGGGCAAATTGATAGTGCGAGTGCTATAGGAGTACTACATTCTCTTTCCGACTCTACGCCCGATGGCAGAGTACGCCGCGCCGCTGATGAAGCAATTCAGCGCGTCCAAAAAGCGATCGGTAAGGATGCAGGCTTAAAGCAGTTGCGCGAAGAACTCGATCAATTGCGCAAGGACAATCAAGATCTCAAAAGTCGTCTAGAAGCGATCGAAGCAAAAGCCAAACCATAAAATGTCAATCGACATATAGCTAATACCAATTTCCAAAAGTGTGGCTACACTTTTGGAAATTAAAAACCAAACCCAGTAAGGGTTTTTAAATCACAAAATGGCTACACCATTTTGTGATTTGGTATTAAAGACCAAGAGTTAACAAAAAAATAAGATAGATAAATCGCTTTGATAGCAATATAGTTAGACTGGATTGCAAAGCTTTAGTCGCAAGTTGTTGCGCCGTTTGTTTGTTCCCCTTATGAAATTCTTGCCATGCCAAGTTGGCATAAGAGGAACTTTCACGCCGCCCTCTGATATAGCTTAACTGCACTATAGTCATGGGATGGCTGATTTGAATTGATGCAGGTAGCCAAGCAAAAGCATGAACGTAATTTGGATCTAATATTATTTTAAATGCATCCTGCAATTCATAGGATGGAGCTAGATCGTAAAATTTACTTTCCGTCTGATGCCTTGAAAAAGGTTGCTTACCAAATACTTCCGACTCATCCTTGCTAGGGCTGTTAATAAATTTCTTAAGCAAATCTTCCGTAACTCGCTGAAAATATTCAGGTTTACATTCTTGAGGCTGTAAATGTTTTGTGAGCATCTTCGCAAAATCAGTAACTGCTTGATGTTGAACTAAGACTCCCCAGACAATTCCGCTCTCATTTTTCTCAGAACGAAGAATGGGGACGTAACTTTCATTCTGCCTTTCGTATCTCACCGTACTGCCGTGATCCCCCGCCATAAATAGCTCTAGAATCTGTGGATCGCATAGAAAATAACGTTCGCAGCGATCGCTAACTTTTAGAAAATAGGGCATTAATAGATCGCTAGAAAAAGCCTGAGTACTACTAAGTAAACCAAAGAAAAATCCTTTTAATCCCGTATCAGGGTAGATTTTCCCAGCCGCTAATAGATTACTTAGCGATCGCTGAGATTTTCCAGACCAGCCAATATCAACCGTTGCAAAAGGGACTCCATCTGCCATCCCCTCCTGTTTAAAGTATCCAACAGCTTTCTCCCGATAGTTGGCAGCCATAGATAGGATTCGTTCTGAAACAGAATCTTCTTGAAAGACTTTTTTTAAAGTATTTTTTTCACTATCCGTTAGATCTTTATCCCAACTATTCGATAACAATCCATAATTAGTTAAAACATCTGCAATCGTCTCAGGCTGCAAATTAACTCTCTGACAAATAATACGAATCGAAAGAAAGCCTGGATTATCAAAAAGCCAATTAAATTCTTGTTCGCCCAATGATTCAATGGCAGGGAAGTGAAAAGCTTGTCTTGACCCATAAAAATAGCGGCAATCAATTGGATAATTCCACTGACTACATATTACTTGCGCGACCTTGTACAGAATTTGCCCATCTCTCGCCATAAAATAAAGTCTTTTAATCCCCTGTAACTCTGCTTCCGTTAAAACCCAATAAACAAAACCAAAAATTAGCGGAGAAATGACATTAGATGCAGTATTCCAAATAGTCTGTTTGCTTGCTTCAGTTTCAGACCCCTGTAACCGACATAATCGACTCGTTTCAGCGAGAAGAGTGCGAAAGCCAAGAGGTAGGCTGATATTACCTGCTATCAGGTTTTCATAACGATTCATATCGGCTTTCAAAGAGTTTGAAAATTGCATAATCTTACAGGCTCTAAGGTGAAAACAACTTTTAATATTTAAAAAATATTTTTTAAATTGGAACGCCCAACACGAATATTGGAGATTTAAGAGCCTTGATAGAGTGCTATATGTCTTTCTAAAAAAAGCTGCTTAGAAAATTTATGTTCAACATCTTGGCGAGCTTGTTGGGCGATCCGATCTAAAATCGGAGACAGCAAGGCTTGACGGAGAGCATTGTTTAAAGCTTCTTGATTAGTAGGTTCAACCAAAAAGCCGTTTTGACCATTCTGGATCATTTCAGGTACTCCACCAGTGGAAAATCCTACAATCACAGTTAATGAAAGCATTGCTTCTAAAACTGTCAGAGGCAGATTGTCTGCAAGAGAACAAAACAACATAATGTCAGAGGCAGCATAGATCTTTGACATGGAATCAGGATTACTAATGAATCCCATTTCTAACACCTCTAAACCTTGCAGCGCTGATCTGATCTCATCATTACAATGTCCAACCGCCAACACAACAGGAGCCAAATCTCGACAGCTTTGTAGAGCTTCAATAGCATATTTTACGCCTTTATGTGGGGCTGCCAAATAGTTTGCCGATATAGTCACTACTTTCCTATGTTCTGCAATAGCAAGAATTCTTTTAGCTTCATTTCTATTAAGGATTGGGCAAGATTCTGGATCTATGCCATTAGGGATAATTACAGGGAGTACTTTATATGACAAAGATAATTCTGCTTGATTGGCAATCCATTGACTAGGAAAAATATAGCGAATCATATTGTTTTTAGAAAGCCATCTCTTGATAGATTGAACTTCTTTCGTCCGATCGCGTATTCTGTCTTGCCATCTATTTTGCGGTAATTGTGGGCAGTTGTGACAATGACTAATAAATTTTTCGCAGCCAGAAGGGTAAAGGCAACCGCCAGTAAAAACCGAGCAATCATGTATGGTGAAAAAAGTAGGTTTCTTTCTAGCGGTCAAAGCTAAAGTTAGAGGTGAAATTGCACTATAGAGATCATGAAAATGAATGACATCATAATCGTTGATTATATTTCCCAAGTTCAGCCAATATTCCATTGGAAAAAACTCTCTAAGCCCAAAACGACCTGTCGCAGAATGAACTGACTTACATAGCTTTTGAGCCCGTCCTTCGCCATATAAGTTCTTTTGAAAAGGATATGCTTTGATATCTGCAAAGGCGATAAAGTGGTCAGTTGGATACCCAGCTTCATTTAGCCATACTGCCAAATCCTCAGCTACTCTACTTGCACCACCGCTATATCTACCTGACTTACTAACGATCGCTATTTTCATGTTCTATAGCATCACATAATTTTTGGTGAATGAGAATTTATATATTTATTGATTTTTTTGTACCCTTTTTTTAATATTGTCTTCATAATAGCTATCATCTCGTAATAGGAATCTATTTTATGTAAAGCAAGTAATACTAAAACGAAACGAGTAATTACATCCTCAGAACTTACAAGACGCTTGCTGGATTTTATGAAAGATTCAGAACCCAGTCGAGTTAAAAAATTGCCACCCTGCTCTTTTTCTAGATATTTGGAAATCTTTAAGAGTGTTTGAATTGCTAGAGGATGGGAATGGCTACAAAGCAATTGGGCTTCATCGGCAGTACAACCATATAGAGTAGGAGCGTTCTCAGCCAAGCACTTGTGAGCAAGATCGAAGATGCGGTTTTCACGTATAGCCGCTTGAGTAGTACTAAGGGGATGTACTCGATAATAGATCAGTTTTTGATTGAGATTTGCAAGTTTGAAGTGAGATGCTAAGCGCAACCATAAATCGTAATCTTCTACATTTTTTAGATCTCTGTAGTTCCCAACCTTGAGTACCGCAGATTTTCTAAAAAGAACACTTGGATGACAAATGCAATTGGAGCTTAACATGATATGAACAATGTCATCATGGTTTTCAGGTATAAAATAATCATACTCCTGAAAATTATTTTTGTCGTCAATATATTGTTGTTGGCTGCCGACGAAGGCAACTTCAGGATTCTCTTTTAAAAAAGCGATCTGTTTCTCTAAGCGATCGGGAAAGTTAACATCATCCGCATCAATTCGAGCGCAAAATTCTGTATTACATTCCTCGACTAATCTTTTTAAAGATCCTCCTACTCCATAGGGTTCGCCAGTAAATACTTTACCTGGTAGACGACTAGGAATCCACTTATCCAACTCTTCCAAAGTTCCGTCAGTCGATCCATTGTCCCATACTAAAACTTCCCAGTCTTTATAAGTCTGAGCTTCTATCGAGGCAAGTGTTTCTGGTAAATATGGCATACCATTGAGAATTGGAATTAGCCATGTTACGCGATCGTTCATAGGTGTATCAATAAACAACTTCGCAATACTTATTCGCTGCTCAGAAGCGTAAATTTACAAGTTACCGCACCGTCAAAAGTACGTTTTGCGCCGTATCCTTCCTTGGCGGAATCAACAACTTCAATATCAAAGGTAGGCTCAACGAAGTCCAAGACATTATTACTTCTAGTATCAGCAAGCCAAAATCCGACAACATATGTATCAGGATTTAGATGAAGTTCCTCGATTCTTAGCTTAAATATATTCTGTCCTGCGTTTAAAGTTACTATTTGTCCGAGAGAAGCAATATCCGCATTGACTAGTTTTACGCCTAAACTATTGTAAATTGTAACAGCTAGACTCCCAATTAATCGCTCTTCATTCGATTCAATACCTAAAGTGAATTCTAGAACACCGTTGGGATAGGGATGGGAATAGGTACTATCGTTAAAACTACTGTACTGAAATTTTGTAAATCGAGCTTCACCAGTTCCAGATCTATTTACGTTAGATAAATCAATCCATTCATTAGGGGAAGACTCCTGTGAATTGTTAGACAAATAAATTGTCATAACATTACTGGTTATATCATTAGCAATTAATTTACCTTTCTCAAGCATTAAACATTTGGAACATAGCCGTTGGATCGCATCCATATTATGACTGACAAACAAAACTGTCCGCCCTTCATCCTTTGATATGCTTTGCATTTTACCAAGGCATTTTTTTTGAAATTGGACATCCCCGACTGCTAGCACCTCATCTACAATCAAAATTTCTGGCTCTAGGTGTGCAGCTACTGAAAAAGCAAGTCGGGTATACATACCCGATGAATATTTTTTAACGGGGGTATCAATAAACTTAGAAACTCCTGCAAACTCAACGATTTCATGGAATTTTTTTTGAATTTCTACTTTTCCCATCCCGAGGATGGCTCCATTAAGATAAATGTTTTCTCTTCCTGTCAACTCTGGATGAAAACCAGTTCCTACTTCTAATAAACTTGCTACTCGACCCCTGATGGAAATTCGACCGCTTGTTGGTTCTGTAATTCTACTTAATATTTTTAGTAATGTCGATTTGCCTGCGCCATTACGACCAATTACACCAATTCTATCTCCTTGCTTAATTTCAAAAGAAACATTTTGAAGGGCTAAAAATTGCTCGCGACTGGAATTATTTATACCTTCACTAGAAGACTTTAGGAGTTTTTGGCTGAAAGATTTTATGCCATAACTTATTGTTTCTCGTAGAGATTTTGAATAGCTTGCAGATCCATCTCCTTGGTGATTAATTGTGTAAGACTTGGATAGATTCTCTACTTTGACAGCAGTTTCAGACATATATTTCACTCCATCTAATCTTTCTATTTAAATATGCAGGCTCCTTAAATCACATCGGCAAAGGTTCGTTCCATCTTACGAAAATACCAAATCCCACTCCAAAGCAATAAAAACACGAAAGCCATTGACAGACTAAAACCTGGTAAGTAGATCTTGGAATCTCCTCCTAAAATAGCCCACCGAAAGCCATCTATTACGCCGACCATGGGATTAATCGAATATAATAATCTCCACTGCTCTGGCACAATGCTACTACTAAATCCCACTGGGGAAATGTACAAACCAAACTGGACGATAAAAGGAACTACAAAGCGAAAGTCACGATATTGAACGGTTAAAGATGCAAGCCATAGCCCTGCTCCCATGGATGCTGCGGTCGCAATTAGAATGAAGAAGGGCAGTGTTAGGATACGCCAGTCTGGAACAAAGTTATACCATGCCATTAATCCAAGTAGGATCATGCCAGAGATCATGAAGTCTACAAAGCTGACGATGATCGCACTTGTGGGAACGATTAGGCGGGGGAAGTAAACTTTAGAAATTAGGTTGGCGTTACCAACTAGGCTATTACTGCATTCACTGAGGGCATTGGAGAAAAACTGCCAAGGTAACATTCCAGCGAATACTAGGATCGGATAAGGTACTCCTTGAGATGGTAATTTCGCGAGCTGCCCAAACACTACCGTAAATACGACCATTGTTAGAAAAGGTCTAATTAAAGCCCATGCGATACCGATCGCAGTTTGTTTGTAACGAACTAAAATATCACGCCAAGCAAGAAAATAAAACAGTTCACGATATCGCCAGAGGTCTTTCCAATATTGCTTTTCGGTACGACCAGCTTCAATCACGAGTTCTTTTGTGGCAGCGATATTTTGGTCGTTCATAATGTTGGTTTAACTCAGTACGTTATAAAAATATCGAAGAAATCGAAGCGCAAGTTGTCTAGATAATTTAGCACTAGTTTACTTAGCACTAGTTTACTTAGCACTAGTTTAGAACTGGCGCAAGAAACGTAAGTCGCTTGTAAATAAACGACGAATATCGTCAATTTTATGTAAAACCATTGCCACGCGATCTACGCCAAATCCCCAAGCAAAGCCCGTAACTATTTCGGGATCGTAGCCAACAGCTTTGAAAACATTGGGGTCGACCATACCACATCCTCCTAATTCTAGCCAACGGCCATTCCACATAACATCAACTTCAGCAGATGGTTCGGTGAAAGGGAAATAACTGGGGCGGAAGCGGATTGGGCATTCACCTAGTAGCTCTTCGACGAAGGTTTTAACAGTGCCTTTGAGATCACCAAAGGTTAACCCCTCTTCGACTGCTAAAAGCTCAATTTGGTGGAAAATTGGTGAGTGAGTCGCGTCAATATCATCCTTACGATAAACTCGTCCAGGGCAAGCAATTCTCAGAGGTGGCTCGTTTTCTTCCATATAACGGATTTGTACCGAGGAGGTTTGCGATCGCAGCAGCTTGCCATCACTTAAATAGAGAGTATCAGCCATGTCGCGGGCAGGGTGGTCGGCAGGCGTATTCAAAGCCTCAAAGTTATAATAATCGGTTTCAATCTCAGGTCCTTGAGCGACGGTAAAACCTAAGCCAACCAAGATATCCAACATGCGATCGATCGTACTTTGAATGGGATGCTGTCTGCCTTGATAGGAACGTAAAATTCCAGGCATAGTTACATCAAGAGTTTCAGATTCAAGTTGCTTAGCTATTACCAATTTCTGAATGCTAATCTTACGTTCTTCTAACTGAGTTTGTAATGTTTGTTTAACTTGATTAGCGATCGCGCCTACCTGAGGACGCTCTTCTGCTGATAGCTTGCCCATTGCTCCGAGAATCTGAGAGAGAGTGCCTTTCTTTCCTAAGTACTCCACCCTTAACTGTTCCAACTCTTCAGGAGTTTGCACATCCCCAACTGACTTTGTGGCGATTTCTGCCAGAGATTGCAATTGAGCAGTTAAGCCCTCTAAATCCGTTGCCATCAACGTTTCCTTATATATTTATGAAGATTTTGCTCTCATCACTTTAGCAGAAAATATACAAACTCTACGGCTATTTTGAGATTGATAGTTCTCTTTCGCCAAACATCAAAAGAGTTCTGGCGGTTTTTTCTATTTATAGCGTTTGGCACAGCAACTTGAACCCAGAAATTTTTAAAAATATTGCTTTGCCTTCACAAAAGTGTGACAACACTTTTGTGAATTAAAAAACAAACCTAGTACTCCCTTCCCAGTGAAGAATTAGACGTTGCGGCGCAAAGCGCCGCAACGTCTAATTCTTGGTTTTGTATGTCTATTTCTTTGGTGGGAAGGGAGTAACACCAAAACTAAAAATGGCGTAGCCATTTTTAGTTTTGGTATTGCTTTCCTACAATTACAACCCTTAAAAAGATAAGGAGTTGGGGACAAAATCCCCAACTCCTTATCTTTTTAAGATGAGCTCTTAATTTCTATCTGCTGACTGAAGCTAAGAATGCCATCGGATCGACCGCACTACCACCGTTAGGACGGATCTCAAAGTGGAGGTGGGGACCAGTACTAAATCCAGTGCTACCCATAGCAGCAATTAACTGACCTTGGCTAACGCTCTGTCCTTCTTTGACATGAATTTCGTTGAGGTGACCGTATCTGGTGATCGTGCCATCGGGATGACGAATATCAATCATATTGCCATAACCGCCATCACTCCAGCCCGCGTAATCTACAACACCTGTAGAAGCAGCTAAAACTGGTGTACCAATGGGAGCAGCAATATCGATACCTTGGTGAACTCGACCCCAGCGCCAGCCAAAACCAGATGTAATTACGCCATCGGCAGGCCAAATAAAGCCACTCGATAAGCCGTAATCCTGTACATCGGGGAGGTAAGCACTAGCAGTTAGTTGCGGTAACTGGGGAGTTACACCCGAACGATCGCTTGGATTGGCGATCGCCGCACGGCTACTGTCAAAGTTGCGATCGGGATTTGGAGATGCGTTGAGGTTTGCTGAAGCAATTCTTGCCGCTTCAATCTTACGAGCTTCTTCAGCTTTACGTGCCGCTTCTTTAATTTCAGCGTCGCGAACTTTAGCATTTAGCTGATCTACTTCCGATTCCAGCCTTTTAACTTCAAGGGAAGTCATTCTAGCTTCGGGATCGGGTAACAAAGCGACTTGGTTGGGCTGAGCAGTTGTGGCAGTCTGTTGATCGACCGATGCCGATGCAGGCACTTTGGGGGCGAGGCTAGATGCGGCTACTCTTGTCGGAATTTGCACATTTGGTTCAGATGCAGGCTGAGGTGATGTGGAGACAGGCTCGGCAGAGTTGTTAACACTTTGCTCGATCGCTCGGTTTGTAGGTATGCTGGGAGCCGATACTGCGGCTACGGGAGCAGTTTTCACACTCGGTTCGGCTACAGGCTGGTTAGGTGATTCCGCAGGAGTATTACGCAGACTAGTCTTTTGCTCGGTGAGCAAAGATGTAGGTATTTGGGGAACCGACAAAGCTGCGGCAATTCTGGCAGGAAGCTGTACTTTAGGCTCAGCTACTGGCTGAGACGAATTAGCTTCGAGGGGAATCGAGCGGTTGGCGCTGTACTGTTCGGCAGCACTTGCCGTAGGAATCGATGGGGTAGAAATCGATCTTGCGGGTAAATTAAGCGCTGTGGGAGATAAATTAGGGTTTTTATTGCTATTAGGAGCACCCAACTCACCCAATAGTCGATCAGGAGCGAATGGGAATAGCGCTACAGCCACCTTGGTAACTGGCTCGCTGGCAATAGGTAAACTGGGATTAACAGCCGTAGGCTTTAGTTGCAAGTTAGATGATTGCTCTTGTACGGGAGCGCTAGGGAGGTTTGCGGATGCTTCAGTCCCCGTTAATTGCATCAAGCCATCCCAAGTCAGCCCGCGATTAGCAGCGGCAATCTTGGTTGTTGATTTCGGTAGCACCATGGGAGTAGCCGCAGAAACCCTAAGCTGCTCGACTTCTCTTGGCAAGCTAGGTGAAGATGGTGTATCTAGGTTTCTGGTTGTTTCAGACAGGGTCGCTACAGGGGGCGGTACTTGCTTGCTGGGCTTTTCATTAATAGAAGCGGCAACTGTTTGAACAGGAGGCAGGTTGCGCTCTTGAGGGAGATTTAACTCTTGATTTAATTCTAACCATTGAGGATTTTCTAGCTTATTAGCCTCAATAATTGCCTTTTGGTTGATGCCATAGCGACGAGCAATGGTTTCAATCGTATCGCCGTTTTGAACCTTGTAGGAAACGTACTTAGGTTGCTTGGAAATCTCATTTTCCGCAACATTAGCCTTCGTGCTGGTGCTAGCCAAGGTCACAGTTGCTTTTTTGCCTTCTAAAGCTTGCAAACGCTGCATTAAGCGTTCTTTCTCGGCTAATAACTGCCGCTTAACATGACCTTCCTTAACTTGCATTAAAGTAGCGACATTACCAGGGATCACTAGGGGCTGATCGATCGCTAAAAAGTCACCAGAAGCGAGGGAAGTAAACTTAACAATTTCGCTCTTAGGAACGTTGTAATAGTTGGAAATAGCTTCGAGTGTATCGCCTGGCTTAACCTTATGAACTAAACCGTTCACAGGGGGAATCAATAACTTTGCTCCAGGCTGTAACTCGGTATTGGCACTTATGTTATTGGATGCTGCTATCGCTGCTGCATCAACTTGATAAACTTGCGTCAATTTCCAGAGGGTTTCATCTTCACGCACCTCGTGGACAATTACGCCTTGAGAGTTATCCCATGTGCCTGAAGCGATCGCGCTTCGCGCCATCTCATACTTACGATCTTGGTTTTGCGCCATCACATCCGTCAAAGTTCGTGATGAGGTCGCAACTGGCGTTACCTTAAGATTATTATTCGCTGTTTGTTGGTTGATCAACACCCCCACGGTTCCCGCAGATAAGGCGAGCCCTAAAACTGCTAGCGAACGACGAACTTTCAAAGAGGATATCTTTTCGCCCAATGTCAGGGAAACATTAGTCGTCAGATCCTCGTCTTTGGAAGATATCTTTTTCAAAAAACTGCCTCCTCTAAATCTAGCTTTGCCCCTGATAAATCAAGTGTGAGAATAAAGCGAGCTAAATAATTAAGCTTTTTTAAATTAGCAAAATCATCAACTCAGCAAGGAGCGATTACACATCATAAGTTACCTTGATCTTTTCCTTAAAACAAGTTCACTGCGAACAGTTAAAAGTTCAATTTTGTGCATCAAAACTCCTTGGATAGACAAACGCATGTTCTGAGTTAGTTTGTCAAGCACCAGTTTGGTAAAGTAATCTTGCAAAATCTATAAAAAAATAGTTTGTGCTTAACTATGTCTAAAGATAGTTTTTGGCAAAACTTTTGCTCCCCCCAGAGCTACTTTTTTGAGTCTACAAGATGATTTTACTTAATCAAGAATCTTAAGGTATCTCTCATCTCGATAGATAGCAAGAGCAGTTATTAGAGTTTTTCATTCAGGTTATCTTTAAATATCTCATTCTTACGCTTATTTACTACGTTTATTGATTTAAATTGATTTTTCTTTTGTGTAACCTTTTTTTAACAATCTACGGCAAAAAACTTTACCGAATAATTTCCGAGTAAGAGACAACACCTAAATTGCTGAAGGCTTAAATTGCCCGCTAAAGGCTTAATTTGTAAGCTAAAGGCTTAACTTGCCATTTACTTGTAAGTAGCTAAGTATAAATAAACTTAAAACCTAGAAGAGCATACCGCCCGCGTAGCGGGCGGTATGCTCTTCTAGGTTTTGGTTTTTAATTATGTGGAACTACTCAATGATCGCGTCAATGATCGCGATCGCAGGATGTATGGATAATTACATTGGGTACAGGAATAGCTTAAAATTACTTTAAAAATGCCTTAAAGAATGAAATCACATTTGGAGATAGCAGCTTTCAGCAGCATAGCTAAGTCATAGGGAACTTGCCTGTATTACTAGGTTAGAACAACTTTAATGTACTTGATATGCCCGAAATATGCCCGAAAATGTTATCTGGCTAATAGGTAAACTTTCAGAATCAGGATAGTCAACCCTCAATGTTGGATATCCTGATTCTGAAAGTCTACTTTTTAGCAATATCGGCTAATTTAAAGACTTTTTAGGAAAAGAAGATCTATGAGCATTGGATATCTCGCGCTGGTCTTACACGCTCACCTACCCTACGTTCGTCACCCCGAAAGTGACTATGTGCTTGAAGAAGAATGGTTATATGAGGCGATTACTGAGACCTATATTCCCCTAATCAAAGTCTATGAGGGACTCAGGCGAGATGGCATTGATTTCAAAATGACCATGAGTATGACACCACCATTGGTATCTATGCTACGCGATCCTCTTCTGCAAGAGCGCTATGACAAACACCTCGCCCTCTTACAGCAATTGGTGGAACTTGAGGTCATTCATAACGAACATAATGGTCATGTTAAGTATCTTGCGGAGTACTATGTCAAAGAATTTGCGGAAACTCGCGAAATTTGGGAAAAATATAGCGGCGATCTGATAACTGCATTTAAGCAATTTCAAGACACCAATAATCTGGAGATTATTACCTGTGGGGCGACTCACGGCTATCTGCCACTAATGAAAATGTATCCAGAGGCAGTTTGGGCGCAGCTAGAGGTTGCCGTTGAACATTACACCAACGAATTTGGGCGGGCTCCGAATGGAATTTGGTTACCAGAATGCGCCTATTACGACGGATTAGAGCGAATGCTTGCCGATGTGGGTCTACGCTATTTCCTTACCGATGGGCATGGAATTTTATATGGTCAACCCCGCCCTAGATTTGGAACCTACGCCCCTGTTTTTACGGAAACAGGAGTTGCCGCCTTTGCTCGTGACCACGAGTCCTCGCAGCAAGTATGGTCATCGAAGGTGGGCTACCCAGGTAATCCCGTTTATCGTGAATTTTATAAGGATTTGGGATGGGAAGCTGACTATGAGTATATCAAGCCATTCATCATGCCTAACGGTCAGCGAAAAAATACAGGGGTCAAGTATCACCGCATTACAGGTAGCGATTTTGGCTTAGATGCAAAACAACTTTACGATCCCTACTGGGCGAAAGAGAAAGCAGCCGAACATGCGGCGAACTTTATGCAAAATCGCGAGCGTCAGGTTGGCTATCTCCATGAAATGATGGGTCGTCCACCATTGGTAGTATCTCCCTATGACGCAGAGTTATTCGGACATTGGTGGTATGAAGGTCCTTGGTTTATCGATTTCTTGATTCGTAAATCCTATTACGACCAAACCACCTATGAAATGACCCATTTGGCAGATTATCTGCGAGATAATCCGACCCAGCAGGTATCGCGTCCCGCTCAATCTAGTTGGGGTTACAAAGGTTTCCACGAATATTGGCTAAATGAGACTAATGCTTGGGTCTATCAACATTTGCATAAAGGTGCGGAGCGGATGATTCATTTGTCCTATCGCGAACCTGCCGATGATTTAGAATGGCGGGCTCTCAATCAAGCCGCAAGGGAGCTACTTTTAGCTCAATCCTCGGACTGGGCATTTATCATGCGTACGGGCACTATGGTTCCCTATGCAGTAAGAAGGACGCGATCGCATTTAATGCGATTGGAGAAATTATTTGATGATATTGAGGCTGGCAAGATTGACTCTGGATGGCTGGAGAAGATTGAGTATATTGACAATATCTTTCCCGATATCAATTACAGAACCTATCGTCCACTGACGGCTGGCTAAGCGCGATCTGGATGTTTTTATAGCTAAGCCCAAGAGGCGAATGGCGGCGCAAAGCGCCGCCATTCG